>JAAXHO010000197.1 GCA_012270795.1 Candidatus Poribacteria bacterium
AAACCCGACAATTGAATGCCTCTGGGACAAACATTTTTTATTGACAAAAATTGCACAAAATGTTATAATGCTGATAACGTCTAAAGAGGTGCCAATATGGGTGCTCTTTCACTAAGATTATACTTTAGGGAGTGCTTTAGGCGGCAGGGATCCCACACTGCTTTAAAGAACTACCCCAACCGAAGCGCACGTATAGCATCACAACCAACAGACACCGCTACAAATGCAGTGTCCATCCTATAGGAAATAAACCGATGACGAAAAAACTTTATTGGGCAATAGCAATCATGATAGTCGGTTTCGTCGCTTTGCAAATCTATTTGCACATAGACCTGAAAAACTTCAAGGAAGACATTGAAGCGACGAGAATAGAACCCGAAACCCCAACAACATCAGACGGTGTTATGAGTGAGGAAAAACCTACAAAGGAAATAACCAAACATACAGAAGAAATAACCGAACCGATAGAAGTAAAAGAAGAACCAGAATTAGTTTCACCTTTCGGGTTAGGGCCCTATCCAAAACTACCTGATGGATACCTTGACCCTGAAACTTTTTGGGGACAATGCAAAGACATTAATCATGAATTACTCAGACGTGTTACTCAAAAAATGCGGCAAGATGGGACACGTGATAGATATAGCAGTGTCGGTGGAGCTTTTTTGAACGGCAAATTAGTTATTACACCGATTAAAAAGGGAAGCATTCTTGTTGAATATATAACCGATATAAATGGCGAGAAAAAATAGTTAGCGCAAAAGGTGCACCTGATTTAGTGCCATACGGTGTAGTATATAGGGACGAAGGTGATGTTCCGTCACATATCAAAGTTGTTACTCTGGAAGAGATAGCAATTGATCCATATCAATATTTGGGTCTACAAGAACCTTAGGAGGTTTAAAAGCGGAAGCTACAGGTCAACATTTAAAACACGATAGTGAAAATCATAGTGTGGAGTCGGTTGCACCGACAACCAAAACAGCGAGAGATTTATACATTGTTTGTTTTTCCTGTTATGATAGTGGTTGTGATGTATGCAATCGTTATAGAAGACATCCTTGGCAATAATCACTTTACCGTCAGAATAATGGACAGGCAGGTATCTTCATTAAGTATCTGCCTTTTCTTATTTAATTTGACTTAAAGGTGGAGTTGTCTTAGCATGGTAGAAATAAGTAATATTAATTGTTAATAGGTGAATTATAATTCATGAAAAATATCGTCTTACTAATTACTGATACTTTCCGTCATGACAACCTCGGTGAACGGGCAGAAAAGCCGATCCGAACGCCGATGCTTGATAAATTTGAAGCTGAATGTGCAACTGCCATAGATAAATTCTATATGAGCAGTTTTCCAACAATTCCACATCGTACGGATGTCGCCACCGGCACATTGGGATGGCCACACTATGGATGGCAAGCGATTGACCTTAGTGGACCGAACCATATCGCAAAACTCTTAGCCGGACAGGGATATGCAACGCAGTTAATCTGTGATTGTCCACATCTATTCAATGCACGGTTCCAACAAGGTTTTCAAGCTGCATTTCAACATCGCGGGCAGGAGGGGGACAAACCCCTGCTACATCTCAACGATGAAATACAGACCATCATGCCAGATGAAAAGACACGTCCAAACCCAGCTTTTAGAGGTAACACCTTACCGAATACGCACCGTTGGACAAACCGATATTATCAATATGAGGCAGAGACGTTTTCTGGCAGAACATCACAAACCGCCATACGTTTCTTAGAAGAGAACTATCGTTCAGGACCTTTCTTCCTGTGGGTTGATTTTTTTGATCCTCACGAACCGTGGGATCCGCCTGAATACATCGTGAAACGTTATGACCCTGACTATACTGGACCACCGATGCTCCATCCAAACTATGGACGTTCCTCTATTTACACCGATGCAGAATTGCACAATCTATGGGCGCACTACGCTGGCGAATCAGAAATGGTTGACCGACATATCGGTCGCATCCTTGAAAAAGTGGAAGACCTTGAACTATGGGATGACACGATTGTAGTCGTGATGTCAGACCACGGCATGTCTATCGGTGAACATGAAAGGACAGGCAAATCTAACATTGATTCAGAAGATCCGCTATATTGGCCCACATATCCCGAAATCAATCATCAAATGTTCCTAATAGCAGGGAGTAATATCCCACAAGGGCAACAGCTTGATATGATTGCACAACCGATGGATATATTTCCATCTCTGTGCGATCTGGCAGGGGTTACACTTGACCCCCCGAAACCTTTTGAAGGTAGATCATTTGCCGAAGCACTTTTAAGCGGTGAAAGTCAACACAGAGAATACGCTGTAACGGGCACACATATAGGGGCTCGCAACGGCACTGTCCCGCGTAGAGCAACGACTCCGTTTCTTGTTACGGAACGATGGGGGTATGCCCCTGTTGGTGCTTATGGCACACCTGAGCTGTTTGACCTTACAGCTGACCCTATTGCTACGAACAATCTTGCTGATGACAACACAGACCTTGTCACTGAATTGCATCAACTTTTTATGGCACATCTATTGGAACACAATGCCCCAGAACGTTTCCTTGCTTTATGGCAAGAACCCCCCACAGGAGATGGACGTGGGAAGTGGGCAATTGACTATCCAGATGAAGAAAAAGATTAGTAGCAAACAATTTGCCTTATATAACCTAAGTTGCTACCTACTTTAGAATACTCTTGTTGGAGGGGTTTCTAACCCCGATTTTATGCCGTCCCCCTCTGCTATCGGGGTTAGAAACCCCTCCAACAAGAGGAAAATGGGGCTGGGTAACCACTAAATTGACACCCGGGGAATGCCATAAGGCATTCATACCGTTGATTTATGGGTTTCGCATGCTCTACCCGCCCTACGAAAAATGGTATATTATAAAATAGAAATAGTATTATTACCACATTCCTCCCACCCACAAAAAAATATTTTTCAAATTATGCAATTATCTTCCCCAGAATTGTGTCTATATATTTAAAGACTAATTTGTTTTGAGGTTTGCAATGAAAAGCAATGATGCTGACTTGATTCAACAAACCATAAATGGTAATGATAAAGCTTTTACTGCACTTGTGGAAAAATACCAAAAACAGATACATGCATTAGCTTGGCAGAAAATTGGTGATTTCCACATTGCACAAGAAATTACGCAGGATACCTTCCTAACAGCATATCAAAAGTTAGAGACACTCAAGCACTACAATCGCTTTGCGGGTTGGCTTTATGTTATCGCTGCTAGAAAGTGTAAGAACTGGTTTCGCAAGAAAAAGCTAAATTTACAATCATTAGAAACGACTGATCCAGTTGAATTAGAGGAGGTGTACTACTCAGAATATATGACACAACAACGCGAAGATGCAGCAAACAAGGAAAGACGTGCAATCGTGCAGAAGTTGCTCAGTCAATTAAAAGAGAGTGAACGCACGGTAGTAAATCTTTACTACATTGCTGAAATGACATGTGAAGATATTGGAAAATTTTTGGGTGTATCTCCTAACACAGTACGTAGTAGATTACACCGCGCACGCAATAGATTAAAGAAGGAGGAATCCATGATTAAAGAAAACTTGAGCAGTTTCCACCTGCCAACACAACTCACAGAAAACATCATGCAGCAAATTACCGAACTAAAACCAATTGTTCCATCAACAACCAAGCCACTTTTACCCATGGCAATGTCAGCAGTATCGGCTATATTCGTGCTTTTGCTGTTCGGTATTGGGGCTAAAAACTTTTTTCATTTTCAAGAACCGTATAGTTTGAATGCACAAACTGCACCAACAATTGAAATTACTGATACTCAACTTGTCATAGACATTCCAGAAAAACCGACAGTACAAGCACAGAGTAGAAACTTAACTAAAATAGGACAGGGTAACGGTACTGATCAGAATTCAGACAAAACACTTTTTGCAGCACAATCCAATAAAGACACAGCACATATAATAAAAGGGGATTGGGTTCAAACAAATGGACCAGAAGGAGGTCCTGTCAGATTACTTTTCTATTCAGCACAAGATGAACTATATGCATGTACTGATTTCGATCTCTACAAACTGTCAATAAATGAACAAAGGTGGAATTTAATCAGTTCCAACTTGCCATTTAAGGGGATATTGCATATTTTAGAACGTGAGGATACCTTTTTTGCGGTCTCTCATAAAGAAATATTTTCTTCCGTTGATAAAGGTAGGACCTGGAATTCATTAGGTGCACGTCCAGAAGGAAAGTTTGCTGGTATGGCTATAACTGATAAAGCCTTTTATTTAGCGTTGGAAAAAAGTGTATATCAATCCAAAGATAGTGGAAAAACATGGAATATTGTGATCAAGGAATTGAAAGACAAGAAAATTCGCTCAATCACAGCGATAGATAACACTGTATTTATTGGGGGTGATTCTGGACTCTATAGACTAAAGTCAGAGACATGGCAACTAATACCGGTAGATTGGAAAGTCAATAATATTCGTTCCGTGGCAAGCGCGGATGACAAACTCTATGTGGTTGAAGGTGTAAAAGAAAAGAATAGAGTAATTTCAGAATTCATGCAAATGATGACGACTGCACAACCCCCCTTGTCGTTATATAGTTCCACGGATTTAGGCGATACATGGGAAAAAATTGAGTTAGAGAAAAGAACTTTGAAGAACCCAAGAGGAAGTAGTTTTTCAGTATCAAGCGACACAGTTACAGAAGTATCTCCAACTCTCAAAACAACATCATATCAAAACAATCTTTTGGTTTGTGAATCGGTATACGGGTATTATATAAAAGATGGTAAAGGAAACTTGTTTAATTTCCCTGCAAGTTTAGCTGACACAAATACAACTCCTGCAATTGCAATGCTTAATGATAACCTAATCTATTCTGCAGGAAAAGATGGTGTATACAGAACCAACAATGCCGGAAAAACATGGCAACAATTCAATACAGGTATGGCAAATAGTAATGTGATAAATTTGGTTGCAGTCAATGATTCTCTGTATGCAAACATTGGTAATCAACTGGTAACATCTTCAGATGGTGGAGAATCGTGGTCACCTATACACGGAAAAACAGGTCAGATCATAGATTTAGTTGAATCTAACGGTATTTTATATGCGAAAGGAACAAGAAATATTGCCCCTCACTTATATCGCAAACGCAGCGAAGAAAACCGTATGAGTTCTGTCCCTGACATACCTGCTTTTAGTGTTCCTGACTTTGATAATGAGTTAAGCGAAAAAATAAGTAAAGCACTTCTTGAAACAGTTCAGGAAGATGGTAAGAAAAATCTTGAGAATGAAAAAAAGATTGATCCGAAGCATTTCAATGCAGAAAGGTTCAATGAAATATACAACAGAATAATGACAGAAAGTCTAAATGATTCTATAAAATATCTGATAGGAAATTTCGCTATAGAAAATTCAACAGTTTATATAGAATTCAGCAAGGCACTCTTAAGATGGAAACCGGGCGAATCTAAATGGCACAATACGCAACTGATAGATAAAGCTGACTATGATATATTTAATGATCACAACATTAATCCATATTCAAGTGGTTTCAAAATTGCTGTTTCGGGTAAGACTGTTTATGTCGGCAAACGAGATGGAAACCTTATGCTATCCTTTGATGAAGGAGACAACTGGAACAATGTTACCTCAAAACTGCCTTATGCAGATGTTCAATACAATGATATTACCATTGCTGGAAATACCGTCTACGTTGCAACTGATAAAGGTGTTGTGAGATCCCAAAACGGAATTGATTGGCAGATTATCACAGACACAGAGGGGGTTTCTCTCATTGTAGAAAGGTTTGCTGTTGAAGACTCAAAGGTATACGGTCAAGTTGGAAAGTTAATATATCAAATAGAAGAAAAAACAGGTAAATGGAAGCAGGTTACACCAGAGATTCCATATCAAATTGCCTGCTTTGATGTTGATGGTCAAACACTATATGTTGGAACATTCGGTGGCGGTGTACATCGATTTACACTTGAAGAATAGTAACCGTTTCAATTATGGTGAAATATGAAAATAATTGGACCCTTTCACAGGTAGGAGCGACCTCCCGGTCGCGACCTGCAAATCAAGAAATCAAAGGTATGAATGCTATAGAGCATTCCCCGGGTATGAATGCCTTATGGCATTCCCCGGATTTCACGGTGTGCTTCAGAATCACGGAATTCGCGGAAAACACGGAATACACGGAAAAGACACCCACAATAAAACGTCTTGATAAGGGTAATGGTTATTCTTAGCAAAAAATCATGATGCAGTGGTCATTCCGCGTCTTCTGTGTTTTCCGCGTTTTCCGCGATTCCGCACACACCCCGAAATCCGCGCTTCAGACAAAAAAGGTGACAAAAACTTTACTCCCAATTCATGCCAAAAACTTTACACACCCCAAGTTTCAGGGTTATTCAGTTTTGGTATTTTTTCAGATATTTATAACATTCGTGAATTAGATGCGTAGGTCGGGTAGAGCGTAGCGAAACCCGACAGGAAGGAAACGTGTCGGGTTTCGCTACGCTCTACCCGACCTACAATATAAACTAATAGTAACACAAATAAACGAAAACTCTTAAAACTGAATAACCCTGCCCAAGTTTAACACACTATTGACATAAATAATGCTATATGATAACATTAACAATATAAGCGTATTGTTTAAAATACGACATTGCCTAAAGTAAAGGCATGTTATGAAAATTGTAAATAATATTTGAATTTTTCAAAAAATAAAGGAGAAAATCATGTTTGGTACAAAATTAAATAAAATCAGCATTGCGCAAATTTACATCATTGTAATTCCAGTTTTTCTTTTATCAAGTGTTATGTCAACAGATGCTGTTGTAGATGAAAACACTGTAGCAGTTTGGCTTTTTGAAGAGGGAAGCGGTCCCATTGTTAGAGATGCATCAGGTAATGGGCACGACGGAGAATTCACCGGTAGCCTAAATAGGGTTAAAACAAAATTTGGGGAAGGGATACAATTCCCTGGTGACGACAGTGGATATATCGTTGTTGATTCTACCAGCAAACTGGAATTAGAAACTTTTTCCATAGAAGTCTTAGTCAAAATCACGGATCATGCTGGGAAATGGCAAGGTATTGTGTGTAAACAACAACAGGGTTGTGTGAATCGAAACTACGGTATATGGGTGCATGTTGATCAAAGAGTCTTACATGGGCAGATAGGGGCAAATGGCAATTGCGCATTCAACATAAACGGCACTACAACCATTACAGACAGTGTATGGCACTATCTCGCGTTTACTTTTGATGGAAAAACGGGACGTTTATATGTTGGCGGTGTATTGGAAACAGAACAGGAAAATTCCAACACCTTTCAAAGCAACGATCCAATTACCATAGGTGTACCGAATAAAGGAAATGCTGCCGGATTGATTGGAATTATTGAAGAGATACGGATTTCTAACATCGCAAGAAGCGAAACCGAAATAAAAGAAGTTATGTCGGTTGGTTTAGCTCAAATATTGAGTGTTGACCCTGAAAGTAAACTTACTACGCGATGGGGGTATATCAAACAGGTTCAATAGAAAAAACCGTTCATGTAAAAAGTGAGTGCTAACGGAAAATTTGAACCTGCATGGCAATTGTGTTCATTGAAAACAACAGAACACACTTTTTACATGAGCGGAAAAACATATAAGGAGAAGGGTTTGAAAATTCCGAAGGTTTATTATTTACTGATTATTGGCATTCTGGTTCTTGCGTGTGGTAATTCTAAAGTTGTTCATGAACAGGGGCTACCGAAGGCGGCACCTGAGAACTTAGGACTTTCCACAGAGACACTTGATAAGATAGCACCTGCATTGCAAGAATATGTTGATAAAGGACAACTCCCCGGGTTCTTGACTGTCATTGCAAAAGATGGAAATATCGTGCATTTTAATCCGCTTGGTATGCGTGATGTTGAAAATCAGAAACCGGTCGAAACTGACACCATATTTCGCATCTATTCAATGTCAAAACCGATTACCAGTGTTGCTGTAATGATCCTATATCAAGATGGACATTTCAAACTTGACGACCCAGTTGAGAAATTTATTCCTGTCTTTAAGGACATGAAGGTTTTCAACAAGGAACAAACAGAAACGCATGATGCAAAGAATAAAATGACCATCAAGCATCTTCTAACGCATACAGCAGGTTTGACTTATGGATGGGGAAACAATCCCATATCAAAACTATATGGTGAACTGAAGATTTTCAAATCAGACTCCACATTAGCAGAGATGGCAGAGAAGTTGGGGGATATTCCACTTGTTCACGAACCTGGTAAAAGATGGAATTATGGTGTTGCGACAGATGTTCTTGGATACCTTGTAGAAGTGGTATCCAACATGCCGTTTGAGGAGTTCCTTCAAACACGCCTCTTTGGACCGCTTGGCATGGTAGACACCGGTTTTTCTGTTCCAAAAGAGAAGGTGGATAGATACGCGGCACTTTATAGACCAAACGATAAGGGAGGACTTCGTCTTGTTGATAACGCGCCACTTGCTAACGACGAACTCAGTTTTTTCCCATCCGGTGGAGGCGGACTCGTCTCAACCGCAACGGATTATCTGCGATTTTGTCAGATGCTGCTCAACGGTGGTGAATTGGATGGCGTAAGGATCTTGTCAAAGCAAACAGTGGAACTGATGCGATATCCACACCATCAATATAGACAAAATGCTGCTTTTGGACTCGGGTTTAATGTGGTAACAAAAGTTGGTGAAAACAATAAAGGCAGGGGAATAGGGACATACAGTTGGGCAGGTGCTGCCAGCACTGTTTTCTGGATTGATCCAGAAGAAAAACTTGTTGCTATTTTAATGACCCAACTGCTAAATAATCGATACGGGTTCGCAAGAGAATTCGAGAAGTTGGCATATCAGGCTATAAGAAATTCAGAAGCAAGTAGTAACTAACGGCATTCACTGCAGAAAGAAAAAGGAGAAAAACCACTATGGACTATGGACTACCGCGGGCAGAGGCTAAAGAGGTAGGCATGTCTGCAACGCGGTTAAATAGGATTGCTCCCGTCATGCGACGTTGGGTAGATAATGGAAAAATACCTGGTGTATTGACGATGATAGCCCGAGCTGGCAAACTCATACATTTTGAGAAAATCGGTTTGCAGGATGTCGCAACTGAGAAACCAATTGACTTTGATACCATTTTCAGAATCTATTCAATGACGAAACCGATTACAAGTGTCGCAATCATGATGCTATATGAGGAAGGACACTTTCAACTGAATTCCCCTGTGGCCGCGTTTATTCCTGCCTTCAAAGATATGAAGGTATATGCAAATCATGGGGATGCCATTATTGATGCAGAACGGGAGGTGACCTTCAAACATCTCCTCACACATACATCAGGTCTTATTTATGGTGGGGACTGGGTGCATCCGATCAATGATCGGTATAGGGAAGCAAACTTTTTCAAGGGCGGACTTGAAGATATGGTGAAAGAACTTGGGAATATTCCACTTTTACATCACCCAGGGGATGCATGGAATTACGGAATGTCTACAGATGTCCTCGGTTATCTTGTTGAAGTAGTATCGGGTATGCCGTTTGCAGAATTCCTGAAAAAACGGATTTTTGAACCGTTAGGGATGGTAGATACGGATTTTTCAGTACCAGAAGATAAGTCGGATCGATATGCATCTGTATATGAACCGACAGAAGATGGCGGTATTCAAGAAATTGCGAACCCGCCTGTGTCAAGTGGTCCGTTGAGTTTTTTCCATGCCGGTGGTGCTGGTTTACAGTCAACTGCTGCCGATTACCTACGTTTCTGTCAAATGATGTTGCACAAGGGGGAATACAACGGAGAAAGGCTACTCGGACGAAAGACAGTTGAACTGATGACGATGAACCATATATCCGATGATTGGCAGCCCTTGTGGAGAACGGGATGCGGATTTGGTCTGGGTTTTGCTGTGGTCACTGATGTTGCTGAATCCAATACTCTCGGTTCTTTAGGCACGTTTAGTTGGGGTGGTCTTGCAAGTACAACATTCTGGATTGATCCTGCGGAGGAATTGGTGGCAATTTTGATGACACAATTAATCGGTGAAAATCCTTTTCATGCCCAATTTCGAGTGTTAACCTATCAAGCAATAGTTGATTAGTTAAAATATCATAATAGTCATTTCCTTTAGGGGCGGTATAGATATATGAACATTGCAGTTATAACTGGTGAACATGGGTTCCGAGAAAAAGATTTTGATGCGGTTTTTCAAAGTATGGTAGGAATCGAATTTGTTCGTGAAGATATGGACGACTTTGTAGATGACCCTAAGCAACAAGATTATGATACCGTTGTATTTTACAACTTTCACCGACCATACCCAACAGAACCACAAGCACAAGCAATTCTGGATCTCTCTGTTCGTGGACAAGGAATTGTCATTTTACATCACGCCATTCTCGCGTATCCAGATTGGGATGTATATTCCGAGATATGTGGAATATCTGACCGTGACGACTTTGACTACTTTCCCAAACAGACACTTCAAGTACAAGTTACAGACCCAACTCATCCTATCACTAAAGACTTATCAAATTGGGAAATGGTTGACGAAACCTATACGATGAAATCCGCGGGTGAAGATAGCACTGTTTTACTCTCTGTAGATCATCCGAATAGCATGGATGTTATTGGATGGACACGCGAATATGGAAATTCACGAGTTTTCTGTCTACAGAGTGGACACGATAACAGAACCTATTCTCATCCGAATTTTCATGAAGTGTTACGGCGCGGTATTCTATGGTGTGCAAAATAATACCAATTCTAAAAAATAATATCTCATTAAGGAATTCCACTGTTATTGCTGGATGGGGTGCCTCTCTTCGGTAGGAGCGACCTCCTGGTCGCGACCCGGGGAATGCCAAAAGGCATTCATACCGTTGATTTGGAGGTCGCTCCTACCAGATCTCTCCAACTAATGCGATATTATCAATTAGAAATGGTATAACCATTGAGAAAATAAAAGATGAAGTATAATGTGAACACTCAAAAAGAGAAAACAGTGATGCAAACATTCTATTTAGCCAACAAAGCAATCCATTCACATGACTATGACGTTTATTCCATAGAGCAAAAAGGGAAAGCAATTGCCAAGATCGTCCCAGAACTTGGAAATAACTGTTATTCGTTTAGAATTGCCGATGGTAATACATCGTTAAACATTATAGACGAACCACCGGATCTGGAGACGCTAAAACAACGTCCAACCGCTTACGGTAATCCAATCCTATTTCCTTTTCCAAACCGAATTCGGGATGGTAAATGGGAATTTGAGGGTAAAACCTATCAATTCGACAAAACACCAGAATCCCCTACGACAATTCACGGATTGCTGTTAAACCGACCCTATAAAGTTGACAAACATGAAGCAGATGAAAACGGTGCCGTGTTGGTATGCTCTCTGAATTCTCAAGACTTTCCTGATGTGGTTCGGCAATATCCTTTTCCGTTTGTTATTAAGATGACATATCTGCTAAAAGACTCAAGTCTGAATATGCATGTAGAAATAGAGAACATAGGCAATGGCAACATGCCTGTAGGGTTCGGAATTCATCCCTATTTTAATGTCAACCCAACTGGATTAGCTGATGCGTCCAAGGCATTGATAACAGTACCAGCAAACAAATATTGGGAATTGGACGATGTTCTTGTTCCAACAGGTGAACGGCATGCTGTCCATGGCATACTTGACCTACGAAGTGGACAACCTTTTGAAAAACTGAAACTTGACCATGTCTTTACAGATGCACAATTTGTGGGTGGCGTTAGTCGGTGTCTAATTGAGAATAAGGATATTGGATACGGCATGTTGATGGAATCGGATGCTGTATTTAGAGAACTTGTGGTGTATACCCCTCCAGAAAGAGAAACCATCTGCTTTGAGCCATATACATGTCCAACAGATGCAATCAATTTAGAGAAGCGAGGTGTTCCTGCAGGGGTGATTGTGTTACCACCACAAGGGACGTTTACTGCGTCTGTGCGTATAAGTGCTATAATACCGATGTAGCACAAACTAAATGAAGATTAATAAAATATTTCGGTAATTTCTTTAGTCCCGTAGGGACGATATGTTTATAGAAATGTGATAACCAATCTTTCTTTAGTTCCGTAGGAACGGCATATTTATTGTTGATGTGCTTTGAAACATATCGTCCCTACGGGACTAAAGAGGGTTGTCCGCCGTTTATCTATAAACATATCGTCCCTACGGGACTGAATATGGCTAATCTCCATAATCATGCGTATTTAGAGGTGTTTATAATAACATAGATTTTTTCTTAAATTGACGCTTATGGTGCGGTTTCCTAACCAATGCAGAATACGCGTGTGGTATTCTGCATTGGTTAGGAAACCGCACCTACCAGGGAGTGTGCACATATTTTTAGATTTCACTATAATATGCTAAAAAATGTAACTTCTTTTTGAAGGTGGCGTTAAAAAGACATATAGATAACCTTTATACACTTAGAAAACATAATACACTTAGAAAACATAATACACTTAGAAAACATAATACACTTAGAAAACATAATACACTTAGAAAACATAATACACTTAGAAAACATAGGGCGGGATAACATTTACTCTTAGGGGGGTACCAATGAAAAAAGAAACTAAACAATATACCGCTGAACACCAACCTTTAGACGATAAAAAAATCAGTTATTATGAATTAGCGGTGTATTTTGCAGCAGCAAAGGCACAAGAGGAAGAATTTCGGTGGGAAAACTTTATTGATAACCTATCTTATATCTGTGATAAATATGCGTCTCATATTCAGGCGAACAACGCCTCTCACTTAGGGTTGTAACTACATAGCGACAATATAAGTGCCTCAAGTTCTATTTTTATCAAAGGGTAGTGTTTTTCGGAACCTACCCTATGTTTTTTCAATCATGACATCCTTCAGTTTTGGATGATTTTTGAAGATATTTACCAAGCTCATCACTAACTTTTCAGGATCATGACGGATAACATTCATCTGAGCACCACCTAACCAAGTTCCAATCTCCGTAACAACCATGTCTCTGATTAAATCTGCTTCAACAACAGTAATGCCTTCATCTTCAAGCCGCTCCTGTTCTCGGTTATAGGAAACCTGAACTTTTGATGCGTCAGCAACCTGCATGGTTTCAGCAGAGAGCGTTGAAATATCTTTTGCCAGGTCAAGTACCTCCATCAGATGTTCGGTATTTTCAGAAAGTTTCGAAAGCCCTTCTTCAGAGAGGGACCGAATCCGAGTAAGTTGTGAAACCAATTCATTGCGAACATATCCTTGCATGATTTCTTTCGGAGCGGGTTGATTGTTTACCAAAACGTAGTCTATGGGAATTTTGGCGTGGTCAAGAATAGCGTTAACATGGTCAGTGACTGCGTAACCATCCGTTTCCCCCGGTTGTGTCATTACATTGCAAACATAGATTTTCAGTGCGTTGGAGCGTTGAATTGCTTCTACGATACCTTTTACCACGAGATTTGGCATGATGCTGGTGTAGAGACTTCCTGGACCGATGATAATTGCATCAGCATTAACGAGTGCCTCCTTCGCTGTTTCGTGTGCTTGACATTCATAGTCTTCTGTAGTGACATGATTCGTTTTGCCGTTTTCTCTCGGTTCAAAAAAGACACGTTTGATAGGTTCCCTATTTTCGCGTATTGAAATGGTTGATTCACCACGGACGATTTCACCATTAGCAAGTTCAGCACAAAGCACAGTATAATCTAAGGTGACAGGGATGATTTGTCCGCGTACGGAGAGGAGACGAGATGCAGCTTGAATCGCTCTTGGGAAGTTCCCCTGAATTTCTGTCAGTGCTGTTAACAAGAGATTCCCTATCGTATGTCCACCGAGATCACCATTGCTGGAAAAACGATATTCAAAAAGCCTGGCAAGTTCTTCAGCATCGGATAGCGTATACAAAAGTCTGCGAATATCGCCAGGTGGAAGTACATCAAATTCTTCTACAAGACGTCCTGAACTACCGCCATCGTCAGAAACAGTAACGATGGCTGCCAAACTATCCAGATTAATTATCTTTTCGCTATCTGCTTCAAGATCGGCATAGTACTTTAGTCCGCTGAGTAGTGCGGATAATCCACTTCCACCACCAATACAGGCAATTTTCAAAGACATAATTTCTCCAAAATTAAGGACAAGTTCTATCACAAAAAACGCAATTAAAGACTTATCTGTTTCATTAACTTTTTCAAACTTTCAAGTGTTTCATTACAAAGAGCTTCGGCTTGTGATGCTGTAGGTGCTTCACTGAATACGCGAATTACTGGTTCTGTTCCAGATTTACGAATGTTTACCCATCTATCATTCCATACACGTTTGATACCATCTGTTAACTCAAGATATGGTTCAGTTCTACTTGCTGTTTTATGTTCTTTCTTATATAAACTTAAGGCATTCTCAATGAGTTGTGTCGCTACTTTTTGCGATGGTATCTCCAGTTTTTTTCGACACATTTCGTATTTTGGCATTGCATCAACAAGTTCAGACACTGTTTTATTTGATTCCGCAATATATTGCACAATCGCTGCGATAGAGGCGATGCCGTCTGTAGTATAGTTAAGAGACGGATAGATAACGCCACCAGTACCTTCACCACCAATGACAGCGTTGACTTCATGCATCCTTTCTACCACCCATCCTACACCGACTTTTGTGCGATGTAGTTTTACACCGTGTTTAGCAGCAATATCATCCATCATACGACTTGTTGATACTGTGACGACTACATCGCCAATTGTTTTATTTAAAATGAAATCGGCTACAAAAGCGATGGTCCATTCTCCGCTCAGTGGGACACCCTGATCAGTAACAACAACGACTCTATCCGCATCGCCATCGTGTGCAAAACCGATATCTGCCTTTGAGACACATACCTCTTCACAAAGTTCTACTATAGCATCCGGTGTCGGTTCTGCGGAACGACGAAAATTACCATCCGGGACACAATTAATTTCAATCGCTTCACATCCAAGTTCTTGCAATAGGTCTGAACTGATGACACACCCCGCACCATTACCGCAATCGAGTGTTACTTTCAATTTGGCATCTCGAATTAAATCTAAATCAATCCAAGGTGTACTGAGAATCTGTTTAAGGTGATGTGTCGTTGCGTTGTCTAATTCTTCAAGTGTTCCCAGCTTGTCCCATGGTGCAAGGTCAAAATCTTCCGTTTCATATATCCGAGTCAATTCGTCTCGCTCGGAATGTGTCAGCAGTTTACCAGACTCAGCAGCAAATTCTATGCCATTCCATTCAACTGGATTATGACTTGCAGTGACGGTGATACTACCTGCTGCCTTCAGAGACTTTGCCATCATCAATACAGTAGGTGTCGGACATAAACCTACGTCTATCACATGGCAACCTGTAGCGAAGAGCCCGGCAAGTACTGCATGCCGTATCATCGGACTGGAGGTGCGCGAATCTCTCCCTATCACTACAGTTTTACCGCCAACAAAAGTGCCAAATGCAAGCGCGAACCGAGTAATGGTGCTTGCATCAAGTGAGATGCCAACCTGCCCGCGAACACCTGAAACGCTGATGATGGGGTCTTCTGTTTTTGCCATGAATCTCTCAGTATTTGTAGCCACATCTTATTGAATTGATGTATACTTATTGGATTTAATCATATACCATGTCCACAAAAAACAACATCCGCCTATAGTAAATTGCCAAAAAGCGTTGAGATACCAAGGAGGATACGAGAAATCGTAATCCGTAATCGGTGTTTTATGATAGAGTAAAGGATTTCTAAAAATATCCAATCCATCAAAGATATTGCACACTGCAATCAGTGGATTTAAATGGAGTACCGGTTGAATAATTGGTTGTATATTGTTAATATAACGTCCAAAAGGCGTAAGTAAAAACACATTTCCGATTAAAATACCCGATAAGACATAAGCAAGTTCTACGCCAAAGATAACGTCCTTTAATAACCTTGCTCCCCACATACCAACGGCACCAGTTGAGAAGCTATAAAATCCTAACACGACCAGCATTTTTAATGCTTTTCCTATTGACGCATCAGTAACAAAAACTGCAAGACATGTTGACAGAAACACCCAACATAGCAGCGGAATCTGGCTTATTGCAAGTTTAAAAAAAAGGGATTTTCCAGAAGAAATTGAGGTGAGTGTTAGCTGCTGCGCGGAAGCAGTAGACTGTGACATACTACTTGCTGCCAAATAGGGGGAGACCAAAAGCACAACAAATACTTGTGCAAGTGCAAAACATTCCGCAGGTAAACCAAGTTTCGCGTGTGTCAACAAGTGAAAGGCCAACCACTGCAATAAACTTGCAATACCGATACAAACAACTATCGTTTTCTTATTGTATTGCTTCGTCTCAATAACAGTATGCATTATTGGTCTCGAAGACGAATGTCGCATCTCTGATTCAACCATATATTATCCCACCTAAACCTCTTATCAAGGGAACTTTAAGAAGAAAACTGACATTGTTTAAGGATTTGATATACTATATTTGATATTCATACCCATCTATATATCAGAAATAATTATTTCTGGTGATAGATGCTTATTTTCTAACATATCTAACAATGGTTTTTGAAAATATTCCCATCCGATTTTAGATATTGCAATAGTCTTGACTAATTTACTTAAGTTGATTCTAATTGGGATACCGTTAGAGGGGACATCTTCCATTAAGTTAGTCGTGTTTGAACTAAAATATCGGAAATCTTCCGCAAAAAGTCTATCGCTGTAAAAAGGTATTTCTGATGTATAGATTCGATCTAAGTGATTTTCAAATATAGATTCCATTGAAATAGCCGCTCGGACTTCATTTTCGTCATCAAAGACCTTTTTCTTGTGTAGAATAGGGGCATAAAATAATTTTAGAACATTTTCATGATTATTTAAGTTTTCTTTTTCAAAATTCTCGTATCCCTCAATATGTTCTTCACGATAATCTTTATATTTTACCTTGCCTATGTGAACATGATAGTCTGCATATTCTAAACTATCTATGAGGTCTCCAATAGTGGTTCGAAGTGCTATAGATGAGGGGTGTCTTTTGTCTCCATATTCTCCCCACATTATATAACTTTCATGTTTTTTTCTAAACCAGCAGCTACAATACATGAGGTGGTTAGAAAAGTCTTTTAGCAATGTTGCGAACGAGTGTTGTGTATTTATTTTTTCTGTTAATTGCGCTTTAGTATGGGTTTTTTCGGTTTGTGCTATATATTCTTTTTGCTTAATGAATGCTTCATCTTGTTTTATGGGTGTATTCTCTTCATTAAGTAAATTTGTCTTATGGACTTCTTTTAAGGATTTATCTGAGAGTGTGCCTTCGTTTTTATCATTGAATTTGTAGATGTTAGGAAAATAGAGTGTTTGACTGCTCAGTATTAACATAAATTTGTCTATGGACATGTATCGCCAAATTGTGTCACATCGTGGCGGCGTGACAAAATATGGACTTTCTTGGTAGGGCATATCTGATTGTTTTCCTTTTTCTGATGATGTTGATTACCAAGGTAGATTTATGGTAAAATATGCATTTTTTGGAATTGGACGTTGTTTATTTTCTATGGGATATAGGTGCTGTATCAGATATGCTTCGGCATTTCGCTGATCGTTCTCAATAGGTATATATGCCCATGTTACGCGTAGTGAACCTGTAGATTTCCTGCGTTCTCTCATTGGACTATATAAAGTATATTCTTTCAGTCTATCTTTTATTTGCCCGCTACCAACATAATGAGCTATCGGGATGTTGTTATTGTTTGTAAAAACAACATATATCCCTTCAACACCAGCAATGATGTTATTTATCGTATCATCACGGAATATGTACCAAGAACCATCTAAGTTTTTAGACCAAATTACGTTCATTTTTTTCTCCTTAACGTAAGATATTAATTATTCTTCTTGAATCTCGTGCCGAAGTTGTAAAATTGACTCAGCAATAGAGATAAGATTCGGATTGATAGTCAGTGCTTGTTTGTAAGCGTCAACAGCCTTATCTATTCTACCCAATCTCAAGTAAACGTGCCCCATGCCAGCATAAGCACCAAAATGATGAGGATTGAGTTCAATGGTCTGTTTACAATCTTCAAGAGCATTTTCCCACGCTTCCAACACAAAATATGCAATTGCCCGTTGGTTGTACCCTTCTGCAAAATTAGGTGCTGCTGCAATAACTGCCGTAAATTGTTCCACTGCTTCCGATATTTTCTCATTTTCTAAGTGTTTCTTTCCCTTATTGAGCATGGCATCAATGGCTTCATCACCGGAACGGGACCAAATTTCCCACAACGCAATTTCAGTATTTAAACAGGTACGAACATCGTCGTTCTTGAGGTTTGCCACCAACGCAGGAACAACATGCATACCCCCTATCGGTCCCAGCGCGGTGGCTGCTGCGCGCCCCACAAGCGGATCGTCATTTTTTAGATATGCAACAAGGTTATCTTCAGAATATTTTATTCTGAGAAGTTCTTTTAAACTCGCTTCATCTTCTGCATTTTTGAACATTAGTGTCGCTAATTCCGAATACCCGTTGCGTATAGGCATGCAGTCACTTCCTTGTCTCTAATTTTCAACAGATTATACCATATCCATGTAGAATACAACAATCCAAGTCTATTCTATTGATACCTTTGTTTTTTCCCTTGCCGATTCATACGTCGCTAACACAATGGCGACTGCGTGTTTGCCACCTCTACCATCAACCATCGGGGTTTTGTTGTCACGGATACATTCAACAAAATGGGTGAGTTCACCGACGACGTGGCTCGGACCGGAACGGTCAGGGACGATCTCCTGCCAATCTCTTTCACCGCGTTTTTTCAGGTATGCGACATCCGCTGCCATATCAAGACGGAGCGACCCTTCAGTACCGTCAATAATCGTTTCGTTTGTACCGCGAGCACCAAGGAAACCACCCCACCGCAGGATACCAACCGTACCAGTATCATAACGTATAAGTGAGACGGTATAGTCTTCCCAATCGTCATGCCCGGAAAAACTACCTACTTCTGCAGCTACGGTGAGTGCAGTGCCACCAAACCAGTTGATTAGGTCGGACTTATGGATACCGTTTTCTAACAAACCACCGACAGTGCCATACCAACTCTCTGGTCGGTTGCGTGGCGCATTATAGGGCCCCGTATAGTCGGTCTCAATATAAACAACGTTCCCGATGTCGCCAGCATCTACCATTTTTTTGCCAAGGGCATGAACAGGATAGAAACGAAGCACTTGACCAACCATGGTATGTGTACCTGCCTTGTCCGAGGCTTCAATCATTTCGTCCGCTTCTTCAAGCGTTAAGGACAGTGGCTTTTCACAAAAAGCATGTATTCCTGCTTCTGCTGCATCAACGACAACTTTTGTATGCGCCACAGGCGGTGTCGCAACAACGACACCATCAACAAGTGGAAAGAGTTCTTGATAGTCTTGGAATGCAAGGATGTTGTGTCTTTCTGCTACGGCTTTTGCTGCATCAAGTCGCAGGTCCGCGACACCGACAAATTCACAGTTTTCTACGTTAGGAAGTGAGTTACAATGGGAATTGCCCATCCCTCCTACTCCGATAACACCTATTCGAATCATGAGATTATTCCCCCTTTATAGGTAAAGCGTTTTCTACTTGAGAATTTACCTTAAATTGGAGTTAGTGTCAATAGGTTTATTTTGATGCGGAACGAAAACCTAATCTATGGTTTCATGCTTCTCTTCCTGCTGAATGGCACGAATCAATGCTTCACTCATACGGTCGCGGAGTGCTTGTTGTCTTTCGTCTGTCCATTGATAGAAACCTTTCCCAGATTTCACACCGAGTTGCCCCGTATCTACCATTTCTCTGAGAAGCGGATTGATTTCGAATGAACTGTTCAGGTCTTTGTAAAGCTCTTCAAAAGCAGCAAGGACTAAATCCCAACCTGCAAGCTCAAATACTTCAAATGGCCCCGCAACACTAAGCCTTCTACCGAAACTGTTTCGCACAACGAGGTCAACTGTCTCAGCACTTGCAATGCCCTGTTCCACGATAGAAAATGCTTCCCAAATTAGTGCTGCTTGTAGTCTTGGTCCCACAAAACCGAGTGCCTCCTTTTCAATTACCGCTGGCGTTTTACCGATAGATGTCAAAAGATCGAACGTCACAGAAACAGTTTCATCAGATGTATGAGGACTACGTATGAGTTCTACGAGTGGTATTAGGTAAGGCGGATTAAAATAGTGCGTGTTAAGTATCTTATCTGTGCGTTTTGCATTTGCACCGATCTGGCTTGGCATCAATGCGGTTGTGTTGCTTGCTAAGATGGTATGTGATTGACACATACCATCTAATTTCGCAAATATCTGCTGTTTTAGCTGCAAATTCTCGGATACTGCTTCAACGACATAATCAACATCTTCTACAGCTGCATCCAAATGCGTTGTGGTTTGAATACCTTGTAGTATATCAGGGATGCTCGTTTTTTCAATGAGATCGTTTTCAGCAAGCAGCGTCAGATTTTTGCTAATCTGTGCGCGTGCGTTATTGAGTTGTTCTTCGGTAATATCGTGAAGATAGACGTTGTAGCCTGCGGATGCAAATTCTTGTGCAATGCCGTGTCCCATGAGTCCTGCACCAATGACAGCGATGTTTGTAATGTCCTTAATCTTGCTTTCTACCAATTTCATGCTCCAATAACAATAGTAAATTCCCCGCGAGGTTCAGTCTTTCGGAATTTCTCAAGTGCTTCACTGATGTTACCCCGAAATATCTCTTCAAAGTGTTTGGTGAGTTCACGTGTGATGACAATATCGCGTTCTCCCATAACCTCAAGTGCATCTTCAAGAAAACGACAGAGTCGGTGTGGAGATTCAAAGAGGATCAACGTCCGTTCCTCATTTGCCAGTTGTGTCAATTGCCGTTTCCGTTTACCCGATTTTGGTGAAAGGAATCCTTCAAAGGTGAAGTTATGTAAGGGTAGACCTGAAACGGCAGCTGCAGTGAGGACTGCTGAAGCACCCGGTATCGGTACGATGGTTATGTCTTCAGCAATGCATTCCTGTAGCAGTGGGTATCCCGGATCGGAGATGATGGGAGTGCCAGCATTCGATACAAGGGCAATGGACTCGCCATCCTTCAGTCTTGCAACGATTTTTTCAGTCTTCGTCCGTTGGTTGCCTTCAAAATAACTTGTGAGCGGTGTTTTGATTTCGTAATGTGTAAGGAGTCTGCGTGTTTTGCGTGTGTCTTCAGCGGCAATCAGGTCTACCTCTTTGAGGATACGTAAGGCGCGGCGTGTGATGTCCTCTAAATTCCCAATCGGTGTGCTGACAAGGTATAGGGTGCCGAGGTTGGTGTCGCGCATTGATTTTGTCAACTATCAGTGTTAACCTTGCTCACTAAATAGGACAGAGGCATTCAATTGTCAAATTTCGTTCTTGTAGGAGGGGTTTTCAACCCCGAATTTTCCCTATCTTCTGTAGGAGCGACCTTTGGTCGCGACCAGAGGTCGCTCCTACCTTAAGAACCTATGTTAGATTATGTGCTAAATCGACAATTGAATGCCTCTGCTAAATAGGAAGTTTGAGTTGATACGGTATTAATTCTGTTGGTGGAAGCAGGCCCTTATCCGTTATAAGTTCAAAGTAATAATCCTTATCTTCAAATATTTGTTTATCAATTAATCCATTTCTTGATAGCGAAACAAATAAAGCTGCAGCACGTGCTTGACAATTTAACGAACGTTTCGGATTGAAAACGATATCTGAAAAACCTTGAAATATTTCAAGTTGTTGTGTCAAATCTTTCTTTTTTTGATATAACGCAGTGATATATAGCCAGTCATAGAAAGCCGTTTTGGGTTCAATTGGAAAATCTTCTCCACAGAAGGCAAAGGCGACTATTTCCCCAGAATTCTGCAACCGTTCATCTGTCTTTGCCGACCTACTTGAAACTGAATATAGATCGTGGTACGGACCGCCATTTTCAAATACCTTACTTCCTTGATATGCACACTCCACACTCATCTTCTGTCCGTTTGACGTTTCTAATGGCAGATTAAAGGCACTTAGCGAAACTCCCAGACGTGATTCCGATTTACGCGAGATTTCCAAAATCGGAGCGATCCCTTGTTTTGCGGCAGCTGCATGTAAAGATGCAATGGTTTTTTGCATCTGCGATTTTGCAAAACCCGTGTACCATTCGAACTCTATGTCTATTGTGTCAACATACGGAAATCTGCTAAACTCAGGGGTAAAAATTGGACGGTTTGCCATTGTTTTAACTCCTTATTGAGATCTGTGTTTTTGCCATGCTTTATAATCACATCTAGGTCTGAAGTAAGATTCATTAGCACAAAACCTTTGGGGATAAGTTCCTGAGTTTTCTTCAAACCACGCTTTTAAAGCAGCTTCATTATAAAAATGGACTTCTTTGATGTACTCTGCTGAAATTGAATCAAATACAAGAACTTCCGCTTCAGGATGTGTTGGGTAATTATCTGGTATTTGTTGACGCTGATAAGGCGATCCATCTGGGTGATAATCCGAAGACGCGAACATCCTTTCTAACGATACGAGTCTTTTCCGATCCTGTAATGGAACACGGAGGACAGGTTCAAAGCGCGCATTTTGGTGGCAAAACGCGCAATCTAACTCCCATAATACCCTCACATCAAGCAGCAAGACAACCCATTCGTGTTGTTTAGTACGACCAGTCTTACTGAAAAACATCCTATAATTTGGAAAACTGATGCTCAAGCAAATTGCCTCTTTGCATCCGTTACCTCGATCCTGATCAGTAAACTGTGGCCGATATTCTGCGGGAATTGACTCTAGAAAAAAACGACTGAGTAAGCCCCTTCTTTTATCTAAAATACTACGTAGACGGTCGATTCGGGTAAAATGGCAAAGTGTTTCTATATCACGTTCATGGCAAACCTGTTGTATTTCAGATAGTTTTACTTCGTTGACCCAAACTACGATTTGATTGTATCCTACTTTTTCGGTCGCCCACACTGGTCGTAAATTCCAGATTTCGCCAGTGAGGTTAATCTCGTTACCCTTACGGTAGTATTTGTTGATAATCTCAGCTGTCTGACCGTATACTTTACAGTAGAAATGTTCAAACTCAATTCCTTGCCTGAGAACGTAAAGAGGAGGATCCCAGTTAGAATCCATTTTCTCAACGCCAAAGTCACAGGTGACCTTTCCGTTCGGCAGATACCTTAGGTTGGGATCGCGTGTAAGAATTCCAGTTCCGATATAATCGGGTTCTGGTTTAGACTTTCCACTATTCAAAATAAATTGGTCTAAATCAATCCATTTGTGTCTCAAGTTTAGATGTTTTGTTTAGGTTCATCAAAAATCGCGGATATAGATCGAAATTTTAGAGAATCTTTTGTTTCAATTTCTGCCACCACCCTCCTCACATCAGGAACTGGCAAAATATTTAACTCCCAGAGTGATCTTAAAATTTCAGCAAGGTTGGTACAATGAATCCCATTTGTTTGGCAGTGATGCCTCACACGCCGTTCATTACTCGCCAAAAGTGCAGTAAGACGTTTACATATTGCCATAGATTCGCGTTCACCCATACCTAGTGTATCTGGAAGAGAACCCATGAATTTCTCGTCTACTGCTAACAGGTGATATGTTTGTAGTCTACCTTGTGTGTGCAATTCCATGATTGCATTTGCAAAAGGGAATCCCTTTGAGACACCTACCTTAATTTCATTTTCTACAGCATCGGAAATATTTAGTACTTCTTGATCAAAAACTGCAAACAGTAATGGTAAACGCTGAATTTTGGAGAAAATTGAAAGGACATCGGTATCAATAAATACCAAAACTATTATTCCTCAGTTTGTTTTTTTTCTTTGTGAAAACTGTTGATGAGTGAAACACCTTCTTTCAACTCCGCTACCGAGTTTACCTCAACAATTTTCAAGATACCTTTTGCTTTTAAAACCGATTCAAATTCAAAACGGTGCATCCCCGCAAGTTCCGAAGCTCTTCCCAGTGTTACTTCTCCATCTTGATAGAGTTGAATTGCAACATCAAGGCGGGGTTTCTTTTTGTTACGCCCTTTCTTGGCAAGATCATCAACGATCAAGGTGTCTGTCATGATGTGTATTCTCCTTAAAATGATATAGTAAAGTATACTACATTATTACATAAGAATTCAATCCGTTTTATTTCTGGGTGTGTACAGTTTTTGGCATGTGGCAATTCTGATAGGCACGGAATCTCGGATTTCACGGCGTGCTTCAGAATCTCGGAATGCGCGGAGTACACGGAAAACACGGAAAAGACCGCTGCCACGGATCGTCTTGATTAGTTATGGGTTATTCTTTAGCAATAAATGTTCATGAGGGTGCCTTTTCCGCGTCTTCCGTGTCCTCCGCGCATTCCGAGATTCCGCACACAAAGGAAATATAAAATTCCTAAATTGACACTTATATAAGGACAAAACTTTACACACCCTATTTCTTCAAGTATGTAGATTAATACTGATAACTTTTTTTACCAGTCCTCATCGTGGTGATGCTCTTGCAGAGGCGGTTTCACCGGGACATCAGGTTCAGGACGCTGGTCTAACCACCACGCAAACACGACCACCAAACACGCAAGCACAATTGCACTTATTGCCATCGGAGTCCCCACAGTCTTTTCACCCTCTTCAATGCGTTCTGCTTGCATGCGTATCCTGAAAAGAGCAATAACACCAGACAAAACCGAAATAGCAGCCAACACAAGATTTACCTGCCAGGGCACACGGAGTAACACGGTGATAAGTGAAATCACAGCACATGTCATACTTAATAACGCATACGTGTCATAAGGTGTTGTATCTGTTTCCTCCATTTCGGTAGAATCGGTGTGTTGACGCGGTGGCACAGGAACTGGTGCATCGTCTTGATAGGTCATCTCAATGAGCCGTATGAATTCTGCTAACAACTTCTCCTGTTGAATCCAATCAAAAAGTTCTGGATATTCATGGCGGAGCAAAATAGTAAACTCTTGACGTTGCGCGCTATAATCCGTAAATTCCTCCCAGTCACTTTCTGCAACGGTTGTATACGGTTCGGGCCCAACGCGGAGTTCATAACCGTGTCCAGCAACGTAAACAACACTGCCAATACCTTCACTTTGTGCAAGGATCGTTTCACCAGAGTCAGTCCCCACTGTTTGGTCAGTATCCGATACAACTGTCATGTCGCGTTGCTTGAGTGCTTCAGCTGCCGCTTCAGATTGCAACGTGATTTCGTTATCAGCAATAGCCACGTCAATTCGGCTCACCAGTTCCAGGGCAGTGATCTCATGTTCTGGTGCAACAAACAAGGCAGTTGTTCCTTCCTGTTTTATCTGCACGGGACGACAGCGAATCTGTTGCGCGCTTAAAGTCGCTTGGATCAGCTTAACTTCCCACTCATCGCTGGTTCGGTAAATCTCAATCCAATTAGAAGCGTCGCTAACCTCTTCGTTTATGAATTCAGATACCTGTTCCAATCTTCCTTGACTAATCTGTGATCCTTGTGTAGGATTAGGTTGTTTTCCTCTTTCCCCATCCATAGCAAATCCTTTGAAAAAGCATAGATATCAACATTTTGTTTGTTATTGAAATATATCCTAAATAATTACATGATATGTCGAGTTATCCACATGTTATCAACATTCTGTCAATAACTAACATACCATCAAACTTTTGGGTGTTGTATTTTGATGTAACGTGTGTTTTCATCTTCCCATGTAATGTGAATTTTGATACAGGTATCGGGTAATCCTTCTGCCATCCGTTCTGCCCACTCTATAATGCAGATGCCATATCCTTCAATATACTCACTTAATCCAAGTTCTGCTATTTCAGTAGCAGATTCAAGTCTATACAGATCAATATGATAAATAGGAATCTTCCCGTTATATTCATTGATGAGAATATAAGAAGGGCTGCTGACAACTTCATCTGGTGCAAGACCAACACCGCGTGCGATGCCCTGTGTTAAGCACGTCTTTCCTGTACCGAGGGCACCAATGAGCGCAATAACATCACCGGATTGCAACGTTTTACCAAGTTTCTCTCCGAGAGTTTGTGTTTCCTCGGGACTCTCTGTCCGAAATACCTTTTCCATTACGTTCCTGCTGCACACCGCAATATATCCTCTTGCGTCAAATTTTCATTCACAAATTCACCAGTAATTCTACCTTCATGTAATACCAAAATCCTATCACTCATACCCAAAATCTCTGGTAACTCAGAAGATACCAAAACAATAGCAACACCTGCATCAGCAAGCTGAGCGGTTAAGGCATGTATTTCTGCTTTTGCCCCCACATCAATTCCACGTGTCGGTTCATCAAGAAAAAGCACTTTCGGACGCGTCATGAGCCATTTTCCTAAAACGACCTTTTGCTGATTACCACCACTTAACTGCCTAACAGGAGCATAAAGCGAAGCTGCCTTAATATGGAGTGTATCCACTGAATGTGCACTTTTTTTATACTCCATCCTTTTGTTAATCACACCGTACGATGTAATATCTTCTGTGGTGTTGAGGCTTGCAAGCGTCATGTTCCAAGCAACATCATTTTCCAAAATGAGTCCATATCGTTTCCTATCTTCACTGACCAATGCTATTCCTTGACATATTGCATCACGCGGCGAACGAATCTGTACCGCTTTTCCATCTCTATAAACCTTGCCGCTCCACCGACCTGAATATGCACCAAAGATTGTGCTTATCAATTCTGTTCTACCTGCCCCCATCAGTCCCGCGATCCCAAGGATTTCTCCGCGTCGCACCTCAAAATTGATATTCTCAAGTTGGGGTGGTTCGGATGGATAGGTCGATAAATCTTCAACTTGTAATGCGGGTTCAGTTTCCACAGACGATTGCACAAAGTGGTCGCGAGTCGGAAATAAGGTAGTTAACTCACGTCCGACCATCTGGGAAATTAGTATATCTTCGGTGCAACCTTCTACTGCTTGCGTTGCCACTGTTTTACCATCGCGAAGTACAGTTACACGGTCTGCAATCTGAAATACCTCTTTGAGTTTGTGGGTAATATAGATGCAGGCAACCCCTCTGTTGCGTAGTTGTGTCAAAATATGGTGGAGTATCTCAACTTCACTTTTTGTCAACGCTGCTGTCGGTTCATCAAGTACAAGCAACCGCGCCTCACGGGATAACGCCTTTACGATCTCAACAAGCTGCTGCTGTCCAATACCGAGTTGATTGACCTGACCGTGCAATGGGATATCCAAACCAAACTGTGATAGCAACTGTCCCGCATTTTGATATAAACGCGATTTATCAATTATACCGAAACGTCTAGGTTCTCTACCTAAAAAGATATTCTCCCCAACCGTCATCTCAGGAATCAGTGCTAATTCCTGATGTATCACAGCAATGCCAGCGTGTTCTGCATCACGCACATTACGAAAACGTTGTTCAGCACCGTTGATATGCAGCTGCCCCTCATAAGTGCCATACGGATGCACCGCACCGAGTATCTTTATCAACGTTGATTTACCTGCACCGTTCTCACCACAAAGTGCATGTATTTCTCCAGAACGCACCTCAAAATTTACGTCATCTAATGCACGCACACCGGGAAAATCTTTCGTGATAGCCTGCATGCTGAGAAGTGGTCCTGCCATTTCGTTGATACCCCGATACAGAGATTTCCGTTATTATAACAGAAACAGGTGTGCTTCTCAAGTTTTTTATAATCACTATACACGTGTTAATCTTGACTTTTCTGTTCTGTTGATATATAATACCTTTATGATACAAGAATGTGCCTCATTACTAATAAACACGATTAGGAGTGATGTTCTAAAAATGTTAACCAAAACCGACATTAAACATGAGAAATTAAATCAAGAATCTCCATTTTTCAGAGCATCCCTTGCACCGACCAATGAGGATCAACACCTGCTTTTCACGTTGAAACACCTCGGAAAGCTGCCAAAAGGGTTTGATGGACAATTGCTTGTACCTTTATTAGAACACCGTAATCCGAAAATCCGTTGTCTGGCTATAAAGAATGTGGGCAAATTAAAAGATGAACGTTATTTAAAGAAACTCGTAGAATTTGCTAAAAACGAGAAAGACACATTTGCACGTCGCGAAGCAGTTTCTGCAATAGGCAGACTCAAATCGGAAAATGCGATTCCAATTTTGACCCAGTTTATCGCAGACACTGACCCAAAAGTTGTCATGCAAGCCTTGCGCGGATTACTTTACTTCAAAGAACATCACGATGTAAAAACAACATTAACTACCCTTTCTGAACATCCCAATGAATTGATCAAAGAACAAATCAACCGAGAACTACATTCACATGACCAACCACGTGCATCTAAAATACCAAATCACCCTACAAGTCTACACGCGCTAAGAAACGTGATGGTGTGTGCCAATGTTCAGGATGTACTAAAGGTAATTCCTGACGAATCTGTGCATTTAACATTTACCTCACCGCCTTATTATAACGCACGCGACTATACCATTTTCCCGAGTTATGAAGCATATCTCGATTTTCTGACTGCTGTGTTTAAAGAGACACATCGCATTACTAAAGATGGGCGGTTTTTTGTCTTGAACACCTCACCTGTGATCGTTCCACGGATTAGTCGTGCACATTCCAGCAGGCGATATGCAATTCCTTATGACATTCACCCACGCCTCACCGAAATCGGATGGGAGTTTATTGACGACATTGTATGGATGAAGCCAGAATACGCTGCGAAGAACAGAAACGGTGGATTTTTCCAGCATCGTAAACCCCTTGCGTATAAGACAAATTCAGTTACTGAATGCGTCATGGTGTATCGCAAAAAAACTGATAAATTGATTGACTGGAACATCCGACAGTATGACGACGAGACTATTGCTGCAAGCAAAGTTATGGGTGAATATGAAAAAACGAATGTTTGGCAAATCAACCCATCTACAGACAAAGTACATCCTGCAGTTTTTCCAAATGAATTGGCTGAACGCGTTATCCAGTTTTATTCATTTAAAGGTGATCTTGTTTTTGATCCATTTAGTGGTAGTGGGACTGTAGGACAGGTTGCCCTTGCCCAAGACAGATATTATTTCCTCTGTGAGAAAGAAGCGGTATATGTTGAACGGGCAAAACAGATACTTGAGACATCATTATTCTCAGGTGTAAATCCAAGATTCCTTACACTAAATGAATTGCATTCAGATATTGCGGTGGAGGTACCCAGCCTGTGACTATTACGGGGGCAGTAATCAAAAATATCATTCAAAAACTTCTCACAGGGGAGGATCACCGCTCCGAAATCCTTGCGTTAATTAATGCGGAGTTTTTGCAATATGCTGTTGACTTTTTTAAACGCGTTGCTTGTGCTAAGTTAGATAATAAAACTGTGACGGTTAATTGGTACAAAAAGGAATTCCTTAATTCAGATTCATTTTCACCACAAGATATCGCTATACATTCGGGACTAAATAAGAAAACTATTACAAATACATACAATTCAGCAAGCAAAAAAATTGTCTTAGAAGCATCTCTAAAACATTACGATACTCTCTATCAAGCCATTAACAGTTTAACTGAACAGGATGAACTTGATGTGTCTCTCACTATAAAATTTCGAGATGTCAGTGTTGACTTGAACATCAATGAGAGTTTAATCGTTATTAACACACTGGCCGTCAAACGATCTGCACTCCGTGGCGCATATTGGAGCACATCGGGAAAACAGGTGGAAAAACCTTTAATGGTGACACTCTGTGCACTTTTTCAAGTTCCAATAAAATGTTATGATCAGAAGAATCTCCCAGAATCGGAACGCGAATCAGATTTCTATCTGTTTGATGAAACTGGAAAGGATTATCCTTGTGAGGTTAAGTTAATGGGTAAAGGCAATCCTGAAAGTGCAGATGCAGTATTTGCGCGCGGTGGACGCGTTCTTGTCGCAAATAAACTTTCTGATACCAACAAACAACAGATGAATAGAGATAATATCCTTTGGGTGGAACTCCAAACTAAAAACGGATATAAACGTTTTGAACAAGTCCTGAAATCTTTATCAATTCCGTACCAACCTTTTAATGATGATCTACAAGATGCTTTAGAAAAAATCTTTGCCATTATTCTTTCTGATGATGTTCAAGCTTCTGTGACTCCAGAATTGCATTTACAAGAGAATTTGTTTAGTAAAAATACCGATTTAGACTTACTAATTGAATTTGACTGAAAATCTTAGGTATTGATATTTCAAGTTTCTTTGAATGTAATTCATAAAACCAGCAAAACATAGTTGCAGAATATTCCCTCAATATGCAAGTCATTACAACCCATCCCGGCCTGGAGAAGTAGAACGCGTATTCTGATTACACAAAAAATGATTTTCTATTAACGAATGTAAACATTCCTTGGCGTTAACTGTAAAAAATGATATACTAATAGAATAACATTGAAGAATAATGGAGAATACATTACCATGTCTGAAGAAAAAAACAATGAAATCGTTCATGTAGCAACAGAAGTAGATGACATTGACCAAATTGACGATCAAACAATTGTTGAAATGATGACAGGACAGACGATTCAGGATTACGTCTACTCTTACAAACACGGTGGGCGCGTTGTTGAAGGGTTAACGTTGGCAGGGATTAACGAAGCAGCGAACCGTCGCGGCGGCATTCAGGTAGAAGAACTCAATTATGAAGAACAAGAAAACTCCTGGATTGCGACTGTCAAAGCAGTAGATACGATTACAGGTAATTCTCGTTGGGGGGCGTATGAGCAAGCGAAAATGAACGGTAGCCGACCCGACCCCTATGCGTTCACGAAAGCAGTACATAAAGCACAAAGGAATGCAATCAAACAGTTGCTACCTGTTCCTGTGATACGCGAAGTCCTTAACTACTATTTGCATAGAAAAGCAGGAGGGGGCAATCCGCGTCAACTACAGCAGCCTCAAAAAGCTAACGATAATATCACGAATGCCCAAAAAGCCGCTTTCGCAATTGCTAACAAACTGTCAGAACCACTTGCAAAAAAAGGTATTGAAAAAGACGGTCTTTGGACCTATATCAAACGCAAATACAGTGTTGAATCCCGAAACGACATGACAGAACAACAATGGACACAACTCTCAGCTGAACTCAAAGCTGCAGAAACCACGCCAGCATTACTTGATGAACTGTGTAAACGCATTCAGCAATTAACCGCAGCAACCGAAGTAAGTGAAGTACCAACCGTGAAGGAAACTGAAGATTCAGAAACTGAATATAAAACTGATACTGAAACTAAGGACAAAGAAGCAAGTAAAGTACCCTTTTAGTCCTATTTTAATAAGGAGATCATAATGAAAAAAGTATTTGTAACTATTGCCGTGATTAGTATGTTTATAGGTATTCCATTTCAGAGTGATGCTAACCCTACGAATGGATTAGTCTTACATCTGAGTTTTGATGAAAACACTATACAAGGCGATACCGTAATGGACCAGTCGGGAAATAACAATCATGGAACGATTAACGGTGGCGCAACTACCGTCACAGGAAAGCATGGGGAAGCGTTGGAATTTGACGGTGTGGATGACTTTGTTGAAGTTCCATTAGTAGATTCTATTACTTTTTCCACTGGCAATTCGCTCACCGTCCAAGCGTGGGTGAAAACAGACGACGAACCATCAAGAAACGATGGGATTGTTGGGAACTATCGTACAGGTACTAATGCACTTTGGATGCTATCTATCAGTGGCGACGACGCGGCACTCCGCGGTAAGATGGGTTTTAGCGTCCGGGATCTGGCACGTGTCAGTGCTGGAGTCCGGTCTGAGAACTTCCTGAATGATAACGAATGGCATGTTATTACCGGAGTCCGGGACCAAGACGCAAAAAAACTAAGGTTCTATGTAGATAATGAGTTGATTGGGGAAGTTGATGATAATTCACAAGACATCAACAGCGGACAGTCAATCTGGATTGGTGAGCATCTAAACCGATTTTACAAGGGATTAATTGATGAAGTAAAAGTATGGAATATCGCTCTGACCGCTGCGGAAATTGACCAATCAGGACAGGTACCATCCTCCGTTGATGCCGCTGGAAAACTCACAACAACATGGGGAAACATCAAAGCGATGTCCCAATAAAACCATGGGCACAGGACCTTATAAACTACAACGTATCTCACAAATCATAGGAGGGGTTTCTAACCCCGATTTGCCGGACACGCAATTCAGTGAATTTAGACAAAATTGCATTTATGAGATACGTTGTAAAGGTTTCCTTTTACATTCGTGCGGGGCATCTGTGCCCCGTCTCTGTTTTTCTGAATCGTTCTACAACACATACAGAAAATCTACTATTTCTCTTTGACGGTCCAAAAATCTAACAACCCAATTTCTGAGAGAGAAATCTAATGCATGTATTGATTACCTCAGCCAGTTCTGAATTAGCACGCAGATTGGCAACCGCCACCTCTGAATCGCATACAATACGACTAACAGAACTTGAACCTGTTGATACCAACTTTGAATTCATTCAATCTGAGCTAGGACACGACGAATCAACGAATGACTTGGTGAAAGATATAGACACAATTGTCCACATTGCTGAAATACCACCTGACTTTTTAACGAAAACTTGCGGACCAGAGAGCTTTGAGATTGACTATCAAACACGATGCACCTACAACTTATTGATGGCAGCATCTACAGAAGGTGTCAAACACTTTATCTATGCCAGCACACTCCGATTGTTTGAACAGCACGATGAAGATTGGACCGTCAAAGAGAATTGGAGGCCGTGTCCCAGTACAGACACTTTTGTACTCTCAAAACATCTCGGAGAGTTTACGTGTCGTGAATTCGCTCGCGAAGGAAAAATCAATGTAACATGTCTTCGCCTCGGTGCTATTACTACGACTGAAGAAGCTGCTAATGCAGAGCTCAACTCTATGTGGCTGGAAATAAACGATGCAGTCACAGCATTTCAAGGGGCAATTCATGCACCGTCAAGATGGGGCATTTTTCATGTTCAGTCAGAATTCCCTGGTTCCCGTTTCACTATAGGTAAAGCAAAGGGACACCTGAAATTCAACCCACAATTTGTCCCACCGACAAAATAACAGACACAACGTGTGCTGAACACAAACACTAAGGAAATAACAATGAAAGTTCTCATTTTAGGCGGTAACGGGTTTCTCGGACCACACGTAGTCAAAGCATTAGAACCTTACTACACTTTGCGCGTTACGGACATCAACGAGATTAAAACTAAGCATGAATCCTTACATGTTGACGTTAGTTCATTAGAACAGGTGATGAAAGCAGCTGAAGGGATGGACACAATTATCAACTGCTCAGTACTTCGCCATGACCGACAGTTGGCATTTGATGTGAGTACACGTGGTGCTTATAATACGATGCGTGCTGCTGTTGAACACGGAATCCGCCGCGTCATCAACACCGGTCCACACTTCACCATCCAAGGCGATGCCTACACCAGTTGGGATTACGAGATTAACCCTGATGTGCCACCCAAAACAAGCACAGGTCTCTATCCACTAACTAAAGGACTCGGACAGGAAATCTGTAAAGTTTTTACTGAACACTACGATATTTATGTCCTCTGCTACCTTTTTCTCAGTTTTCAGGAACTCAATTATGAGAAAGAAGGGACTGATCTCAACCCATTTTCTGTCAGTTGGCGAGATGCAGGAGAAGCGTTTCGATTAGGATTAGAAATTGATCTGGCAGATTTACCATCAAGGTGTGAGATTTTCAACATCTTTGCTGACTTGCCGCACCAACAGTTCTCAAATGAAAAAACGAAACGCATTTTAGGATTTCAACCTCAGGATAATTTTGAATGGATGTGGCATAAGAAAAAATGATGTGAGATATAACTTCAGGAGGAGAAAAAATGGTAAGCATAGAAAACCTGTCAGAACTTACAGTTGATCGTCTACTACAAAATGTCAAAAAGTTATCACCTGTGGAATTGGATGAATTCACACAAAAACTAACTGCATGGCAGGAACGAAAAGACATATCTATAGACGAGGAACTTGATGCTGATGCCTCAGATGACGAGGTAATTGCATACATCAAAAAGAACTTAAAATTGACTGAGAAGGAGAATCATCGTTATTGGGAATTGCGACTTAAGCGAGAGGATACAGATTTATCTGATGACGAAACAGTTGAATATGGAAACTTTATAGCAAAATTGGAAATGATGAATATTAAACGGCTTGAAGCACTCTGCATCTTAGTACACCGTTGGAAAAAACCAGCAATTGAAATTCTATCAGAATATGGTCTACTAATTTCCCAATTTGATGAACCCGATTATTATGAATCTATTTCTCAAATGAATCAATCAAGGACCTAAAGGCAGGAATATAGAAAAGGATGATGTCTACTGATCGTATTTCTGCTCGTATACGCCGACAAGTTCAAGTACGTGCGAAAGGTTTATGTGAATATTGCAGATCACCAGACAATTTTGCCACCTCTCCGTTTCATTGTGAGCATATCATTCCCAAAAGGATAGGCGGCACTAATGCAATGGATAATTTAGCGTGGGCGTGTCCGCGTTGTAATAACCACAAACATGCTAAAATACACGCACAGGATCCGCAGACAGGTCAACGCGTGCCGCTTTTCAATCCTCGTGAAAAACAGTAGCAAGACATTTTATGTGGAGTAAAGATTTTCTATATATAATTGGACGCACGCGGACAGGTAGAGCAACAGTTGAGGCATTGAATATGAATCTACCACAGCGGGTAAATTTACGTAGAGCATTGCTTAGTTTTGGAGAGCATCCTGCAGAAATTGTATGACTTATTGACTATGAACACTAAACTCTTTGCACACCGCGGCGGTATGGCGCGTGCACCCGAAAACACACTCGCTTCCTTTAAACAAGCACTCACAGATGGTGCTGATGGATTTGAATGTGATGTCTGCCTCACACAAGATAAGCAACCTGTGTTAATCCACATTGGTTTCAACCGAGATGATATTCGCAAAGCCACTGGATGTCCAACACCTCCCAATCAACTAAAATGGGAAGATGTCCAGCAACTAAAAATGGTAAACTCAGACGAACCTATCGCACACCTTGATGACGCACTCAGATTCGTAGAAGAAAACCAATTTCCCTGCTTTATTGAACCAAAAACCGATGCCCCCGAAATTCTTCCAATTATCATAGAAAGGATAACTCACTTTGATATCGTTCACCGCGTTAATATACTCACCTTTTACCTTCACAAACAATTACTTGTTGATGTGAAAAAATTAGAGCCGCGGCTCCACACGAGTGTAATCTTGATTAACCCATTAGCAAACTACCTTAAGGCTGCGAAAAAAATCGATGCAAATCGTATCATTCTCGGTTGGAACAAAATTAATCATTTTGGGATCTACAATTCATTAACCCGTTCTGTTCCACGACAAGTAAAGGAACTTCATACCAATAATATCATTGTTGAAGCAGGATTTATTCTGACTGACAGAGATGTGAACTGGGCAATAAAAAACGGTATTGATGGGTTGTGGGTAGACGATGTACCTTACATCAGAAACTGTGTTAAACAAATTACTAAGCAAATTGGAACATAACATAAAAAATGAATGTTACCGTCTGTAACCCCCTACTCAGAACCCCTCTCTCCCTTATTGTTGACGATTCGTGTCCTGTAATCAATCTCACCTATTTTTGGATACAGCAAAGGCACGCATGGAAAGCTCTACACCAACCGAATACCCCTCCGGATCGGTGGGAAGGTGATGCAGCACAACACAAAAATATGCCACAAACAATTCCCGCAGATTTCGCATGGGAGTGGGCAGAATGGTGCTGGGAAAACGGCGTGAAAGGGAAATTTAGCCTTATTCCTTATCCCGCTGGAATAGGACGCGTTGATGAAGGATTCCCAGATTTCCCAACACACGAATATCAGTCATGGCTACGAATCTATCGTGAAATTATATGGCCAAACTTTGATTTAACACCTGAAATGCTAACACATACCGCAGTCGTTGATTTGGAAACACTCACACTAACTGAGAAATGGGAACAGGTTGAGTGGGTAGACCCTCCTGTTGATAACAGTTTGACAGATTATATTATAACCGCAATGAAGATGCTCAATAATGTCGGCATCCCGTGTGAAGGTGTCACGAGCCCGGGAGCGTTCGGTAAACGCCAAGAAACAGCGTATGCAAAAGCAGTATTAACAGCATCTCAGGAGGTTAATAACGATCCACGCCCCTTCTATTTCCTTTGGTTGAAACATGATGAACTTCCCGATGTACCTATCTGGCACGCTGAAAAGGAAAAGGGGATCGCTATCGCAAGCATCGTTTCATGTGCAGGAGATTGGTTTGGTGGATGGACTGGTTACGATTTGGGCAATGCGGATCGATTCATCACGGAAGATGGACAAGGCGGACGATTGCCACCTATCCTTGACCAAGAACTGCCGTGTGTGCTTGTTGGACATTGGCCCGGTTTTTATTTTAACGGAGATAAATATGGATTTGATGTGCTGAAAACCGTCAAAACAAGATTGGATGAGTACGACCCCGATGGAACAAAAACACGCTGGATGAAAACTTCAGAAATTGCACACTACTGGATGGCGCGCGAATTTGCTGATATTACAGTGGTTGAAGAAAACAAGCAGATCAACATCGTCACACAATTCCCGACTGCAAACTTCACCTTAGCTATTGACGCGCCTATACGGAATATACAAGGCAACGGGTGGCACCTCCGAGAGGTACATTCGCGCCGCAATTTTCAGAAAGATACGTTTATCTGTGAAGGTAAACAGACATTCGTTGCCTTTGACCTGGAAATTGGAGAAACAAATCTATTCGTTACGGCAACGGAGATATAAAGACGTACTTGCATATTCTGACCTTTTAGGATATACTTAAACAACTCTAAACTAAGTAGGACTCGAATAGTGCGTATCATATTGTACACAGGAAAAGGGGGTGTCGGCAAAACCACCATTTCTGCAGCAACAGGAATGAAGTTGGCATCCCTCGGATATAAGACGATTGTAATCTCGCTTGACGTGGCACATTCGCTCCGAGATTCCTATAATAATACCGAACAACTCATCGCGGAGTCTACCGAAAAACAGGTACAAATCCATGAAAACCTCTGGATACAGGAGGTCAACGTTCAGGAAGCCATTGTTGAATATTGGGACGAGGTCTACAACTACATACGCTCTTTGTTAAACCGTTCCGGTTTGGAGAGTCTTATAGCAGAAGAGATTGCCGTGTTTCCGGGTATGGAGGAAATCTGCGCGCTGCTTTATATCAATCAGTATGTCCGCGAAAAAACCTATGATGTGATTATCCTCGACTGTGCCCCTACTGGTGAATCGTTGCGGTTCGTTAGCATCCCTACCACCCTTGAATGGTATATGCACCGAATTTTCAAATTAGAACGAAACCTTGCAAAAATCGCAGGACCTGTAATAGAAAAGGTCAGTTCTGTCCCTTTACCAAAGGATGCATACTTCCAAAACATTCAAAACCTATTTGACAAACTGGAAGGTATTGATAGGGTACTCACAGACCCGAAAATCACAACAGTCCGATTGGTAACAAACCCAGAAAAAATCGTCATCAAAGAAACACAACGGGCATTTATGTATTTTTGCCTCTATGGCTTATGTATTGATGCCGTCATTATCAACCGTATCTTCCCTGATGGCTTGGAAGAAAAGTTTTTTGAAATCTGGAAACAGACACAACAACAATATATAGCAGAAGCAGAGAGCTATTTCTCGGATGTGCCAATCTGGAAGGTAAACCTCTTTGACAATCAAATTGTAGGCGAAAAGGGACTCCAGGAATTAGGAGATATGCTATACGCCAACATTGATCCAGCAGATAGGTTCTCTGAAAAAAGGTCATATCAATTCCGAAAAATTGAAGATGTCTATCAACTTACAATGCAATTACCATTTTTGGCAAAACAGGATGTGGACCTGTCTAAACATGGGGATGAGTTAATAGTTACCATCGGCGGCTTTAAGCGGCATATTGCTCTACCACGAAGCCTCGCAAACACTAAAGCTACAGGCGCAAAACTGACAGGAAAACAACTAATCATCTCCTTCCAGTAAACTTTTTGTAAAATCAAACGTCTCAAATTGTGCTTATGAAAAAACAATATGGAGCTAAAAACAGATAAACCCGTATTCACTGTAGCCTTAACAACATTTTTAACGTTCTTATTACTGTTTTTACTGCCGAGAAAATCGTTAGGAATTGATGCTATCTGGTGGCTTTATCCCAACCTACTATTTGCAATCGGATGGTTCGGTTTTCTCATTCACTCACATCGTAATATAACGGAAGATGAATCGTCTCAACTGCTTTCAAGTTGTGTGTTATTTGGGTTTGCAGCGACAGCAATATACCTGCCAATGGACAGATTGTTCTCAAGACATGGGAAATTGCAGTTTATCGTCTATCACAGCTCAGATTTTTTGGTGAATGTAACGACCCCTATTGGATTAATATTGACATGGGTGCTTTTTGCAACGTTAACCGTATACCTATACCATCGTCTCAAAATGTTCGGGCTGCAACCTTTCGTTGCTTCAGGAATAACAGGGATGGCAGCAGGAATCGGAAGCGTTGCTATTTATATGCTTGGTAAAGAATTATGGGTATGGAACCCGCTGCGTGTTGACAATATACCAAATATCGCATCAGTGCCTATCTTTATGCCAATAACTTATGTGCTTACCTTTACACTATGTCCTTACTATTTTCACCGTGAACAACATGCCTTAATTGCAGGGGCAAGGTGCGGCCTCTTTATGGGTGTGATAATGTTCTTGAGTTTTCTGCTTTTTTGGATGCAGTAATACAACATAAAACAAGGTATGAACAACGATTAAAACATCATAGATTGAGCACGATTGTAAATCTTACACGTTTTAGAAATATCTGTGTGAATATTAAACTATTAGGAAAAACATGACTGACTTACTTGAAAAGAAAAGAATACGTTCAACAACAATATTGGCTGTTCGCCGAAATGGAGAAATCGCAATCGGCGGAGATGGACAAGTTACATTAGGCAATACGGCTATTAAACACAGTGCTCGGAAAATACGTAAGATATATCAAGACCGTGTTCTCATAGGGTTCGCGGGCTCCGCTTCCGATGCACTCACCCTTTACGAAAATTTAGAAAAAAAACTGGAACAGTACCGTGGCAACTTGCAAAAAGCTGCAGTGGAACTCGCAAGAGATTGGCGGAGTGATCGCATTCTTAGACGTGTAGACGCTTTGATGATTGCAATCAATGAAAACGATAGTTACTTGATCTCTGGCACTGGCGATCTCATCATACCCGATGATAACGTACTCGCTATCGGTTCGGGAGGTTCCATCGCACTCGCTGCTGCCAGAGCACTTCTCAAATACTCAGAACTTACCGCAGCTGAGGTTGTCGCTGAAGCCTTAAGGATTACAAGTGAAATATGCATCTACACAAATGCAAAAATAGAAATTGAATCAATAAAAACTGAAAAATAAGAAAATATCTGTTATCTTGGTTATGGCACAACGTTAGATGCCTACCATATTTTAGGAGGGTTACATTGGAGAAATCAAATGTTGAAACAAAAGTCTTAGCAGACGCATTAACCCCGCGGCAAATTGTTGAAGAACTTGATAAGTATATTATCGGACAATTTGAAGCAAAACGAAGTGTTGCAATTGCTTTGCGAAATCGCGCACGCCGACAAATGCTCGCAGAAGAGATGCAAGACGAAGTCTCACCGAAAAATATCATCATGATCGGATCAACAGGTGTCGGGAAAACAGAAATTGCCCGTAGACTTGCACGTCTCGTCGATGCCCCTTTCATAAAAGTGGAAGCTTCCAAATATACTGAAATCGGTTATGTCGGTCGAGACGTGGAATCAATGATCCGTGACCTAACGGAACTCTCGGTCAGCAAAGTGAAAGCAGAACAAACGTCAGCTGTTGAAGAAGATGCATTAGAATTGGCTGAAGAAAAACTATTGGATTGCCTGTTACCGCTGCCTCGGTCTTTGAAAAGCCAACGCACCAAAGAACCAGAAGATGATTTTGAAATAGAAGATATAGACGGAGATGTTGACACCGATGAAGAAGATGATGATGACATCCCTTTTCCATTCGACCTATTAGAAGCCGCTGATGAGCAAAATGAAACATTAGAAAAACAACGAGAACGACACGAAAAAACTCGTGAAAAATTAAGACAGCGGTTGAAGAATGGAGATTTTGAAGATAAACCGGTGGAAATCAATATGAAAAGTCGCAGTATGCCATTTGTGGAAATATTTTCTCCAGGCGGCATTGAGGAAATGGATATCAACTTCAAAGATATGTTCAACAACATCCTCCCGAATCAGACGAAAAAACGACGTGTAAAGGTCTCTGAAGCCCGACAAATCCTGATGCAAGAGGAAGCAGAAAAACTGATTGACATGGACGCTGTCATCAGCGACGCAATCGAACGCGTAGAAAACTCCGGTATCGTCTTTTTAGATGAAATCGACAAAATCGCGGGACGTGAATCTCGCCAAGGACCAGATGTTTCACGAGAAGGTGTACAACGCGACATTCTACCCATCATTGAAGGAAGCACAGTCGCAACGAAATATGGAGCTGTTCGCACACACCATATCCTGTTCATCGCTGCAGGTGCATTTCACGTCTCAAACCCATCAGACCTGATCCCAGAACTACAAGGAAGATTCCCAATCCGAGTTGAACTCAAAAGCCTAAACCAAAGCGACTTTAAGTCTATCCTAACAGAACCGAAGAATGCCTTAGTCAAGCAATACACAGCCCTACTCCAAACGGAGGGGATAGAGGCAACTATCACCAAAGAGGCAATTGAGGAAATTGCTGCCCTCGCATTTCAGGTGAACGAGTCTGTAGAAGATATCGGGGCAAGACGACTGCACACCATCATGGAAAAACTATTTGAAAACCTATTCTTTGACGCACCTGATCTTGAAGATGATAGTGTTACGATAAATGCAGATTATGTCACTGGAGAATTGGAAGCGATCGTTAAAGATCAGGATTTAAGTAAGTATATCCTATAGGCGGCACAACTTACCTATCTCCCGAAGACTGACGCATCTGCTTTGCAGAAAGGTACTGTTCTTCAAAGTGTGGTATACCCGCAGCTTTTTCAAGAAACGTATCCAAATAGCGATTCATCATAAGATGATCACCGAGTTTCTGGTATGCAAGCGCAAGACGATAGTAAGCCTCTAATTCAGTGGCATCCAAAGACACACCTTTTTCATACGATTGGATAGCACTCAGTAATTCGCCAGTTTCTTGATATGCAAGACCGAGGTTAAAATAGACCGTAGCATCACCACCATCTATCTCTATACCTGCTTTATAATACCGAATCGCTTCAGCATAAGATTCTTTATTTAGATACGCATCAGCGAGGTTGTAGTAGGTATCCACAAATGTTGGGTCAGATGTGAGCGCGTTTTGATATGCCTCAAGTGCTTCTTCAAACCTAGCGGACATGTCGTAAGCATAACCGAGGTTATTGTAAAAGGCAGGATTCTCCGGCTCAATTTCAAGTGCAGCTCTAAACATCTCTATCGCAAGAAGAAACAAACGAAGATCAATATAAACTAAACCCAAGTTGTTATAAGCATGCTGATACTTTTCATCAAGAGACAGGGCAGTTTGAAAAGAAGTTATTGCCTTTTCGTGCTCTCCTAACTGATGATAGATTTTTCCTAACTTTACATGTCCTGCTGGATCAATTGGATTGAGGGCTTGACCCATTTCAAGTTTCATAGTCTCTCGTTTGAGTTCTCTTTGTTGCTGTTGTGCTTCATCAGGAGTGGAACAGCCGTATAGAAAACAAGATAAGAGGAGCAGCAAGATGATACGTTGTCTCAACTTGTAAACTTCTAAACTATTTTCTAAACTATTTGGGGAGTACTGATGATTATTGACACACATACGCATTTTTATGACCCGACGCGCCCAAAAGGTGTGCCGTGGCCGAACCCTAATGATGAACTGCTTTACCGAAAAGTAATGCCAGACGACTACAAAAAACTTGCTGTACCTGAAGGTGTAACAGGAACCGTAGTCGTCGAAGCAAGCAAATGGGTTGAAGATAACCAGTGGATTCTTGACCTCGCTGCAAATGAACCCTTTATTGTCGGATTCGTCGGTAACTTAGCACCTAACGATGAAGATTTTGAAAAAAACCTAAAGCGGTTTTCTGCCAATCCGCTTTTCCGCGGCATACGTCTCGGTAGTGGCCACCTTCAGCAAATCGGAAATGTTAATTTCATCAAAAACATTGAGAAGTTAGCAGCAAAGGAACTAACCTTAGACCTACTCATCAATCCGGAAGCACTGAAACACGTGCCTGCTCTGGTTGAACACACACCGACAATACGTGTTGTGATAAACCACGTCGCTGGCGTTCGCGTTGACGGTAAACCACCCGACGAGACGTGGGTTTCACGGATACAAGAAGCTGCACGTTATCCGAATGTCTATTGCAAGGTATCGGGTTTAGCAGAACACACGGGACAAAAACCCGCACCTGAAGACGTTGCATACTACACACCAACAATAGATGTTTTATGGAAGGCGTTTGGTGAAGATAGACTCATCTACGGAAGCAACTGGCCCGTATCGGAACGTTTCGCTCAATATAAGGTCGTGCAAAAGATTGTGAACGACTATTTCAGTGCAAAAGGCGATGATGCTAAGGCAAAGTTCTTCTCAAAAAACGCAACAGCAGCGTATCAGTTAAATGTAGCATAAACTTTCCAGTTTGTGCATCTTCGGTTTAAGCCACCCATCGCATAAACTCACCTGCAGGTTTCCGTTTCGGTTCCTTAACTTCTGCGGGATAACCCGTATAGAAAAAACCGATGATGTATTCTTGCGATGAATCTATACCCAGCAACTTATAGGTCGGTTCTTCCATCGTGATTCTGCCAGTGCTCCACTGCATACCGATGCCTGCATCCCATGCCGCGAGTTGGACGTTCTGCATCGCACAACAGGTGGCTGCGTAATCTTCACGTTGCCGTTGTTCGTCACCATCTTGAATACAGGACACAGCGATAATCGTTGGCTTAGACATAAACTTTTCATAAGCCAATTCACCGATTTTAGCAAGATTTCCTGCATCAACGTGGTCGGGTGTGTCCTCCATCTTGATTTCTCGGTATCGTTGTGCAAGAATCAGTTTTGTCTTTTCACCGATCACAGTAAACCGCCACGGTTCTGTTACATGATGGTTCGGTGCCCATATCCCGTAACTGAACACCTGTTCAATTACATCGTTCGGCACCGGTTCCTGTTTGAATTTGAAAACAGATCGTCTTGAAAGTATTGCGTCTTTTACGTCCATAAAATTCCTCCTTTTGAATTATAATTTATTAGGGCATTGGTTGCAAGGTATTCAATCGCTCCAGCGGAGCAAGATGTTTATAGAAAAATGTCGTGGGCACTCTTCCGCTCCAGCGGAGCGAGATGTTGATTGCTACTTGCTGCCTTCATAATAGCCGAACATTATGTTTCTGAAACATTCTCATCAACACTCTCAAAAACGTATTTCTCATCGTAAGCAATATCAAAACGTTTCAATAACTCAAGATACTCCTCTCTAAATGTTCTATGAGAATGATGTTTTTCTTGGTTTCGGATGTATCTTGCAACATCTCCCAACTGAGAATGTGAATAGGTAAATGCACTAAATCCTTCTTGCCATTTAAACTGACCTACTACCCAACGTTTCTTGCTGATAAATTTTGTTGAACCCACCTTAATATCTCTTACTAAATCAGAAAGATTACAATCTGGTGTCATACCTATAAGGATATGAATGTGGTCGGACATAGAATTGATTTGTATGATCTTCTGCTTTCTATTGGTAACAATGCCGGTAATATATTGGTGAAGTTCCTCTTTATGATGTTTTGGAATGAGGGACTGTCTACCCCTAACAGCGAATACAATATGGATGTAGAGTTGGGTATATGTATTTGCCATAAGATTTCTCTTTCTTTAAAGTGCTAAAATCTCTTACATTTGAAGATCTTAATATCAACGTAGGTGTAAATTCACATACCGCTCCGCTGGAGCGGATGTCAACATCTTACCGTGTACTATAAACATACCGCTCCGCTGGAGCGGGGAAACAGATGAATGTTTTCCTAATCTTCACTAAGTGCTTGATCTAAATTGAAGATTTTTCAATCACATCATATTGTTATTGAAAATCAATTCCCTTATAGTCAGTGTATTCAATCTTTCGCTCCAGCGGAGCGAAATGTTTATAGAAAAATGTCGTGGGCACTCTTCCGCTCCAGCGGAGCGGTATGTGCAAGAATTCTGAACGTGCTGTGCGGAGACATCATATTGTTAGATAGCAACTTGCACCACATTAGAAAATTGCAGATACCAACTTATGTGTGCAATTCACATACCGCTCCGCTGGAGCGGATGTCAACATCATACCATGTGCTATAAACATACCGCTCCGCTGGAGCGGGAAAACAGATACATCCTTCGACACCGGTTCCTGTTTGAATTTGAAAACAGACCGTCTTGAAAGTATTGCGTCTTTTACGTCCATAAAATTCCTCCTTTTTGGATTATAATCTATTGAGTAGTTGGTTGTCGAATATCGTGTTTTCACTATCCCTCAATTACAAGATTTAGACAAAAACTTATTAGGCATTTGCGAATCCTTTAAAATCACACCAGAGTTCTTTTGCGAAGCTGTTCTACACAAAACATGCCTCCTTAGACTCTTCTCTAATGCCGTTTTGTAAGGATTGGATAAATTCAATGCTATCTCTCTCGGTCTTCCAGAGAGAATTTCTTCACGCGTGAATTGTAAACGATTAGAGTACGCAAGTTGTAAAAATAGCAATCCAAGATGATAAATGTCGGATCGATGATCAATTGGACCAAACTCATTAGGATCTAAAACTTCAGGTGGCAATAACCACTGCGGTCTAGTGTTCGTAGCATCTACATCAGGAAGCAATTTTGAAACACCGAGGTCTCCCAATTTAAATTGAATGACATGAGCTTTTTGTGGAACCATTTCATCTTTTATAAAAGTGGAAAAAACATTTCCCTCATGAATGTCCTGATGCACGTAATTATTCAAATGGAGATAATGGACTGCTTGCAGAAGTTGTCTAGCTATCGGCATAAACCAACCCATACCATGAAAATCTGGTAAATCGAAAAGTACTGATATTGGCGCAGAACATCTTTCTGTTACAATGTAACAAGGTATATCGATATTCAAATGCATCATACACAAATGTAATATTAGGGTGTCTTAATTCCATCAGTCTATGAAATTCACCCTCTGCATTTTCCTTCAATTTATCGTAAGGATAGACCGGTTTTAAAACTTTTACAGCAAGATCATTACCCCAATCATCTGAACAATTGTACACAACGCCAAAGTTTCCTTCATCTATCCGGGGACCAATTGTGTAAGTGTTACCTCCTGTAGCTAAACTTGTAATAGCCTCACCTGGAACAGGTTGTATACCACGTATCGTTGGTAAATTAACAATCTGATTGATGTTGTTCATAGGTTTCTAGGTTTTGCAATGTTTAATCTGTACTACTTTGAACGAACTACAGCAATACTCCCATATCCGAATACTCCATTGATAACGTCTTGAACACCTATACCGTGTAAGTTAGCACTCTGGATCTTATTTGACCGAGTGTCTATCCAGTACATCTTATCACTTTCCATATCCAGAGCAATATCATTTGGGTTATTCAATCCATCGACTAGGTCTTGAACATTTGTACCGTCCAAATTCGCGCAACGGATTCTACCACTATCAAAGTTATATTCTGTCCAATAGATTTTACCATTTATCAGATCTAATGCTATACCATATGGGTAATCTCCAGTGGTGATAACATCTTGAATTTCTGTGCCATCCAAGTTGGCACGACGAATTTTTGCTGTATGTGGAGTTCCTTCTATCCATATCTCACCGAAACGTCTTCCTTTTGTTTCTGAGGTGCCCTCTGTCCAGTACATTTTACCTTCTTGCATATTCAAAGCAATACTTCGTGGGGAGTTTAATCCGCTGATAAGGTCTTGAACATCTGTGCCATCCAAGTTGGCACAACAGATTTTATGTTTAAACAGTCCTCGCAGTCCTGGCGTCGTCCCTTGTATCCAGTACACTTTACTTGCTATTACATCTAAGGCAATATAGCGAGGGTAGTATAATCCGGTGATAACATTCCGGGCGTTTGGACCGTCTAAGTTAGCTCTTTGAATTTTACCAGTTACCGTCCAATAGATTTTATCGCGTTGCGTATCTAAGGCAATATCATACGGCCCATTCAATCCCATGTTTACGATGGATTGAATGTTTAAATTTCGCAAGTTTGTGAGTTGAGCAGTATCTATTCTGCGAGGGGCCGTCCAATAGATGGTAGGCTGCGAGCCAACTTCGGACACAACCTCAGAGGGACTCCATACGACAACTAATAAAAATAAAAACATGAAGGTTCTTCGTTTTTTCATAAATGAAAATTCCTTTAATTGAATCGTAGATGATTAACTCTGAAAACAGAAATTCGCTGAGGGAACCAGTTATTTTGCATAAATTCTGTCATATTATAGTGTTGGGTCAGCAAGCCACCACAACAAAACGTGGGTATCCAATAACAGATTCATTCGTTTTTCCCACGAAAAGCAGCCATAAACGATTCAGGCAATTCATCAAAATCTTCTGCAATCTTCACTTTACCTTTCCACTGTCCACCACGGCGAGGTTTCTTGTCACCATTCTTTAAAGGTGTGGGCTTGGCAATAGGCATGCCCTTGCTATCAAATTTAATCTTTTTTTCCATGACTTTCGTTTTTATAGAATTGTACAACATAAACATCAGAAATACAACACATTTACCAACCAGCCAACTGCAAGTATTTCTCCCAGAGCGGGTCACCCCACAACAACACAACCACTGCAGCACCAGCAAGAAAAGGTCCGTAAGGTATCGGACTTTGACGGTTTTTCCTACCCGTTGCGATAAGCAGCGTTCCGATAACAGCACCACTGAAGGCAGATAACGCTATCACCATAGGCAGCGCGGGAAACGCACCGAGAAACAATCCGATGATCGCCATCAGTTTGACATCACCCATTCCCATTGCTTTTTTCCGCATAATCGCACTACCAATAGTCGCAATCAACCATAACCCCAATCCACCTGCTAAAAAACCGATGAGTCGCATCTTTAGATAATCTATACCTTTCTCCTGTTCGAGATAGGCGATTGCACATGTTATGCCCAACCCAAGTGCCAAACCAGTAAGACTGATAGAATTTGGAATAATAAGGTGTTGTGCGTCAATAACAAAAATCGGTATCAGGACAGATACAAAGATGAGTGCATGCAGATATTCAAGTGTCCTTCCAAACTGCCAATACATCACGATGAACAGCAATGCTGTAACCAATTCAACTATTGGATAGATGATAGATATTTTCGCATTGCAATACCGACACTTTCCACATAAGAGTAGAAAGCTCAAAAGTGGGATATTGTCATAAAACTTTATAGATTGATGACATTCGGGGCAAAAGGAGCGGCGCGGGGAATAAATAGATAAATCTGAACGGGGGATGCGGTAGATACAGACATTGAGGAAGCTGCCGATTGCTAAACCTAACAGGAAAATGAGTACTTGTATCCAAATTTCGTCCACAGACTACCACCAATACTGTTCACTTTGCGTTGCATCTACATGGTAGACTTTGCTAATTTCAGCGATTCCACCCAAAAGGTATTTTGCGGGTACGCGGGGATTATTCTTGGCAATTGCGACCTTATAGTTTTCTTGCATCAGAATATAGTTTCCTCCCCAAGGCGTTTTTGGCACAGATTCCAGATAGGGACCACGCCACCCATCAACGCCAGGATCGTTGACAAGTTGATCAAAACTGGTGGGATACGTTTGGGTGTTTCTGTGGTATTTCTTAATTGCTGTTGCTAAGATTTCAACGTCAACGTCTGCTTGGTTAACCTTACGATATTCAGACCAAGGCGGATAAGACAACACACCAATAGCGACCACCAGCACAACCAAAATGATAAGTTTAATTAATGTTTTTCCCATGTTGAAATTCAAATCAATATAATGTTTTAGGTTGGGTTGAGGGGACAAAACTCATAAATCAACGGCATCCAATACCCGACCTCACGGCGGAGTCAACCCTAAAAACTGGTACGGATCAAGACCTGCTTCCTTCATTTCAACGATCTTTATATCTCTCGGAACATCAAACATAAACAATTCTCTATCTACCCCGCGTTCAAATCTTGCTTTTTTCTTAGTTCTGACTCGCATACAATCATCCGGATGCCCCAACATACCAGATATCCGTATTCTACCGAACACATAGAATACCCGTTCAATAATTTCCGGTTCGTCATCCCATTCAATATAAATCATACCTTTGATGATCGGATACATCTTGCCATCATCGCCTCCCCACGTCCAACCTTTGACTTCATACCCTTTTTTGAATAGTTCAATCTCAAGGCGTAGTAGGAGTTCTCTGTCTAACTTGAGCGGCCACACTTCAACTGCCCGGAAACCTTCCGGGATTTCAGGATAGGGACCGAAACCGTGTGGCGAAACAGGCACATTTGCATCCTTTTTCACGGTAACTTTTTGCGGTGTGTGATTTTAAGGATAGGATTGCTGACATCGCGGAAACCACAACCGATACAAAACGCCAACATCCACCCTATTCCGAAATATACCCATTTATGTGTTTTGATAAACATACAACACTCCTGCTTTTGTTTAGTGCATTTTTTACCAATAGTTGTGTGTAATAAATGCTTATACCAATTCTAAAAATATTGTCTTATTAAGGAATTCCATTGTTTTGCTGGTTGGGGTGCATCTCTTCGGTAGGAGCGACCTCCTGGTCGCGACCGGGAGGTCGCTCCTACCAGATCTCCGCAGCCAATAAGAAATTATATCTTAGAAATGGTATTATTTCATAAAGGTATTATGCATCTGGACGAGAAATATCATATTTGTTCATTTTTTTATAGAGGTTGCTTCTCTCAACTTCCAACACTTCTGCAGTTCTTCGGATATTCCAATCATTCTCTTTCAAAGCAGCAAGAATACACTCCGCTTCAGCAGAATCAACCATAGTGCTCAACGGTGTGTTAGACTGATATGTGGGTGCAGCATCCGCTATTTGTGCTGCATCTTTGTCAAGTGGTAAAACTTCAGCAACGTCGGTTGGTAAGATGATCTCTCTATTTACCATAATCAGCAGGCGTTCAACAATGTTTTTTAGTTCTCGGATGTTGCCAGGCCATTGGTAAGATTGGAAAGTGGGGTATGCTTCTGAGGCAAAAGTTTTCGGTGCAGAAGCCATATTCATTTGCAGCTGCTCTGCAAAGCATTTTACCAATATTGGGATATCCTCTATACGTTCACGCAGAGGTGGCACGTCAATAGGTACAATTTTGAGGCGATAATATAGGTCGTTTCGGAACTGTCCCCGCTCAATTTCTGCTGGTAGGTTTTTATTTGTTGCTGCGATTATGCGGACATCAACATTGCGTATCTGCTGACTTCCGAGTCTCTCTACCTCGCCATATTCCAGCACGCGCAAAACTTTTGCCTGTGCCTTTAGGCTCATATCCCCAATTTCATCAAGGAAGAGCGTGCCACCGTCTGCCAGTTCAAACCGTCCCTGCCGCATAGAATCTGCCCCTGTAAATGCGCCGCGTTCATGTCCAAAAAGTTCGCTTTCGACGAGTTCTTCAGGTAATGCTGCACAGTTCAACGGGATAAAGGGTTTATCTGCCCGTTTGCTATACTGATGAATTGCATTTGCTACCAGTTGCTTTCCAGTGCCGTTCTCACCAGAAATCAACACACCGAGATTGCTTGTTGCGACCTGACGGATTTCTGCTCGGAGTTTGTTCACAACGGGGCTCTTACCGATCATTTCATCTTCAATGCCAATTTGTGATTTCAGGATCTCATTTTCTTTGGCTAACCGCGAGAGTTCCAAAAACGGTTCTATATTGGATAGGATTTTGTCCATACTCACCGGTTTCGTTACATATCGCTTCGCGCCGAGTTCCATCGTTTTTGCGGCGATTTCGATATCCTGTTGTGCGGACATCATCACCACATGCAGCATGGGATGTCGTACCAGCATTTTCTGCAACGTCTCAACCCCATCCATACCATTCTCCATCATAATATCCAACAGCACGAGGTCAATGTCACGAGATGCACAAAGTTGCAACGCCTTTTCTCCACTCGCTGCAGTCAAGGTTTCATAACCTTTGAGACTTAATCCTTGGGAAAGCATTTTTAGTATATTTTTTTCGTCATCTACAATGAGGATCGTATTCATATTTTTTGCCTCTATATTGGAAAAGTCATTTTTTATTTACTCACGCCGCTCAAGTTTCTATTCCTGCGGTGTTGATTTTGTCACCAGTGGTATCAGCGCAGGTTGTGTATCATTAAGGTATGAAATTTCATCAAAAGTAATACATATTTTTGTTCCAACTTTCAGTTCCGATTCTACCACTATTTCTCCGCCGTGAACGGTAATAATTCGACGGACAATTGCCATGCCGAGTCCAGTACCATAAGGCTTTGTAGTGTAGTCCGGGGTAAAAAGGTTCTTCTGTGTCTCTTCAGACATGCCGTGTCCAGTATCTTGAACTTCCAAAGAGATATACCTACCCTTATTAGATATGGTGTTGCTCTGATTTTGTTCGTCAGTATTGCTACTCACGTTTTTGTCAGATATTGGTGTCGCATAAGTCCGCAAGGTAAGTGTCCCTCCATCTGGCATAGCCTCAATTGCGTTCTTCACAATGTTGCCGACTGAGCGTTCCATCTGTTCACGATCTAAAGAAAGATGTGGCAAGTCACCTAACTGTTTTTCAACAGTTATCTTTTGCGTCTGCGATAATTTTATGTATAACTTTAAAACGACTTCTACGATATCATTCAGATTCACTGGCTGTCGGTCAGGAACGGGTAATCTTGCATATTGATGGAACTCATCTATTAGTCCACGTATACGGTCGACTTCTTCAATAATTGTATCCGTGCATTCTTGAAATATACTATCAAAGACTTCGGTTTTATCTTTTGCAGCTTGCAAATTCTCAACAGACAGTCGTATCGGAAAGAGTGGGTTTTTGACTTCATGCGCGAGTTGCCGTGCGACATCCCGCCACACAGCGATCCTTTCCGCTGTTCTATGTTCCTCCAAACTTCGCATTAATGCCTGCGCCATTTTATTAAATCCCTCTGCAAGTTCACCGACCTCTCCCTTAGATCGAACGTCAAGTTGATACGTAAGATTACCTGCACCGATCTCACTCACACCTTTCTGAAGTTGTGCGATTGGTCGTGTGATGCGTCTACTGACAAGGTAACTGCTGATGTATACAAGGAAAGCACCAGCACCGACACTCAACAGAATAATCATCCGCATGCGATCTTGCCAGAGAATGCGATCATCATGAGAATAGGCAATAATCAACTCTACAAAAGGTAGTTGTTTTCTTTCAAAAAAAGGAGTGCTCAGAATGTCTGTGCGAACAACTGTGTAAGTGGGACTGTGGCGGTCCTTCTCTGGTACTTCTGTAGATGGTTGTTGTGGAATATCCTCTAAAGAGACGACCAAATCCTCAACGGGTTTTCCAGCTGCCGTATAAACTGTCATCTGCTGTTCCCATTTATCTTTTAACTCTAATCTATTCCCGGCGATATTGTTCAAGGGTATCCATTCCTCCTGTTCGTCCTTTTTTCGCACGAGAAAAATTGGATGTTCCGCGGGTTGGCTCAGCGATTCGCCTTCTAACCATTTTTGTAACGATCTTCCCCCTGTAACAAAACCCCAATCCCACCACTGTGTCACTTCAACGACCAACTGTGGTTCCTCACCTAAATTGATTACCCGTTCGCGAATAGTGCCTTTTCCCTGCTTGAACGTTTCATCTGTTTCGGCATGTGCGATCTCATGAATTTTGTACCCGATGTGTTTTTCATCAATCCGATTGCTGAGTACCAAAATTCCCTCATCATTACCGCATTCAAAGACATCAAAATCTGTTGTGGGAATATCCCGGATCCCCCCTCGTTCAGCTGTTCGCATCGCATTGAATACACCACGGTCTTCACCTGTTGTTTGTACCTGGTTGCGAATAGATTCTACGAAGAGCCTGTACAAATTGGAAATTGTTGTTTTTCTTTCTTCGACATCTTTGTCCAATTGCTCACTAAAAGTACGGTCTATGAGAAGACTCGCAATCCCAAAGATAATTGCAAACATGATCAGGAACACAAAACCGTAGGTAAAGAAAATCTTGTTTTGGAGCCGAAGCGAGGATAACCAGTAGAACATAATTTAAGCATATCTCATTTATTCAATTAGCACTTAACGCCTTTGCATGCTGCGTGCAATTTCTTCAGTGCGTTTTTTATATCCTTCAACTGCTGATTGATGGTAGGTCAACTCTTCCGCAAGCGTCGGAACGCCGTCGGTAAGGTGTAGTTCCTGCAATCGACCTTTCACTGCAACCGTATCCATGAGAGTTCGCATCAATTGGCATACATTTCGAATATCACGTCGAGGTAGGGTTAGCGTCACATTCGGAATGCCATTTTCGGTAAAGTCTGCCTCAGTGCCACGATAAGATGCCGTTTGGCAATCGTTCAATGAGAGGCCTTCAAACGCTTCTAATTCATTACCTTCATTTGTCTTTGGAATTGTTAGGTCTGCCCCGAGGTCTTCCCAATGGATAAAGACAATTGCCTTTTCCTTTGGTCCAGCGAGAATTCCGTTGAGGATGGAGTGGCTACTTGTCGGACCTTTCGCAGCAATCACATTGGAACCGATGTTGCGATCCTGAATAGATTCGATATAAAGTTGCACAAACCACTCTCCAAGTCTGATGTTGTCTGCATAGTTATAGAAAACGATGCTACCGGCCCCGTAGTATTTCTCAACAGAGTCAAGCCATAATGCCAGATGGTATGCAGTGTTGTGGGGGTGTGCATAAGGCAGCTGAAAATTCTTATCTGCATGTTGGGCACCCTCAACCGCTGCGTTTACCCTATCTTTCGGTGTCTCTCCTGCACCTGCTGTCATCGCCAAAAAGAACAAACCGACAGGTGAAAAGGCAGAGAAGCGACCACCGACTCCTTCTGGGACTGGAAGAACACCATACAATTCAGATTCTTGATGTAATTGATAGAGAAGGCTTTTTGATGTCAATCCGGTCGTTGCGATAATCTGTTTTCGCCAGTTTACAACTTCTTTCTGGAGTCTGTCTTTGATAATCATTAGCGTTGCGAGCGTTTCACCTGTTTGCCCCGATTTGCTAACCACATTGAGAAGCGTTTTGTGAAGTAAGTTGCGAGACTTTAGCATCTCAAGTAGTGATTTAAGCCGAATCGGATCAAAGGTATCCCCTGTAAAATAGACCTCTGGTGAACCACCTCTTTCAGAACTTGACAACAGGTTGTGATACGGATGATTAGCGATTTCGTGAAACACGCGCGCGCTCAAATCGGAAGCACCGATGCCAACAGTCACAAGCACAGAGAAATCATCTCTCGCTTTAGTGGATAACTCAAGCACATCTTGAATATGTTCTGTTTGGAGATGACTACGTGTCCACACCCGCAAATACTGTTTTAATAGGGACAGTGGAGCACCCTCCTCCTCCCTGAATAGCGTCTGGATTTCCTCCAAACGCGTATCAACCAAGGATTCTTTATCTTCTGACTCTGTTTCTGCGCAAACAAGCATTCTGAGTCTTATGCCGGAATCGTCTCCAAACTCTATCTGTTTTACCGCTGAATTCATTATTTCCTCCAAATATTTACTATTTTGTTCTTCCATATTTGTCATCAATACGGACAATGTCTTCCTCGTCAAAGTTACCAAAAGCGATTTCAAGTATCCTATAGTCTTTGTCTTCGCCAATAAGTTGATGTTTCGCACCTTGAGGAATAAAGACTGGTTCCATCGGATTAGGATGTAGTATCTCATCTTCAAGCCGAATACACGCACCTTCGTCAAGAGGTATCCATAATTCACTACGATGATGATGGTATTGATAACTCAACTGTTCACCTGCGTGTACCTCCAATATCTTGACGGTTACTGGTTGGTTATGGACGTACTGCGTAAAACGCCCCCAAGGCTTTTCGGTTGTCAATATTTCTGCTAACACTTTGTTCGTGTCTTTTATAGAAGGCATCTGTTCTCTGTGCGGGTCATCAACACCAGCGTTTTTTGCAATAGTTTAGCACACTTCAAGAGGTAAGACAAGCACAAAAACTACAACCTATCTCATAAATCGTAGGAGGGGTTTCTAACCCCGATTTACCGGACATGAAACCCGTGAATTTGGACAAAATTACATTTATGAGATACGCTGTAAAAAAGAAGTGTAAGTTTTCGGCATGTGTGTTGTCTGAATAATGTCTCGTCGCAGGTTTTTGTTGCTTAATTTGACTTGAAAAATATTAACGAAGGAGATACAATTATGGAAACGAACATCTTACGTCCTATTCTTGAATTAGTTCTCATTTTGATGTGTGCAACGCTTCTGATCGGTTTTTTCATTATGATTGATTCAATACCGACAGGACAATCCCAACCAGACGACTCTATATCGGAAAAACAGGAACCCCCTTACTGTCCAAAATCAAATCTACCACCCCGTTGCCCGCGCGAGGCAGGAAACTGAAGGAAGAATTTGAGATGTTATTCTTGAGAAAACACACTTATTTGATACTCGGTTTGCTTGTTGGGTTGGTACTATCATTGGTAATTCTTACACAACGCAAACAACCGCAGCAGGAAAGGAGGAACCAACACGTGGAACGGAAAAAACCTGCTCAGACTCCACATTCATCGCAAAATCAACGTGGGAAGACACGCGGAAACGTAGGGCACTCCCATTCACATAGTCACGAACGGAGAGAATGGCAACCTCTTCCACAAGAAGTCAGGAATCAACTTAAAGCGTTACGACTTCAGTATAAAGATAAGGTGCTCAGAACAATTACATTTGAATCCAGGGACTTTGGGACATTTGACTATACGATGTATCCAGATGAGTTTAATGAAAAAGAATTGGAAATCTTATGTGGTGATATGGACCCTGAACAAGCAACTGACTATCTATTGTCAGTTGGTGTCTGTAGTCCTGCACTTCTTAAACGTTTGGACTCCGTATCTGCCTTTCAATACTTAAAAGCGTTAGGTCATAGTCCTGAATCACGTGAATATACGGAACGTGTCATTGCAGAAAATCCTGGCACCGATTGCACTTGAAGCCAAGTATTACCTTGCTGACGCTCTGATTCCTTGGAGCAAAGAATCTTATTCTGAAAAAGCACAAGCGTATCGAGAGATACTTGAAATTGAACCGAATTCAATAAACGCCTTATTATTATTATTATTAGGGTGTGTTTTGGTAAAAGATGACAAACCTGCTGAAGCAATTCCTTACTTAAAACGGGTAAATCGGCTGAATCCTGAGGCAGGATTTCTTACGTTAGGGGAGGCTTATGAAAAGTTAGGAGATGTAAAGACTGCATGGACATACTACAAAAAAGCACTATCATATCAGTTTCCACCACAGACAAGATTTCTCAAGTTACATATTGAGCGTATTGAAGCGGGTAATCCGATTTATAAGCCAGTGGTATCTGCGCGTGGACCCGTTTTAATAGATATGCATGTGCATGAACACGGCAAGGAATCTCTTATGCCAAAGGAACATATACATCATACCGAAACGTTACCTGATGATCGTCCCTTATCAGAACCTGATTCCATCAACCCATCGAATATCCGTGCTGAAAACAACGAAAAGCGTCGTGCTGCGGCGAAAGCAGCGCAACAAGATTACGATGATTTGCAAAAACATCAAGAACGCACACAACAGGAACTTCAAAAGGAACTTAGCGATTTTCGGCAATGGACCGCAACGATTATGAATGCTGACTTTCCCATGAATACTAACAACTTCCTCATGAAAGAGATGGAAGCACATCTTAAGGGGGGACAAGCACAGTTTGAACCAGAACGTATTATCCGTGCTTTTGAAACGATGGAACGTTACGGACCGGCAGATGGGATCAAACATATCCAAAAAGTCGATCCAGAACTTGCAAGGCAAATACAAGGTCTTCTTTCAGAAAAACGCAATAATCACCAGAACCAACCAAACCGGCACATTAACATCAAATAGCGGTTCTACCGCATCCCCAGGAGACACACATACCTTTACTTTTGAATCGAGCGAACCATATCAATCTGTGACTTGGCAGGTGAACAATCCATCAGATACAAGTGAGTATGGTACGACTGAGGAAATAGATCCTGGAGATGGAACTATGACAACGGCAACGTTTAGTTTTACGTACCCGAGTGGTGTTTCTGGCAATTATATAATAACCGCGCGTGCACATCCAAGTTCGGGAAATGTTGTAGTTGAGCGTATGACGATCTCGGTCAGGGCACCGACACCAACATTGGTGGCGTGTGGTGGTGCGCCTTGGACCGGCTGTACAACCCGTGTGTCATCAAGCACTGCCCATCGCGCTACCTGTCCATCAGGACATACATATTGGACGTGTGGAAGTGCGGTGGATTGGCATACGGCGCAAAAGACACATGTTCTAAATGTGGGATAAGTTTCTATTGGTGCAATAATGGCAATGGTGGGTGTTTCCACAGCGGTCGTGAAGATACTTGGCATGCAGAGTAGAGGCATTTTGTAACAAATAACTCGTGAAAGGCAGGTATCTTTTTCCAGTACCTGTCTATTCTCAATTAGGAGAGATTCATCATGAAAATAAAAACCTTCCTAATGGGTTTGCTGATCCCGTTACTCCTTACTGTACTGGTGCTGATATACATGCAGATCACACAGAAACCCGCACCTGCAACCGTCTTTCAGCACCAATCTGATGCATTAGAAAACATGAAGTCCTCAGAAATAGACACCGACCTTGTCAATACAGGTGCAGAAAGTCTTGATGCATATTATCAGTTCGTTATTGACAACAACATCTTCCGTCCGCTCGGATGGAAACCTACCAAAAAACCACCGAATTATTCCCTCATCGGTACTGCTGTTTCTGAAAATACAGAAGAATCACAAGCGTTTATTGTGAATCGGCAGACAACCACATGCATACTGTCAAAGTTGGTGACACCATCGGAGAAGCGTTAGTAAAAGTCATTGAAGCAAAACGTGTCCTATTGAATGCAGCAGGAAAAGAAATTGTCCTGCATGGTGGAAATATGCAGTTCTTGACGCGCTTTCGTTAATGGTAAAACCTTCCATAGATGTATTCAGCATTGATTCACAGGAAACGATACAGCGAAAATAAAGAGATAACTCAGAAATTGAATGTTTCTGGACAATGCCAAAAAAAGTTTTGACAAAAATATTTTAATCTGATATTATAATTTTTTAAGTGTATTGTTACGATTATCCGCGCCCCTCAGTTACTGTTGATATTGTGCTGCTGTTGGATGTGTCTCAGAATCCGCAGGTTTTATTAATTCGTAGGAAGAATCCGCCTTTCAAAGACTGTTGGGCACTCCCGGGTGGATTTTTGGATATGTCCGAAACGCTTGAGGAGAGCGCACGTCGCGAATTGCTTGAGGAAACGGGTATATCAGACGTACAGTTGACGCAGGTAGGCACATTTGGACATCCCGACCGTGATCCACGCGGGCGTGTAATAACTATCGCTTTTGTCGGGATTGTGAGTTCTAAACAACAAAAAGCCGTAGCCGGTTCCGATGCCGCAGCCGTTGCATGGTTTTCAATATCAGATTTACCACAACTCGCCTTTGACCATGAACATATTATTCAAAACACATTAGCAGGATTAAAATGAAACATTACAGGTTAACATTGAACCTAAAAGACGACCCAGAGTTAATTGAAAAATATAAAGCGTATCACAGGAACGCGTGGCAAGAAACATTGACTGGTCTGAAAGCTGTCGGTATTACGAAAATGAACATTTACCTTTTAGGCAGGCGTTTATTTATGGCGATGGAGACTGTTGACACATTTGATATAAAACGCGACTTTCCCCGCTATCTTGAACACCATCCGAAGTGCAAAGAATGGGACGAGTTAATGCGAACTTTTCAGGAACCTGTAGAAGACGCACAAACGGATGAATGGTGGGCATTGATGGAACCAGTATTTGAATTATAAATCTACAATTGAAACATTCCTGTATGTAATATAAAAAGTTGGATCGTATATTGGATAAAACAATGACTATTAGTTACGACTACATCGCATTCAGTGGTAGACTTTCAGATAGTAAATGGACTCTTGGAATGAAAGCGATTCAAGGCGAAGTGCCTTTGGACATCGTCTTTCCGAGTTTGCAGTCCTCCACCGATCCTGATGATCAGGACATTATAGGGGTTTTAACGAAAGAAGGCACATCAAGAGAAAGTACGGATGTGATGGAGCTCTACCGTTATCTTCGCCAGTTAAACCCGAAATCCAATCAAGCATTTGGTTATAATGAAATCGCGATACGGAATATCCATTCCCGTCTTAACACACTGAAAGTTGATGAAGAACTCCGTGTCCAAATCAGTTTTTCCGAGCGTAAAGAGAACTATATCCCATCTTCATATAACATCAAATTATTAGGTATTTTCCCGCTATCTCCTCCCGATACATCTGAACCGGTACCTGATACTCCCGAAGAAACCGAAATAGAGGTTGTTGAACCTGATGAGAATACACAAGATATGGCTGAGACTGAAGATGCCTCTGTTATTCCTACAAGTTTCCCACCTACAGATCCAGAGGTGCCTGTCTATAAAACCACAAATACGTTGGAAAAACTTATCGTTTTTACACGTACACTGCAAACTGAGTTAGATGAGACGAAGCGGACGATTTCATCCATGGCAGAAAAAATTCATTTTTTGGAGAATGACAAAGTTCGCCACCAAGAACTTGAAAGTTTAGTCCAGTCTATCTATGATCGTCTCAACCATTTAGAGAATTTTGATAGGCGTATTGGTTCGCTTGAAAATGACCGCCTTCAACTCAGTCAATTAAAACAGACCTTAGCAAAATACTTCAAGACCTCCAATCGGCAAACCCAGGCATTGCTCAACGAGGTTAGTGTTGAAACAGAAGATTTCAACACAGATAGTTAAACCTTGATTAAATAAAACAAAAACCCTTTGGAAAGGATTGTCCCTTCATGATGAAAATTGGTACGATGTCCTTGAATGTAAGAGGTACAACTGCAACCCAATTTGCACAGATCGTGTATGACCTTGGCTTTGATGTTATTGAACTACATTATAGAGCGTTTGAATCTACTGATGTTAACTATTTGCGTGATTTGAAGAAGGATCTCATGCGGAAAGGGCTGCCTCTTAGGTTACATCGGTATCAGTAATAACTTCGGCAAACCTGTGGCAGAACATCCTGAACAGGTTGCCCTTACCAAAAAATGGATTGACGTTGCTGCTTTTATGAGTTGTCCCATTGTCCGTGTTTTTGCAGCGAAGGTGCCTGCGGATTGTCAAGATGAGGAAACATTGTGGCAGCCGATGATTGAAGGTTTCAAGGAGGTCGCTGAATACGGTTATGAATCAGGTATTCTTGTCGGTCTGCAAAACCACAATCACGATAATATCACACGCGATGGCGATGCAGTTTTGCGCGCCTTGAATGAAACCGACCACCCCTATTTTACACACATTTTAGATACAGGACAATACGCTGGTTCACCCGGTGCAAGTGGCCAACAAAACGTATCACATCCCGATTACGACTGCTACGCAAGTATTGAAAAGACTGCCCCTTATGCTGTATATGTTAGAACAAAGTTTTATGAGATTGATAGCGGGGTAGAAAAATGGTTAGACTATCCAAGGGTTTTGGATATTTTGCGTGGCGTTGGTTACAATGGTTGCCTATCTGTGGTCTATGAAGGGAAATCCGACCCGATTGAATCCATGCGTAAAGCGAGAAGTTATCTGGAAGCCTTACTGTAGAAACAGCATAACGAAAACACCGTAGTGAATAATTATCATAATATATTGACACTTGCGCCACACGGTAAGTAGGTATCCTGACCTCACCGATGCTACGTGTCCAAATAATTCCAAATTCTACAATAAACCATGAAATCTGTACACACATCTGTCCGCGATCAATTTAGCCAACATGCGGATTATTATGCCCAGAGCAGCGTGCATGCAAAAGGACAAACCCTTCAAGTTATCCTTGACTTTGCAGCCCCAAAAGGCACGGAGAAGACTTTAGATATTGCCACAGGGACAGGTTTTACAGCGTTTGCACTCGCCCCCAAAGTTTCCGATGTCGTTGCCACAGACCTTACACCAGAGATGGTCGCGAAAGCATCTGAGTTAGCACGTGAACAAGGGCTAAATAACATCACATTTTCTGTTGCTGCTGCAGAGGCCTTACCGTTTTCAACTTCCTCGTTTGATTTAGTTACCTGCCGTCTGGCACCTCACCACTTTCAAGATGTCCCTGAGTTTTTAAGGGAGGTGTATCGTGTTTTACGCACAGATGGTAGTTTTTGTCTTGTAGATTCGGTCTCTCCAGAATCGGAGAAGTTAATTGCGTGGCAAAATCGTGTAGAAAAACTACGCGATGATTCGCATGTATTTGGGTATCCTCCCTCACAGTGGGATAAAATGATTGTGGATGCTGGATTTGAGATTGATGAGTCAGCACACACTCGGAATGCCCAGATGTCGTTTTTGTGGTGGGTGCGTCCACATAAGAATCCACCGGAAGTGGTGCAGGAAATCCGAGATGCGTTCTCGGAGCTCTTACCTGATGACGCGAAAAAACATTATACAGTTGAACACAAGGGTAATGACTTCTATTTTTCTTGGCCGATGTATGCTGTCAAAGCAAAACGGTGTTAGGAGCGCGATGAATAACACCAAAATGTTATTCATCGCGCATTTTATTATGCAACGAACCTTAGAAGGTTTGCGTCAAGCGGGCCATTGCTAATCTTCCGATTTCTGGTGTGCCGACAAATTGCTGATGTTTGTGATTCAGCAGGTTTTGTACTGTCAAAGAAAAACGCGGTTTTGGACCGAGCGGAATATCATATCCAGCACTTAAATCAATCGTGTAGTACGATTCGACTTCCCCGACATAAACGCCAGATTGGACAGGGAATCCTTGCACAAAACGTGCCCGCAGACCAACACCTAATCCAAGATCGATGTTCGTATATTGAATGCTTGTCCCGAATTTATTCTTTGGTGCGTTGAGTGGAATGTCCGCCAGACCGTCTACATTTTCAAATAGGTCTTTGCTGACAAACGAATAATTTGCGCCGAGGCTCCAACTCGGTGTGAGGAAAAACGTGAAGTTCAGGTCTAATCCATTGAGTGAAATATCCCCGTAGTTTTGATAAGTAAGTAGAACTGCATTTGGATCCGAAGCTTGTTCTGGTGTTACCGTGCCAAGTGGTATATATGCTAAAGTTGTAATCAACTCATCGGCGGGTGTGCCGTTTCCATTTCCACCTTCTGCGGGGTTTTCGGGATTGGGAGTGTCAAATGTCATGAGTGCCTGCTTAACACTTGCGTTCTGCGGTTCCTCTAATGCCGCTTCCAGCTGGTTTCCGATGTTTTCTTGTAATGAGTCTCTATCAAGAAACACATTAGGGGTTTTAACGAACAGTGGACCGAGGCAATCGTTGATTCTTGTGTGATAAACATCCGCCGAAAAAGCGAGTCTATTCAGAAGAATCCCTTTGTATCCGATCTCATAAGTTTGGGTGATCGTGGGTTTAAGTGGATCTATATTATTCACAACTTCAACATCATCAAATCCCCCTGTCTTTAAATTAAGTGAACGTAGTACGTTTTTTAGCCCAACAATTTGCTCTGGTAGGAGATTCGCGAAACCTGATGAGATATCTGCCGCCATAGATGCTGCCAATCCTGCTAGGACAGGTTCAGGTATGCTCCCAAGGACTTGTGGAATCAAAACTTGAAGTTGTTCCGGTGGAATTGCTGCAATCGCTCCAGGGGTTTGAAGTTGGGGTGGTAATAACTGGGCGGTTTCCTCAGGTAGTCCTGCCACTATTGCTTGAATTTCCTCTGGTGACAATCCTGCGACGATTGACGGCAAGTTCTCAGCGGTAAATGTTTCATTGAGTCCATCATCAAAGCTGCTTAGAATAACACTGCGTCCGACCCCCCACATGACATTGGTAAAAACTGGGTCATTGAGATGAATGAACGCGTCTGGTTCACGATTGTCCAAGTGGGCAAAAGGTGAACGGAACAGAGGTATTCCATTTTCCTTCTTGAAGGTGAAACCAGTTTCTGGCGAAACACCTTGTGCACGTAAATCAATGCCGACCGTAAATGGGTCAGGTCTGGACAGAATATCAAGGAATAGGTTTGATGTGCCTGGAGTATTGAAAGCACGGTTATAGGTGAGTCTGATGTTATGATCGTCGTTTGGTTGGAATGCAAGCGCGACTCTGGGGGACAGGTTCAGGTCTTCTAAACGATCATGATAATCTATTCGCCCTGCAGCAAGGAACTTCAACTGTGGAAGGATTTTGGTTTCAGACTGTAAATACGCACCTATTTCGTTAATGGTATCATTTTCTTCATTGATTCCATTTATCGTCTCTTTCGTATCCGGTCGCGTGAGCAATACATCTAAACCGTAAGTAAACCTTTGTATATCTCCAATTGCGTAGCTATGTTGTATTTGTCCTACGTATAGTTTGGAATTGTCAAAGGTTGGCATCCCGCTTCGCAAAACATACGTATCTCCAGCATCGCTGAGATTCAAGAATGCTTGTGCAAATAGGTCTTTATATATGAAACGTGCTTGTGCGTAGCCGTAATTCCAATTTTTTGCTTGCCCTGCACCGATTCCGGTCAATTCAATACCGGAGGCTTGTGTTAAACCACTAGCGAGTATCATGGTTATATCATCACTAGGACTATAGTCAACACGGAATTCGCCTCGTGCATGTGAGGTATCAAACAACGGTTCCAGTTCCCCTTCGATGTCCTCTGCTAAGCGTCCTTCTTCCCAATCATTTCCTCGTGTATAATTGGCAGTGAGTTTATAGCCGATGGTATCATTGATAACACCTGCATGGCGAAGTGAACCTGTGAGTATGCTTCGTTCACCACCGCCAACACTGATAGTGGTGCCTTGCGAAGTAAACGGAGAACGGGTGAGAATGTGCATCACTCCGTTGGCACTGTTCGGACCGTATAACGCTGCACCAGGACCTGAGACGACTTCAATTTGTTCAATATCTTCGCTGATGGTAGGAATAAGTGTATAAGCGTTTACACGCAGCGAAGGGACACTTGCAATGCGATTGTCTACCAGTGACAGCAGGTTCCCCGAAAATACGTTGTTAAAACCTCTGACAACGACATACGATGTGCCGATTCCTGATGTCACAACATCTACAGCACGTAAAGATTTTAGGTGTTCTGTAACACTCATCGCGACACGGTCTTGGATTTGTGAGTCATCAACGAGTGCCACGGATGCGGGGGCTTCAAGTACTTTCTCTTTCCGACGCGATGCCGTGATGGAAACTTGGTCAAGTTCAATAATCTCTGTGGATAGTGAAATTGCTACAGACTTTGTTTCATCTGCAGTAAGTTGAATGTTTGTCATCTGCTTTTCAGCATACCCTTGTGCAGATGCGGTAATTGTGTAACTTCCTGCGGCTAAATCAGCCAATTTGAGTATGCCGTTTGCGTCGCTAACCCCCCGTGTGGTATCCCCTGTTTGGGGTTTGACGATAACGATAACATTGTTGAGTTTATCTCCAGTTTGAGCGTCTGTAACTGTGATGTCTAACGTAGCGGCGATTGCTATATTCGAAACAGCGAATAAAAGAGCCAACAACGTTATACTAATTGGTCTCAATCGTTTCATTATAGTATCTCCTTTATGTGATTATGCGGTTTAGCATTTATGACATTAGGTAGCATTTGATGAATTATGGTGAATTATTGAAATAATTATACACCCTTCTGTAGGATCGATCTCCTGGTCGTGACAAGGAGATCGATCCTACAACTCAGTCAGTATGTTTGAAACACATAAATTAAGCGTTAGTATCACAAATTATGCAAAAAATGTCAAATATATTTTGATATTGTGTTTTCGTTGTCTGAATCATGATTTTCAGGATTTTTCAGAGCGGTAACATGTTCTAATTATTATTTCACTATATTAACCTAAGTTGCTACCTACTTTAGAATACTCTTGTTGGAGGGGTTTCTAACCCCGATTTATGACAAAACGCATCAAAATTCGTTGTTTTTATGTTTTCTGTTATCAATCGGGGTTAGAAACCCCGATTTTCCCTATCTTCTGTAGGAGCGACCTTTGGTCGCGACCAGAGGTCGCTCCTACCTTAAGAAACCTATGTTAGATTATACGCTATATCGACAATTGAATGCCTCTGCCTCCATATCCGATTTTAGTTGCAATTCCTGTTCAGATGTGGTAAAATAATATGTGAATATACTCTGAACGCCTTGCTTGTAGGAGGAGAGGCGAGTGGAAGTCACCGTTCTGGTACTAAATGCAAGTTACGAAGCAATCAATGTTTGCAACCTTAGACGTGCCTTGAAGATGGTGTTCAAAGGCACTGCTCAGACAGAGGAAGTGTCTGATACGGAGATACAGTCACCATCAACTGCGGTCAAAGTTCCGCACGTGATCCGTTTGGTAAACTACGTTCATGTACCGCGTAGTGTTGTCAAGTTCTCACGTAAGAATGTCTTAGCGCGCGACAACCATACTTGTCAGTACTGTCATCGTGAACTCTCTGCATCCCTACTCACACTTGACCATGTTGTTCCCATCTCAAAGGGAGGGAAAACGACATGGGATAATGTGGTAACCGCATGCAAACGATGCAATAACAAAAAGGGCAGTAGGATGCTTGATGAGACGCAGTTTAAGTTGAAACGTGTACCGAAAACGCCTTCAATTCTGACGTATTTGCAACTCAACCGTCATTTTAGAGGTTACCATCCGTCTTGGAAAAAATATCTTTATATAAACTGAAACGGTAGCGTAACCGCTTTGTTCAATACACAACTAATGGCGGAAAGAGATGTCGTACCTTACGCTGCATTCGCAGCGAAGAAGGTAGCAACAATATGAGTGTGTCTTGACGTTATGTCCTATCAACCACATCCGGAAAGACTGAAAAAGTCATGGGAATTTCAAAGAACGTATAAAAAGGGGAAGAAGTACTGGGATGCCTACTTCGTAATCTATGTCTACAAAACACAACTGCGGCATACGCGTTTAGGAATTACAGTGAGTAAAAAAGTAGGTAATAGTGTTCAGAGAAATCGTGTCAAGCGGCTCATACGTGAAGCGTTTCGCTCGCTCAAGTCAAACCTTTTACCCCACCGCGATATTGTAGTGGTAGGGAGACCTGCTGCCTGTGATATTTCAGGGCAGCAAGCGCAAGAAAGTTTTCAAAGATTGTTCCGTCGCGCATCAATCTTTGAAATCAGTAATACAAATAAATAATATAGTGGTCGGTTTGGATATCTGCCCTGTGAATGAAAAACTTTCAGCGTGGATTGTACCTTATAGGTTGATTGGAGCTGATAAAAACATCATCAAGTGCGCGACAACAATAAATAAAAAATGAACCGCCTTATTCTTTACACAATCCGCGGCTATAGACGCTTTATCTCTCCACTTTTTCCACCAACTTGTCGCTTCTATCCGACCTGTTCACAATATGCACAACAAGCTTTCGAAAAGTATGGTGTCTTCAAAGGTATCTGGTTGACTATAAAACGTTTGGTAAAATGCCATCCGTATCACCCCGGAGGGTTCGATCCGCTTCAATAACAAACACAGAGTTGGTTTTTTACATTCGCTGTATAAAATAAATAGTAAATTTGAGCCAAAAATAGTAAAGAGGAGTACTTAAATTTAAATGGGAGCACGTTATATTCTTGCACTCGTCCTGATGATTGCTGTAATGATCACATGGACCTTATTAGTCGGTGATCGTTTCGCACCAGAACAGGATGAACCTCCGACATCTCAACAAACACCACAAGATGGAACACCAGATGAAAACATTGGTGATCAGGAAGAAGATCTCGATATCACCGAACCACCAAAAAATCCGCAGGACATTCCAGACGATACTGAGGATACTGACGAGGATATGGTGCATGTCAAAACGGACACCTACAACATCACTTTTAACGCAAAATTAGCCATCGCAAAAAAATGGGAATTGGTGGAAAAACGAAAAAATGATAATTTACGATTTCCAGACAGGTCTATCACTGCTAAAGACATCCCTTTTAACTTGATCCCTGAAACAGCACTTAGGTGTCTCGCGCTAAGACTGGGAAATCAGAATTTACAAAACGAGTTAAAGCATCGCCGTGCTACCTGGGAAGCTGATAAAGAAAGCATAGAACTTTCTGACACTAAACAGCAGGATACAATTACTTTCACGACAATAATTGATGAGAAATTGAAAGTTCAAAAAAGGTTGACTTTCTATAACAACAAGAGTTACACAGTTGATCTGGACATGACTTTTGAAAACCTCACTGATGATTCTGAACCGATAAGTATCGGAGGAAATGATACCACCGCTGGTTACGAACTGCTGTGGGGACAGGGGATAAATGCTGACCTGCTTATACACGAAAAAGAATCCGGAAAACGCGGACGTTTCGATCCTAAAAAAGTAGGTGCCAAAACATACGTCGGCACAGGAAAACCTAAAAAAGAGTTGAAAGACGATTTCGCAAACGTAACAGTACTCTGGGCAGGGTTAAGTAACCAATACTTCGGAGCATTTATTATTCCAGACCCAGACCTTCAAGCAACATATAGACTGGAAAATCCTGAACCCAAAACGCCTCCAGATATATTCGTAACTGCACCTACCGAGACCGCTGTCCTGACAATACCCAATTTTCAACTTCCATCACAGAAAACACAAACGCATTCGTTTCGAATTTACGTTGGTCCTAAGGACGATACACTGCTGAAGAAAATCAACGCACCAAATAATAATCCTGCAAAACCTATCAATCTTTCCAAAGTCATTGATTTCGGTTTTTTCGGACCGGTGGCATGGGCAATGCTATGGTTAGTTAAAATGCTACACAATGTATTTGGGAACTACGGTATCTCAATCATTATTTTAACTGCGTTAGTAAAGGTAATCTCTTTTCCACTCACACGTAAAGCGCATGTTTCAATGAAAAAGATGCAGCAACTTCAACCGCAATTGCTTGAACTGAAAGAAAAATACCGAGATGATCCGCAAAAACTGAATAAAGCGACAATGCGGATATATAAAGAAAATAATGTAAACCCATTGAGCGGATGTATCCCTTGGCTTCCTCAGATACCCATTTTCTGGGCACTCTTTGCGCTGCTTGGAACTGCAGTTGAATTCCGTGGAGCACCATTCCTCTTTTGGATAAACGACTTGTCGGCACCAGATGTTCTGGTAGAACTTCCATTTACCATACCTTTGATCTTTTTAGAAATAGATGCTATACGGTTCTTACCGTTACTAAATGGTCTGACATCATGGTTACAACAAAAATTTGTGGGTGGCATGTCTGCCACACCACCGACATCTAATATGCAGACAAAAATCATGCAGTTTTTGCCACTTATTTTTGTCTTGATGTTTTATAATTGGGCATCCGGTTTTGTGTTATACTGGTTATGTAATAACGTCTTTACTGTGGCTCAACAATTGATACAAACAAAATATTTTCATGATGGCGAAACCGTTATACAGGAAACTCCATCTAAGCGAAAACCGAAATAAGTTAAATACTGTCCTACTATCATTTTTTCATTTACAAACATAATTCTTTCTAACAGACAAAGGAGCAGAGTCATTCAATTGTCACAAAGCATCATTGTTGGAGGGGTTTCTAACCCCGATTTCTGCTGTTGTGTATCTCAAATCGGGGTTAGAAACCCCTCCAACAACAATGAAACCCGACAATTGGATGCCTCTGCAAAAGGAGGGATGCCTCTTGCAAAACTATATTGAATCTGAAGCAGAAACTGTTGAAGAAGCAATCGAAATTGCTCTCACCGAACTTGATACAACCCGAGAACAAGTCAACATCATCATTATAAATGAACCGACAAAAGGCATCCTGAGTTTTGGCGCGAAACCCGCAAAAGTACGCGCCACGTTAAAGGAAGATATAACAAATGCACCTGAAACTGTCCTGAAAGAAATACTCAAGCGAATCGGAATTGATGGTGAGATTGAATCCGACTTTAGTGATGGTAGTTTATACCTCAATATGGTTACCGACTCCCCAGCCCTTCTAATCGGAAAACATGGGCAAACACTTGATGCTATTGAACGGATCCTCAATTGTATCATCAATAAAAATGCACTCGCTAAAAGAAAGGTTTTTGTTGATACTGAAGGTTACCGTGAACGCCGAGAGAATATGCTCGTTGACCTCGCTCATCAGGTAGCAGCAAAGGTTAGACGAACTAAGCAGGATGCTGTCCTTTCACCTATGTCTGCTAAGGACCGCCGCATCATTCATATTACTTTACAACCGGACGATTCCGTTTCAACCTTCAGTCAAGGAGAAGGCGATATGCGCCGCGTTGTTGTTACCAGACAAGACGATTATTGATCCAGATATTAGCACAACAGAGTCAAGTGTGAACGACATTACCGAATGATAATCCCATTTACCTCGTCCAGGACGTTCGTAGAACAGGAATTGCGACATGAAATATGAGGATACCATTGCCGCCATCGCAACACCGCGCGGTGAAGGGGGCATAGGGATCGTGCGTGTCAGCGGTTCGCTTGCAATTCCAATCGCTTGCCAACTGTTTCGCCCCTCACGCCCAGTTGAAACTGATAAACTCGCTACCCATACACTAACACACGGGCATATTATAGATATATCCGCATCCGATGAAGTCGTAGACGAAGTACTTCTCGGCATTATGCGTGCCCCACATACATACACCACTGAAGATATTGTCGAATTCAACTGCCACGGTGGTGTCGTTCCACTGACTAATGTACTCGACTTAGTAGTAAAGACAGGGGCAAGACTTGCCGAACCCGGTGAGTTTACCAAACGTGCCTTTCTCAACAGTAGACTTGACCTTGCACAAGCTGAAGCAGTTGCTGAACTCATCAGTTCCAAAACAGAACTCAGCAGCAAAATCGCAATTGATGCACTATCGGGTAAACTCTCAGAGACCGTTAATACTCTTAGTGATAGACTTGCAGATCTGCTTGCAGAAATTGAGGCATCCATTGACTTTCCAGACGAAGACCTTGACTTTATGAAGGTTGAAACACAACTTCACGCTACACGTGCTGTTCAAGCAGAATTAACATGTCTGTTAGAAACTGCAACGGAAGGACGAATTATCAAAGAGGGTGTCAATGTTGGCATTTTGGGTAAACCAAATGTCGGCAAATCAAGTCTGTTCAATGCACTGGTTACCACAACACGGGCAATTGTAACGGACATCCCAGGCACCACACGCGACACAATTGAAGAGACAATAAACATCGGTGGAATCCCGATCAACCTTATTGATACAGCAGGCATCCGAAATACAGACGACATCGTTGAACAAGAGGGTGTTCAGAGAAGTAAAGATGTTCTCAATAAAGCAGAACTGCTGCTCCTCATGTTCGACGCATCCCAGCCCCTGAATGATTCAGATATTGAATTATTGCAGACTGCAACTTCTCACCGCGCAATCCTGGTTCTTAATAAGATTGATCTCACTACTATTGTCCAACCGGAGATTTTGTCCAACCACTGTCCTAAAACGTGTGTTGTTCAGACAGCAATTACAGAAGACATCGGTATTGATACACTGAAAACCACTATCCGTGAGGAGTTACTCGGTGGTGATTTCAGCATGGGGGAATCCCCGATTGTTACCAACACGCGTCATCAAGATGCCCTACGCCGCGCTCACGAAGCACTTGTGGAGGTGATTGCAAGTTTAGAAAACGAGATGCCACCAGACCTCGTTTCTGTTGACCTACGCATAAGTCTTGATGCTCTCGGTGACATCGTAGGCAAAACAACCACTGAGGATATACTGGATCGTATTTTCTCACAGTTCTGCATCGGCAAGTAAACGCAATCTAAACACAATTCGTTCGTCACGTTCACATGTATGTTTTTCGTTAATGCAACCTTTCTTCACGCGCGGTGTAATTCAACATATTACCAGATTATTTTGATTTCAATCTAATGATACGCGTGTGGAATTTATCGGGAAACCACATCTACTGACTGGAAAATAGGTTATATACCATATACCTTACTATAAGATAAACACGAAAATTCATTTTCTTCTGGACAGACTTTGTTTTATGTGTTATTATGTTAGCAACTATTGAAGCGATATCAATGTTGCGTGGAATTTCTGCTCAACACCATAATTTAGGTTCGTGCCTAATTGATCGTACAAATACGCACAAATAAATATAAGGAGAGAATTAATGATTAATTCTGTTTTTCACCGATACACTCCCTGGCTGGCAGGATTCTGCGTGCTTTTGCTTCTGACAGTATCAATGCCTGTCCTTGCAGAAGGTGAAGGGGAAGCCAAACCAGACGAAAGCGAAGTCAAACAGGTCGTATGGGGAACGTCTATTGAGGAAGCAACCAAAATGTCCGTTGAAACGGGTAAACCGATTATGATGGACTTCTATACGGAGTGGTGAGGATGGTGTAAGCGGCTGGATGCCGACACATTCACCGATGAACGTATAGTTACTATTGCTGAGAAGTTCGTTCCAGTAAAGGTTAACCCTGAACTTAAAGAACACCCCGAAAATGCTGAAGCGCAGAAAAAATACGGTGTTAGAGGGTTTCCCGCAATCCTATTCATCGCCCCCGATGGTGGTGTTATCAAAAATATCTCTGGTTACAAACCACCGGATCAATTCTTACCGGAAATGGAAGATGTTCTGAAAAAAGAGAAGGCATACCAAGAAGTATTGACAAAATTAAAGAAAATGCCTGACGATCCGAAACTGAACAGTCAGATTGCCATTCTCTATTTGCAACGTCAACTACTTGAGAAAGCGATGCCAATCAGTGAGAAGATGCCTGATGATGTTGATCTAAACCGTGCATTTGGTATCTACTATCTCGGCAAAAATCAAATGGAAAAAGCACTCAAAATCAGTGAGAAGATGCCTGATGATGTTGAGTTGAATACAGAATTTGCATTTGCATACCTGAAAACAGGGAAAATAAAAGAGGCACTCACGTACAGCGAGAAGGTCATGGCAAAAGACCCCGATAACGAATCGGGACAACTGCCTAAATTGCACACCCAAATCGGTCTCGCTTATGCAATGCAACTTCAACGTAAACCTGGAGATGCAAATCTTGCCAAGAACGCTGTGAAGCACTTGAAAAAAGTGATTGACATGTATCCGAAAAGCGACGATTATGAACCTGCTCAATATTATCTGGGTGTTACATACATGCTCAATAAGCAATATGATAAAGCAACAGAAGTACTTGAGAAGTTAGCCAATCACGCTACTAACGAACAGATGAAACTCAGTGCAAATAATGTTCTGCAACGTCTGCAGCAGTTAACTACAGAAGACGAAACCGACAACTAAACTTTTAAATTAGCAACTTCTGCGGGGGTAAGAAATCTATATTGCCCCTGCGGAAGATTGCCCAACCGCAACGTGCCGATACGTATCCGTTTCAAACGGTTCACTCGGTGCCCCATCGCCTTAAACATCAGGCGTACCTGCCGTTTTTTCCCTTCATGTATAATTACCCTATATTTTGCTACTATTCCATATTTGTTTGTTTTCTTTTTAGTAAACATATTAAGAGCGTTTTTCACATCAAGTAGTTTTATGTTAGCAGGTGCTGTTTTCCCACCTGTTATTTCCACACCGTTGCGTAGGCGTTCAAGTGAGCGTTTGTTCAAAACACCATTCACCCATGCAATATAGGTCTTATCTATTTCATGACTGGGATGCATCAACTGGTAAGCGAACTCTCCATCGTTGGTGAATAGTAAAAGACCTTCTGTCTCCAAATCTAAACGCCCCACTGGATAGATGGATTTAGGTAGGTCTGTTAGTAAGTCCATCACGGTTGGTCGTCCGCGTTCATCATGACGGGTAGTTATATAACCTGCTGGCTTATTCAACATGAGATAGATACGTTCAGTAAGGGGTTCAACCTGTCTCCCTTCAAACCGAATGCAATCCTTTTCTACATCGATCGGGTATCCGGGAATGAGGATTGTTGTGCCGTTAACAGAGGCGTTTCCCTCACGAATGGCTCGCTTGATTGCGCGCCGCGATGCAATACCTGCGGAAGCGATATATTTTTCAAGACGCACGACTGTTCACCATCCATAACTACGATTCTATTTTCCAATTTCTTTCTATTGCTATTCTGCGGAGTTCACGATCAGGATTTACAGCGACTGGATTTCCGAACAATTCCAGTTTATAGACATCTGAGTGATGATTGCCATACGCATAAGAGGCACTGAGATTGAACCCATGCGTTGCTGCGAGTTCTCTTGCCAGTGCTGCTTTGTTCTGTGCGTAAGGTCGCAAACCAACGCGGTTTCCGGTAAATCTGCCGTTCGTCACCTCCAGTTCGTCCGCAACCATAATGTCGGTTTCAAAGTGATTATGAAAATGTTCAACAAGGATTGACAACGAACCAGACATCAGGATCACTGCACGTCCTGCATTGCGATGGGTGTGTATGAGTGTTGATATATGAGGAACAATGCTTGCCCGAAGTGAATTGACAAAGCAATCACGGGCAAGGTTACTAAGGTGGTTTTCCTCTAAACCGCGTAGGTGGACTTTGTTTGATTTTGCATCGGGAAAAGACCTAACCTTTAGATAATAGGAGGTCCACGCAAGCAAATTTGATATTGGAATTTCACCCTGTTTCAAAAGATGTTTGAGAAAAACTTTCTCTGAAGAACGACGTATGAGTGTTCCATCAAGATCGAAAATAGCACATGTGTTTTTCATATTCACTTCTTATCGTATAAACAATTTAAGGTTTGCCCATGTCGTAGCCAGTTTACCATTAGGAGTTACATCAAATAACACTCCTTGATTCATATCCTGTTTGATTTCATCAGCGGAGAGGGCACGGTTGTAGATGGCTACCTCGTCTATATAACCTATTGCACCACCAAGGGGTGTTTGCGATTTACCAATGCGGAAGACAGCATCAACGCTGGTGATGTTTCCAGCTGGGGCATCAATCTCAACATCTAATTCCCCACCAATATATTGACGAACCTTTTCACCATCATAGGTGGAAGCGACATGATGCCATTGTTCCAATTCAGGTTTAATCGTTTGCATTCTGCGTGTTCCCTTATATCCAGCAATATCAATCCATGTTTCAATTTGCGGTGCATTTGTAAACTCAGCACTCCACTGAAGCACATAACCACCTTTGTTTCCTGGGGTTCTCCGCCCCATCAAGTTAGAATCACCTTGTGATTGTTTTGGGAAAAACCACGTTTGAATCGTTATTTCGCCAGTGATGTCAAGTTCGTCAACATCTTCAATTTCCACGTAATGTTCAGTACTTTCCAAATGAATGCAACTCCCAATTTTTCCATCTTTAGACCATGTTGCCCCATTTAGGGTCGCTTCCAGCTTGCTTCCACTTGCATCTTTAGCAGTATCACCACTTCCTTCATCAAAAGGGAGATATAGTACAAGTGCTTTGTCATCTTTTATTGCCCAAGCATTGGCACTGAAGATAAGAACAAATATGAGAAAAGCCGTAATAAGTTCCATCTCTAACTCCTTTGTAGTAGTAAAATTATACGGATTGATAATAAACCTTGTATGTTTACATAAGATGCACAAACTGGAAGTTTATGCTACATAAGGCGCACAATCTAACAGATCATGCTACATAAGATGCACAAACTGAAAGTTTATGCTACATAAGTTCTGTAGTTGATTTTCCATATTAGAATTTTGAAATCTCAATTTCTTTCGCAGTAATAAACTCTAAAAGTGCAGGGGTACCTTCCTTTGTTTTTTAGATACCGCGCGCTGGATAGCAGGTATAATTTGGTCTGGTGTTTCAACGCGTTCGCTATAACCCCCGAATGCTTTAGCCATATCTGCGTAATTACCGGAGATGTCTGTACTGCGGTATTTTTCAGTTGATACGGGCATAATCGAAATCTCAATTGCCATGGAGAAGTTGTTAAAATGCACAGATCCTCCTGTCTTTAGGACCTTGGCGACCGCATCAACAACTTTCATGAGTTTCTCCTAAGGATTGGTAGGACTTCCCGCGTCCATCACAAGCGGAAAATGATCACCCGCCAATTTGTCACCATCATTGACTGTGACAAATTGTTTCATCACATGATTGCCACTTGCATCGTAAAGGGTCTCACTTGTCATATAATGGACGGCTATAGCACGACGAGGTTGACCACTGCTGTTAGCGTGTGAGCCGTGCCACGTCAATGAATGATGGAAATGCACATAGCCTTTTGGCACTGGACATAACTCAACTTCTAACTCATGTTCTTCAAAGCGATTCGGCATAGAATAGATGTCCTTGACAGAATGGAGAAAGGCAATTTGATTGCCCCAGTGGTAGGACCCTGGTACCATCCGCATACATCCATTACTTTCGTCGACATCGTCTAATGCGACCCAAGCGGTGACTTGGCTGGTTTTCGGCGTAAGAATGGGCCAGTAGGGTGAATCTTGATGCCACATGTTCACGCCGCCTACTTCGGGTGGTTTGTATTGTATTTGGTCGTGCCACACACGCACCTCTGTAGCAGATGTGAGTTGCCCAATTTCCTCAACAATAATAGGGTTATGAACCAGTTTTTGATAGGCGGGACTTGCCTCCCAGATATTCACTATTTGCCAAACCGGTGTATCTTCTCTACCACCGAGATTTACAATGTGTACCGGTTGCGGAATACCCTCTTTTTTGTAATCATCTATGACACGTGCCAATTCTGATCGTAATTCATCTACCTGTTCATCGTTCAAAACACGACTTCCAAGCAGAAAGCCCTTTTCAAGAAACGCCTGGATTTGGGCTTGGTTTAGCATATTTGTCTCCCATAGATTTTTTGTCTTACGCATTATAGCATTTTTATTGGCTTATGTCAACGTATAGATTTGTGGGGGTGTGTAAAGATAAAAACCTTGCCATAGGTGTCAATTTAGGAGCTACTCTACCCTATTTCCCTCTTGTTGGCGGGGTTTCTACCCCGATAGCAGAGGGGAATGGCATAAAATCGGGGTTAGAAACCCCTCCAACAAGAGTTTCATTTCTTAAATTGATACCTATGGTAAAGATAAAAACCTTGCAGGTTGGAAAATTCATTGCTATAATATACACATGTCATTGTTTGAAGCGATTTTACTTGGTATTTTACAAGGTCTCACTGAATTTCTTCCCATTAGCAGTTCTGGGCACCTCGTCTTAGCGCAACAATTGCTCGGATTGAAAGAAACTCTTTTATTTTTTGATGTGATGTTGCACGTTGGCACATTAGCTGCTGTGCTTGTTGCATATCGTCAGGCAATAGGAAGGTTAGTTGTTGGAGGGTTATCATCGCTTGGGGAGATACGGTTCTATAAGAATCCGATGAGAGGTATCAACGAGTCGGTTGAACTCAGGTTTATTTGGTTAATACTGCTCGGTTCTATTCCGACTGGCATCATTGCTGTGCTGTTTAAGGAGCAGTTGGAGTCCTTCTTTGGTGAGGTAAAACTTGTTAGTATCATGCTCATTGTAACTGGTATCATCCTTCAATTGCCACGACTGAGAAAACAGGATGCCGATAGTCTTGGTACTGACCTAGATAAGATAAAATGGTGGCATGCGTCGCTTGTTGGTATTGCACAAGGTTGTGCTATTACACCGGGGATCTCGCGTTCTGGATCGACGATTTCCCTCGCGCTTTTTTTGGGTATTCCAGCTAAGACTGCAGCGGAATACTCTTTTCTTCTTTCAATTCCTGCGATTCTTGGGGCAGTCGTCCTCAAAATTAAAGACATTGGAGACACTGCTATACCTTTGTATATTTTAGCGGTTGGTATGTTTGCATCTTTTCTGGTTGGCTATATTGCTTTGCGTTTGCTGTTAGTGATGCTAAATCGTGGAAAATTCTCTGTGTTTACGTATTACTGTATTGCCTTAGGACTCGTGGCATTCCTTGTTTCCCTAAACATCAGATAGAATGTGTATGGTCTCCAGTCCTGCACTTATTCTAAAACAACTTTATGTTTACTCAACGTGACTTCAGATATAAAAATGGAACAGGTGAGCAGTGTTATCCCTAAACACCTTGTTTTTGAATGCTACATGTTCTGCACATTGTGAAAATACACACGTAGACAATATTCATAAAAAATGGCAGGTATCCAAAAAAGGAAACCTGCCTGTAAATAGAATAAGAAAGTAGAGATTATTTCTCGTCGCGTTGCAACTGCTTGATAACCGAGTCAGCAAAGTCACGATCCCAAAAGCGTGCAATGCTTTCTTTCACGATGGAGATTTCTTCTTGTGATGCTTTTGAGGATAACATCTTACGAACCGTTGAAACGACTTCGTTTTGCATGCGTTTTTGACGTGATTGTAACCACGCTTTTGACGCATCATCGGGGAAGTATTTATCAAATTCCTCTTGAGACAGCATCGGAACAAATACCGTTTCAGGATATTCTTCATAAGTTTTTAGCCATAAGTCTGTCACTTGAGATACTAATAAAGAAGGTTCTTTTTGAACGGGAGACGTGGTTTGTTGTGGAGCAATAGGGGCTGCCTCCTGTTGCGGGGGAGTAATATCCTGCGATGTATCGGATTCCCGTTTATCCTCGTCTTTAGGGATATAAATAGGATTTCCCGCATCGTCCTTTTCAAATCCTATCGGTTTGCCGTTTTCATCATATATCAGAATCGCACCTTTTGCTTCTTCTTCATAGAGACGCGCGGTGGCTTTGTTACGCACCCTCTCTATAAAGTTGTTAAATCTTTCATCCATCCTTTTGACCTTCGCTTCATATTGTTGATGTTGTGCGCGCAACTCATCTATGCTCATTAAATCAGCTTTCGCTATCTCTTCTCTAACGCGCCGTTGCACCTCTGGAGGAAGCGAATTCAAATGATCCTCCATTGCATCAAGTTTTTCTTCAGCAGATAATTTACCAAATTCTTCTAAATGTTTTTCTAAATTCTTATCAAAATCAGCAATGTGTTTCATACGTTGAGCGTTTATTTTTCGGAATGCCGCAGTTTCTTTATCACTTTTCGCCTTAATTTCTTCCCAAATACGTTTCTCGCGTGCAGGTCTATCTGCTTCCCAGGCACGTATGTGTTGTTGCCATTCTTCAAATGTCCATTCTTCTATCGGTTTCATGGGGCTCTTCGGAACATTCACTGAGACTTGCTTGCTATCACGATAATTTGTAATCAACAGACCTGCAGCAAGGATGCAGATCAATACAGATACGATTATCGCTATTTTGACACCTTTTTTCATGATCAGTTCTCCTCTAAAATATTGGATACAGCAGGAAGTAAAACCCTGCTGTAAACGTTTGTCGGCTTCAAGATCTGCTTTATCCTCGTCAAGCGCACTAATATTTTTTAATATTGACTCAACGATTTGATTGGCATCCATTGCATCTGTTAAATCTTCCCACCATGTTTCCACCCCATCTCTATTCCATTTGCCACGCTTCTTCGCATCAACTTCATCTGGAATACCATTGATTTCTACACAACACTAAGGAATATCTGGAGAAAATAAAAAATGTGTGTAAAGCATTCCTTTATGCACTAATTCTAAAACATCCTGATGTTTTACTCAATATGACTTCTTTCATCAAACATCAGTAACAATTGCTACCAACGGGTATAGAGTAGCACCTCTGAGATGATGAGTTGAAGGACAAGCAAACCTGCAACCCAGAAAAAATCACGTTTGGAACGCGTTGTGAGGTATTTTGCAACGGGAATGACAAAAAACGGCACCATGAAAATCCAGATACGTTCCACCTCCATCGTGAACCAAGTTGAGAATGTGAAATAGAGTAGCGTTATTAGGAAACCGATGATAAAAGTATCCGACTTGTCATGACGTAATATCCAAGGTGTGCGGGTTGTTGCCTGTTCTGATGCTGGGACTGTTGTGTTTTGTTTCCATTCCTTGAATGTTTTTACAAGTTGACGCAGCCAGACAGTTGTTATTGGAATACCTACCCCCATCAAGAATGCAAAGAGATTCGCTATACTCAAATAAAAATAGAGATCAAGTCTATGGTAACCTGTTCCTCCCATACCCTGTTCATCTCTTTTAATAGATGCCCAAAGTGCTTCAAAGGGTTGGAAACCTGTGAGTATGAACAATAGCACGTAGAATCCAACGAATCCGATAGAAGCATATAACAACATCTTTAGGTATTGCTTAAACCGGTATCTCTCTAATAATGCAATAACGCACAGAAAGACCCCAATTACCACCGTTGAATAGGTCATAAACATCCCGAGTGCAAGCGAAAGGCCTGTTAGGAGACTATAAGGACGAAATTTTGTCAATGCGGTTTCTGGATCAATTTCCTTGTGTCTTGCTTCGTAAAACAGGTAGAGACTGAGAATTGGAAACACGCTAAAAGGTCCGTCCATAGATGTCGTTGTAAACATGACAAAGTTTGGTGTGACAAGGAATAGCAGCAATGCGCAAAGCGCGACCTTCTGATCGTATAGACGTTCCGCGAGTTTATAGATAGGGACGATGACGAGTGTGGTGAAAAGAACTGATGCCAACGATGCGGATATAAGATTGTAACCAAATACTTTGCTGACAATCCATAGGAAGACAACACCTCCTGGCGGATGGGTGCGTGTATGTCCAGTTAGCGTATCAAACAGATAAGGTTTGCTAAAATCACGCAAAAATGTACGGAGACCGATTTCCTCTAAACGGGGTACATCCTCGTAGTATTCCAATCCTGATCGTGTGTAAGGATAGAAAAGTGTCAAAATCTGTTCATTTTCTATTTCGCGGAAACCATCAATTTGCGCGACGCTGATATTGATAGCAATGAAGCACACAAACGCAATCAATATCAACTTGCGGTAACTGATGTTGTTTGAATGGATATATCTATAGCAAAGAAAGAGGAAACCTATGCATATAACAAGGGCGGGAAGAATCCACAAACTCAGATTGACTTCAGGTATGGCATAGTATGGGACGAAGTCTCTGCGGTGCTTTACTGCCCCCAGCGAGAGACTTGCTTCGCGCATAATGATTACCATTATCTTGTGGTATAACAAGAAAAACAGCGCGACTATAAAAACTTGCCCAATTATAGATCTGATTGCTTTTTGAAAGTATTGCATTAACTTACGTCTATTGTAATTCCGGTCCTATATCCTTGACACAACGAAACCCAAAATCATATTAAGTATACATAGATTAAGTCAAAATCTCAAGGAAATTTTAGATATCAGACAAATTTTTTGAAAAAAGTTTGACACTCATAAAAATTTGTGATATAATACTTCAAGGAATGATGTAGATTGATAATGAAATCTGCGTCACCGTTTTTATACTGTTTTTCATACTTGGGGAGAAGATGAAATTGCTAACCAAAAAGAAACACACCCGTTATTTATCTGATCCAGAATTTTGTAAGTGCAATACAGTCGCTCATTTTATTAACTATAGGTTAGTCCATACCCCCCCCGTTTGTTAATATTTCTAATTTGCTTTTACAGAAATTCGTGTTTGCAATATTTTCGTACCCGCACTTTTCGTCGCGGGTTATTGTTGTTGCATTGAATAACATTCATCAATTACCCTACAAGATTTGATGCTGATATTGTGATGCAAGTTACTTCTTATTCAATCCACTTATTATGGTCAGGATTGAAGACATGTTTAATTAGCATATTGATATAAGGATAAACAAATGTATTGGGATGTTTTAGTTGATAAGTGGTTCATCCGGATTTTGATTTTTTGCATAATTTGTTCCATTGGAATTTTACTCTGGCAACAAAATGATATGGCAAAATTCAATAAAAAGATGGAAGCACATGACGCATTCATTGCAAAATTAGAAAATGAAAAAAATGATACTAAGCAAATAACAGATCGAACTATCACAACTGGAGAAATAGAACATGACGAATGGAATGAAAATGAAGAATCAACATTCGTCAATGTGGATGTTGAAAAAGTACCCGACTTTGCGACAAAAATGATACAAGACGATGATACAACAGATACATCTTCGTTTAAAGTATCGACCCCTCAGGTAAGTGTTTCTCCTTACGGGTTTGGTCCCTATCCTGAGATCCCAGAGGACTATCCCGGATACCCATTTAACAATATGTCTGCAAACCATGAACTAATTGCACGTGTTAAAATAAAGTTGTGGAAACAAGGTATACGGAGTAGTGGTGGCATAATAAGAAACGGATTGGTCTATCCCATTATTCCTGGGAAGGTATATGTTGAATGGAAGGAGTTTACAAAACCAGATGGTACGGTGGTCAAAACCCCAACTCGAATTCTTGGGGACCCTGACGATTTACCACGTAGTAACGAAAGTCTACTAGAAGAGGTAATACGGGAAATGAAAGGGATACCAAAAGTGATAGATCTTCCTTCTCACTTAGAAATTTTAAGCTTTGATGAGGGGATTGACCCGTATGACTTTTTAGATTTACAATAAAGGAGATATTCAAATGAAAAAATTAACCATTTTTCTAAATATTGCCCTAATCTTTGGTTTTACCACAGTTGTATTTTCACTACGAGGACCAGAAAATAATCGGGCAAGCAACCGAGACACACATTCAAAAGCGACATTATTTTTTGCTGATCAAAATGGAAATCTGGTTGTTGATCAACAAGGAAACACTATACCGTTTGCTGTCCATTATAATGGTGAGGATAGCGATCAGGTTTTATACTCTGGAAGTACAGTTATATCGCTTATGAATTTCAATGCCCCGAACTTTCATATTAATCTGGGTGTTATTTTAAAAGCAAGAAGCCAAGTTACTTGTACTACTCGAAACATTAACTGCGAAGGTAGGTTCGCTACCCAGGCAGGACTTTATCATAGTTGGGTAGACGATGACGATCAAGAAGAGTGGGAAAAAGGGGTAGATTACAATGGTCGTGTTGGGGAGAATGTAACTGAGGATAATAATGATGAAAATGATGGTTTGGCCTTGGCTAAGGTTGATACTAACAATGTAAAGTTTGATCTGTCAGCAGTAGAGAGTTGTGATGCTCACAGTTGGATCTATGGTTGGGAACCTTTTCCTTTACCGGGAGCCGTGATAGCTTCCAATGATCCTCCTTCACCTTCTAATCCTAATGAAGGAACCGTTTCTGGCAGTTGTGCTTCTGGCAGTTGTGCTTCTGGGGGAGGCAATATTGCAAACGCAGGAGATGAGCCAAACGGAAACAATGTCCAAAACATTGCCCAAAATGTCCAAAATGTCAATGAACCATCTCATGCTGCTCGATCATATGCCCCTATTAATAGAGAAAAAAATAAACCTGATGTTGATCTTAACCTGCCGATTACTCCAGCTTTGCTGGATATTGTTTTTGAATCTCTTGCTGAATAAAGTTGGTTATACCAACTCTAAGATATTATGGTTCATTCTTGAGGGAGAATTTGTAGGAGCGACTTTGAATCAACACCAAATGCGCTTTTGGTAATTGGCAGTTCGGGACTAAGAAGGTTGTACATACAGTGGTGTCTTCCAATTATATTCGACACAACAAAATTTCAGTAATGGAATTTTGTTTTTTAGAATTGGTATTTCTACAACATTGCTTAAGATTGTGTATAAACCCTAATGAAAAAGAGTTTTACTATATATCTTACCATTGGTGCCCTCTTTTACTGCATCATACTACTGACTTTCTGGATACGGATTCAGGGTGTACATAGACTACCCGCAGGGCAGTTTACTGAAAACGATGCCTATCTTTATCACTGGCACGCAAACATTATAGCGAAACACGGCGTGTTGCCTGCAAAGGATATGCACCGTTGGTTACCTAATGGAAGAGATAACGGGTTACTTCTTTCGCTCTATTCCTACGCTATCGCTTACATACATAAAGCGGTGGCGTGGGCATTTCCAAAACTCACAATTAATCACATCCAACTTTACCTCCCCGTATTCTGTTTTACCTTAGGACTTGGTGTGCTGTTTGTCTTTCTCACTCGCGTTCACGGACTGCTCTTTGCAACTGTCGTAGGTGTGCTATTGGCAACGCTACCCGGCAGCATTGAACGCAGTGCTGCAGGTTTTGGCGACAGAGACGCATGGTGCTGGATGTTCGGCATACTTGCTGTTATCAGTTACCTATGGAAAGAGGTTATGCAGCCAGGTCGACGCAGGTTTGTTGCAACAATCCTTTCTGGATTCATCGTTTTTTTGGGTGGACTTTCCTGGGAAGCATTCGGACTCTTTGTGCTGATAATACTCTGTATTGAGATATGGAAATTCTGTACCAACGAAACTGAACAGCACTTAAAAGAGTATCTAATATGGATACTCATGTTTGTTCCATTGCTCTACCTTTTAGCTCCCGCTTATCGTCGCGGTTACAGTTACTGGACGCACCTCGCTGTCTTAGTGCTCTTGCCACCCCTTGTGGTTTTCACAATACGCGGAGCAAGGTATCTACTGCTTACTTATGTTGAGTTTCTGCAACCACATGCTCGAAAACTTGCATGGGGACTTACACTCGGTGCCATTGTATTAGGTATCGGTTATTTTTTTCCCAATCCAGCACGTTTGAAACAACCGTCTTCGCGCTTAAAGAGAGTCGACTGATGAAAGACATGACAGAACTCGTTGATCCACATTATGGATATTGGACAGGGAGATATGGAACTGTTTTTATCTTAGGTAGCTTCGGTTTGATAATCACAAGTCTCCATCTTTGGAAACGGAATGGATTACCTCTTGCTCTCGCGCTTTCTTTATTTTCCGCAACAACCTTTTTCCGATGGCAAATCAGCGGATGGATAGGAGAAAATACGTGCAACACGCTGTTTTTGATTTCATTCGGATTCGCCGTTGGCTGTTTTGCCATTGCATCATTCCGAAAAGATACAGAGAAAAGTGAATTGGTAACGCTTGCTATACTTGCTTGGTTTCTCTTATGGGTAGCACTCTCGCGGGGAGGAAAACGCTATGACTTTTTTATTGGTCTTCCACTTGCTTACGGCACTGCATGGATCCTCTCTGTTTCACCTGGCTACATCTTACAAAAACTTAAAAATGCAAAAATTCTGTATCCCCATGTTAACGAACAATGGGTTACGATTTGCTTTGCAATTATTGTGTTAATTCCAGTTTTCTTTTGGAATCCTCTCGGTGGTCATGCAAATCGGGCAATTGCAGCTGCAGCAACCTGGCGCAACCCTACCCCTGGTGAAGGAACACCACTTAGCAAAACTTATGAATGGATGAAAAATACACTACCGCAAGACACTGTGGTCGCTGCAAACTGGAGTTACGGAAGCCAACTTAATGTTTTCGGAGGAGTCAAAACTATTACAGATCAGGACACTTTCCTCCCACATTGGATTCATCTCTATTATAGACACGTCTACTGCGCGCAATCTGAGCGCGAAGCATTAGAATTTCTTAAAACTCACGGTGTAACACACCTCATGCTCAGAGAATGGGGAATAGTAAATCGTGCATATACCTATTCTTATATCGGCAGTGATGAAAAAGGCGATAAGAGATTCGGGTTCACACCTCTTGTTAAGGACAGGAACAAACAGCTCACAAGTCCAAAAAATATTCGATTTCGTTTTCAATATATAAGTACAGTGGGAATAGAGGTTAAAAACCCGCCTGATCCCTACTTAAATGCGCGTCTAAAAACAGGAGCTGTCGCACGACTTCCTTATGTAATGTTCAAAGGTACTAAACGCCATGTTCCTCAATTACCTAGCTATAGAAACCCACACGGTGGTGTAATTCTCTATTACGATCAAAATGGAACTTTGGAAAAAGCATATCATATTTCCAGTCGTGGTTGGAAATGTCTTGCTGTGCAGCTCTATTTTCTCGGTGAGATGTCTGATACGTTTGTTCCTGTCTACCCCGAAGAAGAAAATAATACAACCTCTGTCAAAGTTTGGAAAATTAACTATCCATCTGATATAGAAGCAAATCCTAAATATCTTGTGACAGAACCCGAAACCTCTCATGAAAAATGAAACCATTGAAGTCTCTATCGTCATGCCGTGTCTCAACGAAGAAGAAACACTTGGCATATGTATTGAAAAGGCACAATCCACCCTCAAATCTTTAGGGTATTCAGGTGAAGTTGTCATCGCTGATAACGGTTCCATTGATAACTCCGTTGAAATTGCCAAACGTCTCGGTGCACGCGTTGTGCATCAACAGACACGAGGTTACGGTGCAGCTTATCTTGCTGGTTTTGCTGCTGCACAGGGGCAATACATCATCATGGGAGACTCCGATGATACATACGACTTCACAGATTTAGAACGATTCATAACACCCCTTCAAAATGGATATAACCTCGTTATCGGCAATCGGTTTAAAGGTAAGATTTTACCGGGTGCTATGCCGTGGGCAAGACGTTATATCGGCAACCCAATACTTTCTGGAATGCTGCGCTTGTTATTTGGTACATATATATCAGATTCACACTGCGGGATGCGATCATTTACTACCGATGCATACAAACGGATGGACTTAAAAACAACAGGCATGGAATTCGCCTCTGAAATGGTTATCAAAGCAGTCCAGTCTGAGTTGAAAATACTTGAAATTCCAATCACCTATCACCCCCGTGGCGGCGAGTCAAAACTTAATGCGATTCGGGACGCATGGCGACATATCCTGTTTATGATAAAATATAAACTCTCCAACCAGACAACACATGATAAAAAATCAGCAACTTCCACAGATCCCAAAAAAAACAATGGATCGCTTCCTTGAATACCTACGGTTTACCAAAGCGAAAAAACACATTCCAAAAGGAGCATATCTCTTAGATGTTGGGACAGGAGATGGATCGTTTTTACGTTTTCTCAACGGACACATTTTATCAGGGGTTGGTATAGACCCACTTATCACAACTACCATACATTCTAAGGATTGGACGCTTCAACCAGGCACTTTCCCTCAGGATTTTCACACTGAAGGACGTTTTGATGTCATAACTCTCCTCGCTGTCGTTGAACATATTCCCGATGACGAACTGCATCAGGTAGTGGACACCTGCTGGAATCACTTAAAACCTGGGGGACGCGTTATTATCACCGTACCCCATCCGTTTGTAGATAAGATCTTAGATGTTTTGAAGTTTTTGAAAATTATTAAGGGACTTTCTCTTGAGGAACATCACGGATTCAATCCTGAAGTCTTGCCAGATGTCTTTTGTCGGTGGAAATTGATTAAAAAAGAACGTTGGGAACTCGGATGTAATTACTTATTCATATTTGAAACAGATCTTTAATTTTGACTATAGTTGGATAGTTTTTTTACCTATCTCATAAATGGTAGGAGGGGTTTGTAACCCCGATTTACCAGACACGCGACACGGTGAATTCGGACAAAATCGTATTTATGAGATACCTTGTAACCTAATTTTTGTTGCATAATACATACAATCACAGTCTCACATTTCAGATGCTTGCAAATCCTGTGCAGCTTCTAATAACGCATTCGCCAAAAACTCTGGATTTACTTCGTCTTTACCCCGGAAGGTGCGCACCCGTTCACCGTTGACTTTTAGGACAGCCAGTTCTTTGCCGCCGAGATGGATACCGAGTTTTGCGTTGCGTGTTTCACCTGGACCGTTGACTTCACATCCCATCACTGCTATATCCATGTTTATACCGTGTTTATCTAAAAGTGTTTCTGCGGCAGCGACGATGTTTTCATAATTTGCCTCAGGGTCACCACGTCCACAGAAGGGACAAGAGATGACATTTAATATATTTTCTGCCATACCGAGTGCCCGCAGCAGTTCCTTTGCAGTCAGGACCTCTTCAACGGGGTCGCCTGTGATAGAGATGCGGAGGGTGTCTCCGATTCCATCTAACAAGAGTGTGCCGATGCCGAGGGTGGACTTGACATGTGCGCGGCGCGGTGTGCCTGCTTCGGTTACGCCGAGGTGTAAGGGATAACGCACTTTCTCGGAAAGTAATCTGTTCGCCTTTATCATACGTAGTGGGTCGCTGGATTTGACGGAGATTGCGATGTCGGTAAAATCGTGTTCTTCACAGATTTTGACATGCCGCATGGCACTTTCTACTAATGCTTCTGCTGTGGGTGAGGGGTATTTATCTAATAGGTCTTTTTCAAGTGAACCTTCGTTGACACCAATACGAATGGGGATATTTGCGGCTTTCGCAGCGGACAACACTTGTGCAATCCGTTCTTCGTTGCCGATGTTCCCCGGATTGATGCGAACCTTTGCGACACCTGCATCTACTGCATCCAGCGCGAATCTGTAGTTGAAGTGGATGTCGGCAACAATTGGGACAGGTGAGCGTTTCACGATTTGACTAAGTGCTTTTGCGTCCTTTTCATCTGGTACAGCCACTCGTACGATTTGTGCACCTGCTTCTGTACACCGTTCAACTTGTGCTAATGTAGCGTCAATGTCGTGCGTTAGAGTAGTAGTCATCGTCTGGATGGAAATAGGATTTCCACCACCAATTGGCACGTTTCCTACATGTATGGTTCGGGTAGGTTTCCGATTATTTATTTGAATAAGTTCTTTCATGATTAGTATGGCTTTCAGTTTTAGGAGTTAATTTTTCGTTTTAAACAAGAGACGTGAGTACCTCAATGAAACGTTCGTTCTGATTCGGTGTGCCGATGGTAACCCTGATTGCATTTGGGTATCCGTAATCTTTCATTTCTCGAACGATTACACCTTTTTCTATCATAGCTTCAACCAGCTTTGCACCAGATTGATTTACAAAAAACATAATGAAGTTTCCTTCAGATTTTATATATCGTAACCCTAATTTGTCAAAAGCGTTGTAAAGAAAGGATTTGCCTATTTCATTGAGTTCTTTACTTTTTTCAACAAAATCAGTATCTTTTAGAGCTGCGCGTGCTGCTGCTTGTGCGACTGCGTTGCAGTTGAATGGTTGCCGAACAGCGTCCATTGTAGAGATTATTGAAGTGGGTGCAATGCCATAACCGATACGCAATCCCGCAAGACCGTAGATTTTAGAAAAAGTACGTGTGATAATGAAGTTGCGTTCTTCCATCACATAAGGCAGTGTCTGCGAATAATCAGGGTGTGTAACATATTCGTAATATGCCTCATCAAAGATGACTAAGACATTTTCTGGTACCATTGCCATAAATTGTGCAGTTTCAGCTGCAGTCACCATTGTTCCTGTAGGGTTATTTGGATTTGCAATAAAGATAACTTTTGTCTTATCTGTGATGGCTGTTGCCATTGATGATAGGTGGTGTATGTCGTTTTGCATCGGCACGACAACGGGAGTAGCACCCGCAATTTTTGCAACAAGACCATAGACGACAAATGCTCCTTCCGAATAAATGACCTCGTCCCCTGGGCCGAGGTAAGTATCACCGACGAGTGTCAACACTTCGTTAGAACCGTTAGTTAAAATCAGATGGTCTTCGGTTACATCAAGATGTTTTGCTAAATCTGCTTTGAGATAATAGGCACTCCCATCGGGATAAAGATTTACTTTCGTGGCACTCTCTTTTATTGCCAGCAAGGCTAATGGGGAAGCACCGAGTGGATTTTCGTTTGATGCCAATTTGATTATATTAGAGATGCCGAGTTCGCGTTGGACCTCTTCAATGGGTTTTCCGCCTTTATATGCCTTAATGGTTTCAATACCGGGTCTGGGGATGAGTCTTTTCTTTGTTGTTTTCACTGGTTTCCTAATCTAAATATTTGTATTGTCATACCATTTCTATAAATTATTGTCTTATTGAATGGTTGTTATCGTAGTCATTCTTTAGGACACAAACTGAAAGTTTGTGCTACAAAAAAGAGACATTATCATTTAGAAATGGTATCAGTTTTGTCTTTATTTTGGAGTTATCCTATCTCCGTATTATAGTGTAGCATAGATTGTGTTTTGTTTCATTGAAAAATACAAATTTGGGTGTAAAGTTTTGGTTACTTGTCTGAACCAGGATTTGCCAAATCAACGGTATGAATGCCTTTTGGCATTCCCCGGGATTTACAGATTACCAGGATTGCCGCATCAACGTTTTTTTGATAAGCATTTATGTTAACTTTCGAATGGCAATCTAATGCACCATACTCCAATCCCGGGGAATGCCAAAAGGCATTCATACCGTTGATTTGAAAATCTGGTAATCCTGCAAATCCTGGTTCAGACAAGTGAAAATACTATAGACATACGAGAAAAAAGATGGCAAACAAAAGTCATATCAATGTTTCTATAAAAACTTTACACACCCTACAAATTTGAAACGGCAATTACTTTGTGTCAGATTCAGGGGGCGGCCCATTGAGTGCATTTGAAACCAAGACGAGATCGGCAAGATCAACAATTCCATCTTTATTTACATCTGCGCTGTTATCTTTACCGACCTGTCCAAGACGGGATGCAACGAATTCAAGGTCTGCAGCATCTAACTGCCAGTCGCGGTTTGCATCTTCTGGGATACGTGGTGGTTCAACGATCCATGCACGATCAGCAATCGGGCGCGAATTTTTACCGTCTCTGTGTGTAAGAACAGCATCTGTTAGTGTCAAAGTTACGTCAGTGCGTATTAGTACTTCAAAAGTGACGGTAGCGATTGTGCCATTGTCTATGGTGGAATTGGCAGTCGCGTTGCCTGTGAGTGTGATGGAATTTTCTGCTACGACTGGGGGTGGAGTTTTCCAGTTTCTTGATTTTTGGTTGCCTTCGGTGTTAGGAATATATCGGAGTGCTGTTGCATCATACTTCAACTTGAATTGGTATCCTGTGACATTTTGCCCATCGGTCATGTTAATGTTAAAGGTCAATTGTTTGCCTGTGGGTGGAGATTGGACAGAGAGAGGGGTGATGTTTAGGCGCGTGTCAGGTTTTGATTTCATTTGCCATAAAAGCACAGTGCCGTCTGTGCTACCACTCACAAGCGTTGTGCCGTCCGGTGAAAACGCAAGCGAGGTGACCGGAAGTGTATGGTTGGTTGGGATGGTCCGACTTTCTCCCGTTTCTACATCCCAAATTTTAATAATCCAATTGTAATTTGATAGAACTATAGCTGCGAGTGTGGTGCCATCCGGTGAAAACATCATAGAGTTTGGTTTTATTGAGCTGACTTTGAAGGTCGATTTAAGTTTACTAGTACTTGTTTCCCGAAGTTTGATGGAGGCTTCACTGTAGTGGGCGAATGTATTCCCATCAGGTGAGAATGCAACTGAGGGCACTGAATGGGTATTCTCTGTAAATGCAGCGAATTGTTCACCAGTTTTTATATGCCATAATCGGATCGTCATATCGGGTTTTTCAACATCCTGATTTGGTCTACTTATACCTGCAAGTGTATTGCCATCCGGCGAGAATGTGGTGGAAGTAATATACCCTGTGGGGACCCAGAGAGTTGCTTTATGTTCTCCAGTATGCGTCCTTAACAGTGGCATTGAAGGACCTCTTGAACTGGCAAAAGTTTCACCATCCGGAGCAAACGCTAAAGCATGCACATTTTTTGAACTAAAGATTCGTTTGTGTTGTTGGGTTTGGATATTCCATAAGAAAGTCCCCTCACGCCAACTGTTACTTGCCAGTGTTCGGTTGTCTGGTAAAAACAAAACGGACGAAATAGGGGATTCATGACCTTTGAGTATTCCTTTGTGTTGTCGGTTTTGCAGATCCCATAACTGAATTGTCCTATCGTGGACATATTCATCTTCACTTGCGGTAGCAAGGATGGTATTATCCGGGGAAACAGCAACAGAAGTGACTGCTGTAGTATGTCCTTTAAGGATAAGGCGTGTTTCTCTGGTTTTCACGTCCCATAAACGTATTTCCCCGCGAATACCTGCACTTGCAAGGGTTTTTCCATCAGGTGAAAACGCGACCGAATAAAGCATTTCTGTGTGTCCTTCTAATGTCGCTATGATATTGCCCGTATCTGCATCCCAGAGGCGAACGGTTTTGTCAAGGCTTACGCTCGCAAGGGTTTGCCCATCATTAGAGAACTCCATACCAACACGGGCACCTCCCTTATAGTATGATGTCGTAGCCCCATTATCCGCAAACCTTACGGAAGCAACCGGGGCTGTGTGTCCTATGAGTTTATTTTGTAGTTCTTCAGTGTGTGCGTTCAATATTTGAATTGCCTTTGCGTCCTCGTTCCGTCCTAACATTACAGTGGCGCGTCGTGTACCATCCGGTGAATTAATGTAGTTGGAACCAGGCATTGAGTATAACCAACGCCATTTCTTATCAAGTGTTTTGGAATCTCTATCAATGGATTTTAGATATTTGCCAGTGTGCGGATCCCATACCATTATGATTTCGTAAGATGACCCCGAGTTTTCATTCCGACTCCTCGCAGCAAGCGTTCTGCCGTCTGGTGAAAATGCTATGGCTTTGATTCTTGCCTCGTTATTGAGGATCTTTAGCAATTCGCCTGTATGCGGATTCCACAAGCGCATGGTGCGATCATAACTACCACTCGCAAGGAGATCGCCATAAGGAGAAATGGCTATACACGTAACAGGTTTCGTATGTCCTGCTAATAGAGCAAGTTCCTTACCAGTGGTCGCGTCATAAATCCAAATACCTGCAGAACCGCCTACCATGATCCACTTGTTATCTGGGGAAAACATTATATCATTGACAGTTCCTTTTCCTAATCGAGCTTTTGCCTCTTTCGGCAGCGAAAATTGGGTGTGATCTGCTGCAGCGTCCGACCATGGCGGTGCAACAACGGAACCCCTCACAACGATAGGACTAGCGAGGCTGCCATCCCCCTTTTCAAGCCGTACTCTCGGTAGGTTGAGGGTTGAAGGTTTCGTTGCAATGACTTCAAACGTAACACTTGCAAGCGTGCCATCGCCATTGCTGGGTTCTGCAGTAGTTTTTGATACAAGTTTCACACGATTTGGATACACGTCTTTGGTGGAAAAAGATGCATCTGTGGAAAGATAATCCCCTTTTTCACTTGAAACATAGCGGAGGGCAGTGGTATCAAAATCCATCGTGACCTGATATCCTTTAACGTTCTTTGCACCAACAACATTAACGTTTAATTTGAGCTTTTCACCTAGGGCAGGGGATTGAATTGGAGAGGGTGATATACGAACAATGGCATTCGTATCAACAAAAGGTGTTGCGTCCCAGAAAATGACAGTGCCATCAAGACTGCTGCTAATGAGGGTTTCATCAGTAGTGGAGAATATCAGTGAAATTATTTCGGCTGTGTGCCCAACTAAAGTATCTCTGTGATATCCAGTTGCTGTATTCCACAGTCGAATGGTACGATCCTTACTTCCACTTGCAAGTGTTTTGCCATCAGTAGAAAATGCTAACACACTGATGCTAGCTGAAACTCTTTGTGTCCGATGCCGAAAATTGATGTGTAAGTGCCCGTTTTTAAATTCCATAGGTGGACTTTACCATAGTTGGTTCCGCTTGCAAGCATTGAGTTGTCTGGTGAGAATGCTAATACTTCTGTGAATCTATCTTTTTTGGAAATGGTTGCTTTATGTTGTGCAGTAACAGTGTCCCACAACTGAATGCTAGAGTCCCTACCCATCGTAGCAAGCATGCTACCATCTTCAGAGAATACCATCAAGGTAACAGGGTCTGTATGCTTTTTCAGGATTGCTTTTTGTTTACCTGTCTGTGTATCCCACAATTCCACTGCACCATCCCTTTTGCCCAAGGCAAGTATTGTTTCATCTGGCGACAATGTTCTTGAATAGGCACTCCTTGTTGAAATAACTTCATCAACGGTTAGTGTGCCTTCTTTTAGAAGTGTCCCTGTGCGCGCATCCCACAATAGATGTTCTTTCGCACTTTTGCTTGAGAACGTTACTCCATCTTGTGAAAAGGCAATAGAGGTAATTTCTTCTGTATGTTCAGTAAGACTTGCTTTCTGTTTGAAAGTATCAACATCCCACAACTGTATTTCTCTATTTCCTGTTGTTGTAAGTGTCTTGTTATCTGGAGACAGTGCTATAAGCGGCATGTATAGTGTATGAAAAAGTGTGCTTTTATATTGGTCTGTTTGTGCATCCCAGAACCGAATTGTCCCGTCAGCACTGCCAGATGTAAGTACACCTCTGTCTGGTGAAAATGTTAAAGTGGTAATACTTTCAGTATGTCCAGCAAGTGTTTCCAATAGTGTACCTGTTTTTGGGTTCCATAGTCGTATTGTATTGTCCCATCCGCCACTGGCAAGTATTACACCATTTGGAGAGAATGCGACTGCATTGATACTTCTGGTATGTTCTGTGAGTGTCTCTAATAGTTTACCTGTTTTTGGGTTCCACAGGTGAATTGTATTGTCCCATCCACCACTGGCAAGTATTGCTCCATCTGGTAAGAATGCGACTGCAGAAATTGGTTTTTTATTCCCAGTGAGGATTCCCTTGCTACTTCCTGACGGAACGTCCCACAATCGAATTGTTCCGTCTGTATTTCCACGTGCCAGCATCTTTCCATCCGGCGAATACGCAAGAGCATTGCGATTGCCATTGTGTTCTGTAATCTTATTTTTCCGTTTGAGTGTATCCGCATCCCACAACTGAATGTGATGACCTACGATTGCTATTGTTTTGCCATCTGGCGAAAACGTTACTGTACTCATATTTCCTGTGAGAGTGGTTTTATGTTTCCCAGTTTTAGGATTCCATAGTCGGACTGTTCTATCATAACTTGCACTTGCAAGAGTCTCACCATCTGGTGAAAACGCAACTGCCGTTACTGGCTGCGTGTGTCCTGTTAATGAAGAAAAGTTCTTCCCATGTATGTGCATCATATAACCATGTCCCGATATAAGTTCCTACTGCAAGCAGTTTACCATCAGGCGAATACGCCATATCAGTGATCTGTCCTCTACCGATACGCGCGATGGCATTTTCAGGGAGTGCCCATTGAGACGAATCTTCAGCAAAACCATTTGATAAACAGACAAAAGATAACAGCAATGTGGCAAATAGAACACTTATAGTTTTCATTTTTTCGTCGTTTCACTACTATTGACTGTGGCACGCAAACGTTTTCCCTCTTTGTCTGAGAGAATTAAGTTAGCGATATTCAAGGGTAGTGGTTTATCAGTGACAACCTCATACGTTACGGTTGCAAGTGTGCCGTTCCCGTTACCTACTCCTGTGATTGCAGTAGATACAAGTGTCACCTGATTTTTCTCAACAATAGGTTTCGCAAAGAATGCGTCTTCGGACAAATAGTCGCCCTTGTTGCTGGAAATGTATCGGAGTGCACTTGCATCATATTGAACAGTTATATGATAACCAGCAACATTTTCACCACCCTCAATTTCAATATTAAACGTCAAATGTTTTCCAATTGTTGGAGATGCTACCGACGAAGGTGTTATTTTTGCGATCACGTTTTCGTCAACAATCGGAATTGGCTTCCATAACACAACTGTTTGATCATAACCTGCACTTGCAAGCATGTTGCCATCTCCGGTAAACGCTAACGAAGTGATACGCCGACTGTGCCCTTTTAAAGTTGCTTTGTGTTGCCGGAAACCGACATCCCACACCTCAATTTGGTACCCACTGGTACTTGCAAGGAGTGTGCCATCTGGCGAAAACGCTAACGCGTTCACATCACCCCACGAACTTTCTTTAGGCATCAAACTATTTTCACCTGTTGCGGTATCCCACAATTGAACTGTACTATCCCTTTCACCACCCCCACTTGCAAGGAGTGTACCATCTGGCGAAAACGCTAAGGCGGTTACACGCGAAGTATGCCCTATATACGTGGTTTTTAGCTTTTTTGTGCGCGTGTCCCACAGATCAATTGTAGCGTTTCCTTTGCTACCACTGGTCGCGAGAGTTTCTCCATCTGGCGAAAACGCAAAGGCAGAAACACCATACGGGTGATCTTTAAGGATGCTGTCGTATTTTTTTGTCTTTATATTCCACAATTGAATCCCTCGTATGTTCGTATAGCGGAAAGAATTTACACTGGCGAGTGTTAAACCGTCATAAGAGAAAACTACTGCATTTACTGGAGAGACTCCATCAGCTGAATCCGGTTGTTCCTTAAGTGTCTCAAGGTGTAGGTTGGTTTTTGTACTCCATAATCGCACCGTTCCATCCTTGCTGGCACTTGCGATCATTTTTCCATCAGTTGAGAACGCTATGTCATTGATGGCGGCTGAATGTCCTTTAAGACTTGCGCGGTATTTGCCTGTGTTTCCATCAAATAACCAGATTCTGGCATCTCCGATTCCGCATGCCAGCATGCCGTCCCCATTGGAGGCAACAAAGGCGGGTTGATAGGCTTGTCCGAAGTTACTTCTATATGGTATTGTCCCTGTCTCTTTTCCTGTAGAGATATTCCATAACAGAATTACTTGTCCATAATCGCGCGGGTCTTTATCAAGTCTACTACTCATCATTGCAAATGTTTGACCATCAGGTGAGAAGCGAAGTGTGTTTACATTAGCATTGATAGCAAGTGTTGCAACTTTGTTTCCTCTAATTGTTTCCCAGAGTTGAATGCTGCCCTTTTCTTGATTTTCTTGAGCTGCAAGTATTCTGCCATCCGCTGACAACGCTGTAGGAAAGAAACGTCCATCGGTATCGGTAAGAATAGTGGTGCGTTGTCGTCCGGTGCGCGTATCCCATATCTGAATTTCTGGGGAATTCTCTAAACGGCAAATTAGTATTTCGCTATTTTGTGAAAACGATTCATAAGTTGAAGTTTGATTCAGATCGCTTTCAAGAATAGCAAGTTCCTTCCGGGTGGCTGCATCCCACAAAACTGTTTTGTTTTGATCTTTACTTACGAAACGCGTCCCGTTGGGTGACAAGTGCAAGCTGCGGTAGGTGTCCTTTAAGTCAATTCGCTTGCCTTCTCCGGTTTCTGTATTCCAAGAACGGTAAGTTCCATCTGTGCTGCTACTTATGAGTGTGATGTTGTCTGGAGCATAGACGAGTCGGGTGATCCATCCTGTATCGGTTACAGGAATTGTCTTAATGGATTTTCCAGTGATAACATCCCAAATCTGGACTGTGCCATCTGTAGATATTTTGGGTTGAGATTCAACTAAATCTGACCAGCGGGTGGCTAAACCGCCGCTACCACGTCGCTCCGATGGGACCTTCCCACTTGCACCTGTTGCAAGTTTTTTACTGTCTGGTGAAAATGCTAAGACATTGGTATTACCTAAATGCCCCGTAAGTGTCGCACGATGTTCAAAAGTATGAGCATCCCACAATCGGACTGTCTTATCAAGGCTACCGCTTGCGATGGTTTTTCCATCTGGTGAAAACATTACAGAAGTGATTGAGTCCGTATGTCCAGTAAGTAAAGCGAGTTCGTCCCCTGTGTGTGCATCGTGAATCCAAATTCCGATTATTGGACTAACAACAGCAAGCCGCGTGCCATCCGGTGAAAATACGAAATTAGGTTCTACTTGTCTATCACCGCGATACACTACTTGTCTATCACCACCATAACTGATACGCATTTTTGCACCTTCAGGCAATGCCCGAAGAGGTGGTGATGGACCGCTACCGAAAACTATCGGTAGCAATGTTATTGAGATCATCAATAGAGATAGGGTAAAAAATGTTAACTTTTTCATTAGAATATCCGAGGGTATTGGTTAAATAATACCATTTCTATTAAATTTTCTCTCATTACCGGCTGTTAGAAATGAAACGTAGAACTGCACAAACTGGAAGTTTATGCTACAAAAAAGAGGCATTTTCTATTAGAAATGATATAATGATGTATGAATTAATTGTAGCATAGTTTCAGCATTTTTTCATTGTAAATTATATCGTGAGCAGAGGCATTCAATTGTCAGAATGTACTCTTGCGGAATCTCGAATTTCGCAGAAGACGCAGAAAAGACTGCTGCATCATGATCTTTTGCTAAGAAAAACAATTATCCTTATCAAGACGTTTTCTTGTGGTATCTTTTCCGTGCATTCCGTGAAATCCGCAATTCTGAACCCAAGTCCGCAAAACCCGACAATTGAATGCCTCTGATCCTAAAGTTATTTACTGTTGACAGAAAAATGGTTTTTGTGTATAATCGTCTATAATACTTAGGGTTTTACAATCATGGGGGTTAAGACATTCCATGCTTGTAGTAATATAATTTTTGGCACGTATATTAAGAAAGTGTGAAAAGGAGAAAATTACGTGAATAGGATACCTATTATATTTGTTGTTATTATGGTTGTACTTATAGGGTTTAGTGCTTTTGCAGGAACTACACAAGATTTAGGAAAATGGGAAAAGGGTGAATTGCTCCTTGAAAACTACAGTTTTGAAGATGGTTTAGCAGCGTGGAACTTAGAAGACGGGACGTGTTGTGAGAGAGGGGGACAGTATACGTGGGAGATTGATGATGACAATTCGCAACATGGAGAACAATGTCTTAAGGTTGTTGGTCTCATAGCGACTGGGACGGCTTGGCATGCGAAGATTACACAACAGTCTGTTTCAATGAAAAGCGGGGGGATGTATACCATAATTTTTTGGTCGCGCGCTGAAGAACCGCGCGATGTGAATATAAATATTCAACTACAGATGGATCCTTGGACAACCTTTCATGGTCAAGGTAAAACCTTTAATTTAACGACAGACTGGGTAGAATATTCATTCACTTTTACTGCAAACACAGATGTTGACAAGCAGATGTGGGTCGGTTTAGCGATCGCACAATCGGATGTTGATTTCTGGCTTGATAACTTCCGTTACTTTGAAGGTGAACCGGAAGATGATATGACGCTTGAAGAGGTGCTGCCTGTTGATGCCAAAGAAAAGTTAGCAACGCAATGGGCATCTGTGAAGTCGGGTCGTTTCTAAACATTTGTGGTAATATACGGCACGTTGGCTCGACCGTGTCGTATTACCACCTAAAACATTTTCGGCATTACTCAATAATGACTCTTCTAAACGTTAACGATACACGCCGTCCCCGTTGATATTTTTTCCCATCCCAAAGATCTGATTTTCTCGGTGCAATACCGTGCAACCACTCATATCTCGCTTCACCACTTAGAACAACAAGACTCCTTGGTGCCAGCCAGGCTGGTATCTTTTGCGTCTTATCATCTTTGTTTGTGAAATCCATGATACAACCCGAACCTAAACTCAAAGAAACAATCGTGTCCTTGAAACATGGCTCACAATCAATGTGTCCTGCTATGCCTTGCCCTGGTTTATATTCATTGATGATAACTTGATCCGCTGTTTCAGGCATGTGACCATCTTCGCGTAATTCTACGCTTAACTTTTCCAACCAATCTGGTAAATCACCAATAAGCATATCACGGTTCACTTTCCGCGCTTTGTAATCATACTTAAAACCGTAATGCTGAACTCTACGTTTTAGGTCATCAAGCCACGTTTGTTCGTCAATTTTCGCCATTAACCGATTATGTTGATATTCGGTTATATAGTCTGATATATACTTTAATCCCTTGATTACATCACGCGCTTTTTGATTCTGTGGAATAAGTTGTGGTTTAGGAGTTTGTTGTTCTATTGTTGAAAATAGTTCTAATTGCATGGTTGATACTCCATTGAATACTTATTAATCGGAATTGTTCTTAAAAGAAAAGTTGTTAAAACTGTCGTAGGATACTATGGTAAAATGCATTTCTCCTAATATAGTTTCATACCTCAAACGTTCCTTTTTAGTAGAATCTTGGTCAGAAAAACCTGATAGAGCAAATATAGAATTAGGTCTAATTACCCAGGACTTGAGATAACACCAGTTTTCTTGAAATTCTGTACGAACGGGATTTTGATATACGAAACAAATCTTATACTTTTCGTACTCATTTACAACACGATTGATAACTCCGATCAGACTGTCCAACTTCTCGTTGTCGTCAAATGTATGACTCGCAAGAATATAGCAAAAGTTCAATATAATTAACGCATTATTAGGATTCCCTATTTCAACACGTTCTAAATAAGGAGGTAATTGTACAAAGTCCGTTAAGAAGTGTTCTTTCTCAAAGAATGGTCGATGAGTGTCTTGGAACAATCCATTTCGATTGATATCCTTTGCTTTTTTTAGCATTGCTTCAGACCTATCTATACCTATATAAGTGATGTTCGTGTGACTTGAAGTTGCCCAAAATGCAATGCCTGAAGTCAACGGACCACAACCAAAGTCAATAAATACAATTTTTTCCTTCATATATGGTAAGAGATGTTTTGTATAAATATGATAACTGCTGTATAGGTGCATAGGCATATAATAAACACAATAGAGTAGAACCTTATCTTCTGTCTGGAGATAGCCCATTAAATTGTTCATCAAAATCCGTTCTGCCACGGTCCAAAATTGTGTTTCTATGGTAACCCTCGTTTCTACTCCTAACAACATCTTTCCATGCTTGAGTCGGGGGGTGATTATTAAATGGATTTATAATTAATTCTTCAAACAGATTCTTTAGGTCTTCACTTGGCCGATAATGATTAACATTAAAACGTTGTATATAAGACATGTTTTGGTATTTATTTTGACTTGCAACCTTATTTTGACTTGCAAAAGGAGATGCTTATAGCACAGAATTGATGTTACACAGTGATAAATGATCGAATCATAGTTCTGCTGATAACATTTCGGTAACCAGAGTAGTTAAACTTACGCCTTTTTGCTCTGCCCGTTGCAAAAGCTGGATGTGGATGTGTTCAGGAATTTGTTGAGCCCAGTCTCCATTGAATACATCGGCAGAACCAGGTTGAGGGATTTTGTCACCGAACTCTTTCGCTGTTTCTATCCAGCAAAACATAGCGTCTTTTCCATTCTCGATCGTTTCTTCAATCGTGTCTCCATCAGACATACACCCTGGTAAATCGGGGAATTCGATTAAGTAACCTCCACCTTCCTCTGAGGGCAATACACTCATAAGAAATGGATATCTCGGTAGATCGGGAAATTCGATTAAATAGTCTCTATCTTCCTCTGAGGGCAATACACTCATAAGAAATGGATATTTTAATTCGTTCATGATTCATTTCCTGATTATCTATTTATACCAACCTTCTGAAGCTGAGGGATATGCGTCGTTGGCGTGGATATTTGCGTCCTTCCCACATATCCGATTTTCTGGAGGGTATCCCGTGCATCCATCTGTTTTTTGCGTCTGCAGTTAAGACAGTCAAACTTCTTGGTGCTAACCAGATTGGGACTTTCCTTGTTTTATCTTTTACACTTGTCAAATCCATCACACAACTTGAGTTTAAACTCAAAATAGCAATGGTGTCCATGAAACATGCTTCTTTATCGGTATGGTCTCCGATGCCTTGTCCGGGTTCATATTCACTCACAAGCACCTGATTTGCGATTTTTGGCATGTGGCCATCTTTATTCAATTTCATACAAAGCCTGTTCACCCATTCTGGGAATGTAGCAATCGGCTTTTTCTGCTCTGCTTGTTGGTCGTTGAAGTTGTAACTTTGACCGTAATGTTGAACACGGCGTTGATAAAAAGTACTCCATTGTTGTTTGTCTATATGATTTATCAACCAATCATGTTGTACTTCAGTGAGATAATCAGCAATGTATTTTAGGCCGCGGACGGTCTCAGCAGCCTGTTGATTCGTCGGCAACGGTTGAGGTTGTGCAAATTTATTATCTAAGAGAGGAAACAGGGATATTTGTTCCATAGGGCATCTTATTCTGTGCTTAACTCTGGCTTCACTTCCAGTTGACTATGATAAACCAATAGAATTGCCACTGCGATGCAAGTGCCAACAATACCTACAGGGTAAAAGTTTCCGGCTGTATCTACTAACCATCCGAGCAATGGTGCAAGGATGACTGTTGCTAAAGATTTCGATTGTCCTTCTATGGATAAAATTGTCGCACTCATCTCAGGTGAAGACTGGGCATTGAAACGACTAATCAAACCGGGTCTCCAAAAATTCTGAAGTATTGCTAAAATGACGAAAAGTGCAATTATTGCAGGATGCCAGTTAAAATAAAAAGCTGGAATCAGCAAGACAAAAAGTAATAAATTTGTCCACCACATCACCTGTGCTGCACCTTCATCACCCCCTCGCCAATCAGAAACCCTGTGGGAATTCCGAGATGCAAATGATGATAAAAAATAGAGTGGAAAATAGATAACCAAAACGAGAAACGCAGTGCGTTTTGAATCATCAATTGTTAGTAGAATTGGCAAGGCAATTGCAGCTTTTTCAAGTACCGGTTGTAGATAATCCTTACTTGCTTTATACATTCCCTCAAAACCCATTCCCTCAAAAACTAAACGACGTAAAGCGGGAAATTGCACGGATTGTTTGACTGCATCCCAGAACAAGGTTGCGACGGCTTTGAGTGAAAATTCGCTCTGTCTATCACCATCCAGCTCCTGCGGATACCCGAAGAAATTAATGATGTTTATCAGGTATGGAATGATGGAATACCAGAAAATAGCAGTATAATTGCCAAGGAAAAATACTAATGCCCCTGCAATGAGGACAGAAACCGCAGACCCCATCTGTGACCATGATCGTGTAAAACCATATATTTTTGTCTTCTCATCTGATCTTCCCTGCAGACGTAACCAGTCAAAAATCATCGCCTTGTGTGTTCCAGTTCGAAACGCATCGCCTAAACCAAAGAAGAACATAGCACCAAAAAGCATTAGGAGCGAATTGCTGAGTGCAAATGTCGCGAAAGAGGCAATATAGGCACAAAACGAAAATATCATGGCGCGCCGTCGACCGTAAAGATCTGCTACAGCACCAGAAGGAATTTCAAAGATATTTGTACATATTTCTCTAAAACCGAAAAGGAGACCGATTTGGAAAAACGATAAACCTTTCCCAAGGAATGCTAATACAATAAACGGGTCGTAGTAGCGTTGATTTTTTAGGAATCCGTAGAGTGAAAAACGGAAGAGCATTGGAATGCGCATGGGTTATATATGTTCCCTCACTGTTTCTCCCAGATTTGTACGTTGTGTCGTGGTAAATCAAAAGGATATTCACCGTATTCAAGCGTAGGTATACCGTTATCATCAACTGTGACAACAACGTGGAGTTGATGTGGTGAAACGCTTGTATCCACGCGTTCAAGGAATTGCCATTGATCGCCATCAGCAGTTGTGATTCTTATCTTTGTCCAAAGGATACCTTCTCCATCTGTGTATGTGCCATTGGATATCTGTTCAGTGTGCGGTGGGTCAGCGGGTAAGGTAAAACTTTCGCCGATTGTAGAAGTTGAATTTTCGTGTGTATGTGATACTAATACCCATGTTCCTGGGACAGGCACCTCAATACCATTCTGATCAACGGGCCATACATGGTCGCGATCCGTCATTGGTGTTGCTGTATGTGTATCTAATACCTGTGGTATTCGTTCACAACTGAATATACCGAAAGCTAAGACAGCAATAACAAATATAAGATTGAGTTTTGAAATTGTTTTCATAAGTTACGTAAAATTCCTTGTTTTAAAATAATTGTAGAGGTTGGTAGGATATGTCCGTTAGAGAATTTATATACTTGCTGGAGAAATTTCATTGGTGTAAACAACCATTTGTGCTTTTTCTCTATCTGCTGCATACGCAAGACATGCTTGGATGTCAGTTTCGGTTAAATAGGGAAAATCATCAAGAATTTCATCTACTGTCATGCCCGAAGCAAGATAGTCTAAGACATCGTAAACAGTAATTCGCATTCCCCGAATACAAGGTTTTCCCCCTCGTTTCCCGGGTTCAATGGTTATAATGTCTTGGTAATTCATCTAAAGAACCTCCCAAGTAGGTTTTGCAATTCAAGGTTTAGTATTGTAGGTTGGGTTGTGCAAGTTCAATCCAAACTTACGTTATATTATACCACAACTATTGTGATATGTAAAATTTATTTTATCACTCGTTTAGGCAGACTATATCCCCCGATCACAAATTAGTATTTAGCCGACAGTCTTATCCTTTCGTTGATGAATGATAACCCGATTTCCATCAGGGTCTTCAACAACAGCAAAATAACAGACAGGGGATTCATCCAAAGATGATTGAAGTTTAATTCCTGCTTGTTCTAATTCTTCCACAGCAGCTTTTGCATCCTCAACAGCAAATGCGACCATTCCACCACCGGGTTGGGTAAAAAAATCGCCTTCACCTAACGCCAACGTTCCTGGACTTATTTGAAATTCTGCCCATTTTCCTTCATGTGCTAAACCTGCCAGTGGAACACCAAGCACATCACGATAAAAGACAAGGGATTTTTGCATATCACTCACAGCAAAGAAAGTGAAGTCAATACCTAATACATTCATGGTTACCTCCTCCTCAATACTGACCTAAAAGATAGGTTAAGCGGCAAGGGTTCTAATTGGATATTCAGGTAGGTTGGATTCTGGTGGTGTCCAGAAAGCATGCCAATCAGTAGCTTGATTTCGACCGATATAAAGCGTCTTTCCGATAACTGCCCAAGCAGTTCCATCGGAAGCAAACGCAATAAAACCCGTGCTAATCCTGTCTGGGGATTCGGCAAGTTGATCGTTGAGTTGCGTCCATGTTGCACCGCCATTATCGGATCGGCAAAACCAAGCACCACCGCCCCTCGGTCCTCTTTGTACTGTGGCGATCATTAGGTCTGGATTTGTAGGGTCTATTGCAATAGCAGTACCGTAGCGAACTGGCAATCCTTCAATCCGGTTTACCCACGAGTTACCCCGGTCGTTGCTGACATAGACACCGTTAGCAGTATTTGCATAAACCTTATTATCGTCAGCGGGACATGTAGCAACCTGATGGACATCTTTATTGAGGTCTGGCGTGACGGGTTCCCACGAAACGCCTTCATCGGGTGAACGCATGATACTCCCAACATGAATATCTGCGTAACAATAACCGTCTTTAGTTTTAGCTAAAGTCCGTACAGCTGGTGGGCCTCCCCATGGCGTATACCAATCTTTTCGGCATTCAAGATCATCAAAAGTTTGAACACGTTCAGCGGGGCCTTCCTCTCCAACGAGGCGATAGACATAAGCCCCTTCATCCGTTCCGATCAGTAGTGTCAACGGATCCTCGCGAATAAATAGCAGAGAAGCGATTGGGTCCTCAATCCCAGTTGGAATTCGCTTCTCACCGTTCTCCGACAAGATAAGAAGCGTTCCATCTGAAAGCGCAACCGCTACAGACTGCGTTCCTGGCATTGAAATCAATGTACCGTAGTTATCACTAATTTCATGATTTTGATTGTCAGTTACTTTATACATCTCAATAGGTTCACCATCTCCATTATCTTCAATGGAATAGATAGCATTGTAAGTGGCAAAAAACATTATGTAATCTCCTTTGTTGTGTAACAGGTGTACTATTTATTAACCTGATTTGTCTTCATCTGAGTTAATCCATTTATCGGCAACGCGGTAGTGTTTCAGCAGGTCACCAGATTTATAAGTTTCTATCTTATCCGGTATAATCTCGTCTTCGGTTACAGCAATCTGCCATGGATCAATTTCTATCTTCTTGTCGTCTGCAATTTTTGTTGGGTCTACAAAATAGATATAAATAATCTCGTCTGGTTGAAACAGATCAGGATTTTCAAAGCAAATGGTTCGGTTTGTGATATCTATATTTGAGACTCCTGGTGGTCTTGCTGCACAAGCCATCGCAAAGAGAAAGTCGGGTGTAAGATAGATCGCTTCCAAAGCTTCTTCTGGCGGCCTCCCCGGCGGTGCCTGAGCCTTATGTTCCTCAATTTTGAAAAAGATTGCTTGCTTCCGTGATATAGATACATTGTTTGTTTCTCCAAGACTTTCGTAACAAAAGGTGGGCACGCTTTGACAGCGCGCTAGAAACTCTGAATTCTACTGAAAATTACACTGATTTTTGTCATACCAACTTAAAAATCGTGAAAATTGTGTAAGTCCTATTAATGATATTGTTTGACAATCAACAGAAACTTTTCCTAATCTTTACCTAATTCAACCTCAACACCGTTCGGATTCAGAACTGTGATTGTCCTTAGTGACATCATGAAGCGGTAAATCACTCTCTAATAGTATATATTCTATACAAAGGATATGAACACCATTCTTTTCTGCAATATCCTTCAATTTATTTTAACAATAATGCATTTATATGAATTAAGGCCTGTTACCTCTGTTATTTTTATTCTTATTTTCCCCTTGAAGTAAGGCGAGATTTCAACGGGATTCTGAAATGTAATGTCTGTTTTTTCGTCACAAGGATTTACAATTGCTATACCTGTTGTTCGTTGCCCGTTGTTCGTTAAAGATGCCTTTTTTGGTATTTCAAGCGTTACGGTCTTTCCGGCATTGTAAGAACACGGACCGGTATAGTCAAACATATTATCTACGTTCAATATATGTACAAAAATTGTGGAGAGAATAGATACCAACAAAAATGTACTGATAAGCCACATAAAAAAACGATCATGGATTTCGAGTCTATAGAGAAAAATAAAATAAAGAACACAAAAAGAAAGGTTAAAAATCATCAATCTGCAACTATGATACCACTCTAAATACAGATATTTCATCGCGCTAAAAGTAGCGCATTTTTGAAGGTATGTGAGCTCGCCACTTAGAAATGACACAATCACACTCAATATGCCCCCAACACACGAAATTACAAATATATATTTAATCACTCCAATCCACGCATTCTTTTCCTTTTCCATTATCTTCACCTTTGCCGCGATATTCACCCCATTTGCCGAGGCAACTGTCCCTCGTTCAAAAATCAATTCCTGATTGCTGGCAAGTTTAAGCGGTCGAATGATCCAATCGTTACCCAGATTCAGGACAATTAACTGTTAACCGTTTTGCATCAGAATTGATAGCGGTTTGTAATGCATCGGTTGCATCTTCTAGATCAAATTTCCACAAGGTGGTATTTGCCTTGACCTTTTTCCTGACTGAACGTCTGTCAGGGCTCCAAGATTTTTCATCGTTTCTGCTCAGTAAGGACAGATTTTATTTGAAAACTGCAACTTTAACGAATCGTTTTGTAGCGAGATTTTCCGGTGAACGTTTAATGTATTCAATTTGATCCAATGTCCGTGCAGTCATATATCTCTCACCACAATGAGGACAACAGATTACAGGTACATCTTCAATAACCAGTAGCGATTCTCCTTTTCCGTAACTACGAGTAAGGTAGCGTTGACGCGCTCCATCTTTTCCACACACATCGCAAATCATGGTTTGACTCCTTATGTATTTATTTAACATAAAATGTATTATTTAACATAAACGGTAATAATAACCAATTTCCTGCTGAAAGCAAACTTTGATACAACAACAGCAATTTCTGAACCGTAAGTTCTGCCTTCTACGACATATTTCCATTCATCTGTCTGCCGATCTTTTTGTCTACCTACAATTCTGCCAGTTAGTAAAACATTTTCCACATCAAAATGTGTAAGTCCATCATTTATCATTTCGTCTTCTGCATGAAGTGTTAACACATAATCACGTGAGCGAATTTTTTCTTGAATCTGGTTGAGTATATTATTAAACATTGGCAACTATAGAAAACTACAACAATAACCCTTATTGAACAGATTTACCTTATGAAATATAGTAAATTTTACAATTGACATTACATTTTGAATAGTAGGAGGGAATTCCGATTCCTAACTACAAAAGGGTTTGGGTGGTGATTCGGAGATCGTTTCCTACAGGTTTTATCTACATATTTCTACAAAAACTTTACACACCCGTTTATGCTACAACTTCTGTTGTCCGTTATGTTTCCAAAACAGGTTTATGAAAATGTCCCAATAATTTCAAAGTTCACTATAAATAGGTCAGGTTGCTGAAGAACTTTTAGGTTCCTTGGGTTGAACTTCACGTATGGCCTTCCAATCAATTATCGCAACCCACAAATTTTCTTCGTATGAGTATTGCACTATACCGTCAACTATTAATTCTTCACTGCAAAGGATTAGATGTTGACTATCTCGTAAAGCGATTTTTTGACTGGCAGGGTCAGCAGAGTGCCTGCACAATTCAAACGTAACCTGCCTTTTGAGTCAACGTTATGGAAGTCTGCAAAAACTCTTGTTTTCTTTATCATTCCTGCCTTCATATCCCGGAGAAGCGGACTATAGTGCAAACGTCTTTTCATCATCAAGATCAATTGCAGCGAACAACGTCTTTATTTTCGTGGGGTCTGCGCCAATTTTCTTGAGTCTTTCCGCCATCCGTGCTTTCTGCTTTTCGGTTTCGGCCCCCATTTGTGTCATCTTTTCATTAAATGCGTTGATGTCCGCCTCAGCTTTTGGATAGTCCTCCTTCAACCATGCCTCAACCTCTGCATCGGTTGACAATGTTTTCAACGTTTCAGTAAAATCAGCATGAGATACTCCTAAAAAAGCAAGTGTTATTCTGTCAATACGTGATTCTTCTCCATAAAAATAGGCACCCAAGGTATTGCCAATATACGCTCTGCCTTTGTCTACCAATCGGGCAAGTTGAACCATTCCATATACGTCGGTATTGTGTGGGCTGCGTGGTGCGCGTCGGTTAAGATCAACGATGCCAAAACTCAACTCATCATCTAAATCTTGTAGTGCAACCCAAGTAGTGATGTCAGTTCGTGTGGGATCGACATCGTTTCGGCGTGCTTCAAACCGTTCGCGCGTCGTTTCATCTGGACCGCGATTGACCATAGCGTGATTAAATGCGTCAATTTTTTCTTGTGATTTATCACACTTTTCCTGCACCCATTCGCCAAGTTCAATGTCATTCGGATTGTTAACCGCTGCTTCTTGAAAATCATCTGCAGCAACACCGAGGAACGTCAAAATGCGTACATCTTGTCCGGAGGCATCTCCATATTTATATTCACCGAATTTGTCCTGATCGTTCCGCACGTACTTTGTCTGCCATGCGTGCTACTCCACAGATGCCTGCAACGTCTCTGGAACGTGCACTGCGTGGCGGACGTGCGGTGAGGTCCACCTGCCAGAAACAACCCCAATCGTCCAATTCAATGGATTGTAGCACTGTTTTTATATCTGTGCGATCAGGTGCAAACTTCGCAAGTCGTTCTTTTAGCAGTTGTTGATGTTTTTTATCAGTTGGCAATCTATCCAATTCCGATTTGTTGAATGCCGCGATCTCTTTCTTCGTCTTTTTTCCCTTTTCCAGCATCCAAGCACTGAGTGCAGTATCATCATATTCATCTGCCGTTTCAGCAAAATCGTCCGCTGTAATTCCCAAGAACTCTAAAATGCGTCGATCCAAACCTGAATATCTTCCGAAGACAAATTCTCCGAGTGTCTCCGCATTGTGTGCGCGTGCTTTGTCTGTCATGCGTGCTGCACCAACAATTCCTGCAACACCTAAGTTTGAAGGGCGACGTGGTGGTTGGCGTGTTAAATCCATGAATCGATGTCCTTTCATTTTGTGTGAAAATGTGGTATTATATCTACTACGGATATTTTATCATATTTATAGCGTAAGTCAATTGAAATCTTCATCTCTAAACTTGCAGTTTCTCTTGGTAGGAAAATATATTTATAGAACATAGGAGTATAAACAATGTTAACAGAAGAAAAAATATCAGACTTAACAGCAGAACCGATATTGTTGGTGATGATTGAAGAGTACTCACATCTGCCAGAAAAAAAACATGAACGCTATTGGGAATTACGTAGCAAACGTGAGGAAAAATCTTTGACAGAGGCAGAATCAAAGGAGTATGAATCACTCATTCAGGAATGGGAAGCACGAAACGTGGAACGGGTGCGTGCACTTATCGCTTTAGCTAAAAAACGCGGTACAAATTTACGCGGTGTCATGAAACAACTGGGGTTAAAAGGAACAGAAAATGTTCTCTGACCGGTTAAAGTTACTAATCCGGCACAGAGCCAATGGACTTTGTGAGTACTGCCTTTGTCCAGCTGAATTTACAAGTGCACCTTTTCACTGCGAACATATTCAACCTATCAGTGAAAGTGGTACAACGACTTTAGACAACCTTGCATGGGCGTGTCCTTCATGCAACCAACATAAACACACAAAAACACACGCATTGGACCCACAAACAGACCGTCAAACCCCATTGTTTCACCCGCGCATTCAAAGATGGAATATACATTTTCAATGGAGTGAAGACCTCTTGTATATTGTTGGGAAAACTCCAATAGGTCGTGCTACAGTTGAAGCATTGAAACTGAATAGGAAGGAAGTGATAAATTTACGACAACTTTTGATTGGTTCTGGAGAACACCCACCAGAACTTGAATGAGCGTAGCGAACAAAAACAGGAAATTTACATCTTATGAAATACTACACCAAATTTTTATTGATATTACTGATAACCTTAGGGTTTATCCTATCCTGTGCACAGGCACCCCAGCAGATTACTGAAAAAACCTTAGCACCAACAGAAAACTCAGCAACAAAAAAAGCAGAAGGATCTACAGTCCTATTGGTGAGCAGAAATGGTAAATCAGAACCGCTTGGTAGCGGCTTTTTCGTGGATAAGGATAAAATTGCGACAAATATCCATGTTGTCGCACAACCCGGTCCTATTTTCGCTAAGCTTTAGTGACAAACAGATATCTTTAGCAATTGACGGTGTCATCGCATTTGATGCGAAAAACAACCTCGTCATTCTAAAAGTCTCTGGTGAAGGTATACCGATACTAATAACTGATAGCGATACGGTCTCAAAAGATGAACCTGTTTCAGTTGTTGGGTATGCTAATGAAAAAAATGTAGTCAAGACTGGAACTGTAGAAAGAATCTCAAAAAGCAACAAATGGTTCTGGATGAGTGTACCTGCTGCCAAAGAAAGTAGCGGCGGTGCCGTGCTAAACAGTAAAGGAGAAGTTATTGGAATTAATGTAAGGTATGCTAACACATCTCACGGTTACGCTATTCCTTCAAACGCACTTAAGGCATTGCTTAAACAACCTATGCCTTTGGAACCCTTGATGGAGTGGCAAAAACGAAAACAGATCCGGGCAGAGGCCTACCACAGTCATGGGGAAGAAAAATCTTTAAAAAAAGAATATGATAAGGCAGTGGTTGATTTTGATAAAGTTATTCAGGAAAACCCTAAACATGTTCGTGCCTATTACAAACGCGGAAGAGCAAAGTATTATATAAATGATTATATAGGTGCGATTGATGACATTTCACACGCTATCCAGATAAATCGTGAACATGTCAGAGCTTATAAACTTCGTGGAGGAATACAGTACAAACTTGGCGAATCTAAATTTGATGACGGAAATGTTGAAAAAGCACTGACACTGTATAAAAAAGCAATTGATGACTATTCACAAGCTATTAAGATTGATCCAGATGATCCGAGTACCTACAGAAACCGTAGCATCGCAAGATGTATACTTGGGGATCTAAAATCTACACTTGGAGATAGTGATAAAATTCAATGGTTATACCACGAGGGTATCGCTGATCATATTAAATATATTCAACTGACACATTCAAAGGAGACTGATACACAAACATCACAGGTAGACCCCAAGAAGGGCAGGGCCTCTACGGTCCGCATAGCGGGTTGGCATAAAAATTTTCGTCAATTCTATAGCGGGAGTGGTTTCTTTGTGGATACAGACAAAATTGCAACAAATATTCATGTCGTAGCTGGCCCCGGTCCAGTTGTCGTTAAATTGATCAACAAAGATGCCCCCTTGGAAGTTTTAGGTGTAACAGCATTTGATATGGAATACGATCTCGTTATTCTACAAGTTAAAGGTGAAGGCACACCACTACCCTTGGGAGATAGCAATTTAGTTCAAAGCGGAGAACCTATTATTATTATTATAGGATATCCTAATGAAAAATACAAAGTCACTACCGGAAATGTTCAGGGTATACGAAAAACTGACAACTTGATGGAGATGATAGCCGGAATTTCAAAAGGAAACAGTGGCAGTCCTGTGTTAAACGATAAAGGAGAGGTCGTTGGGATTATTACCCGATCAGGCGCATCCGATGTTGCTATTCCATCAAACATAATTAACAGACTACTTACTCAAACTACATCTCCTATATCTTTGACGCAGTGGCAAAAACACGATCATATCCGCGCCTATGCATACATTTCTCAGGGACAAATTTGGTTCAATACCAGTGACTATACTAAGGCGAAAATTAACTTTGATAAAGCTATTTCGCATGATCCTGAATTTAGTCTTGCATACTTCTGGCGCGGACGTGTAAAAGACCATCTTGGTCAATCTTCAGTAGGTAAAGGGAATTTAACTGTAGCACAGCAACTCTATACAGAGGCAATTCAAGATTACACACGCTATAGAACATGAATTACAATATGCTAAAGCCTACAGTCATCGCGGGTTGACAAAACGTCAACTTGGTCAAACTATAGCGAAACAAGGGGATATCACAAAAGCACAACAACTCTATACAGAGGCAATACAAGACTATACACACGCTATCAACATAAACAACAAATATACCATTGCCTATTTCAACCGAGGAAAAATGCGACATGAGTTTGGTCAAACTATAGCGAAACAAGGGGATATCACAAAAGCACAACAACTCTATACAGAGGCAATACAAGACTATACACACGCTGTAAAACTAAATCCGCAGAATATTAAATTCTACAATAATCGCGGAAATGTAAAATTCATGCTTGCTGAATCTAAAGTTGGACAACAGGATATCACAGAAGCTCAACAACTCTATACAGAGGCAATACAAGACTATACACACGCTATCAACATAAACAACAAACATACCAATGCCTATTTCAACCGAGGAATGACAAGATATAAATTCGGGAAATTTAAAGTAACGCAAAGAAAGAAAAATGAAGCAGAACAACTCTATAAACAAGTGATTGAAGACCTTACATATACCATAAAGTCTAATTTTCAACTTTACTCTTCTTATTTCATACGAGGTCTTTCCAAGAATGCACTTGCAGAGTTTAATATAGAAAGAGAAGAAATAACAAATGCACAACAATCTTTTCAGGCAGCCATTGATGACTATACGCACCTAATTAAAATTAATTCTAAGTCTATTTTACCTTATAACTTCAGAGGATTGGCGAGATACAATTTAGGTATATCTAAGGCAAAACAAGGAAATATAGATGAAGCACATCAACTCTATAATAAAGCAATCGAGGACTATACACAAGTTATAAAACTTAACCCTACGGATATCAATGCCTACAACAACCGTGGAAATGCCAAGAAAACACTCGGACAGCATGAGGTAGCTGAAAAAGATTATATGAAGGCAAAAGAGCTTGAATCCAAGCAATAATACCACACCGAACTGTCTATGAGTAGGTGAACCTGTTGTTATTATTGGATTTCCTGGTAGAAAATATACGGTAACAACAGGAATTGTGCACGGTATCCGGAATAGTGACAATTTGATTGGAACAACTGCGGAAGCCAATAAAGGCGGCAGTGGGGGCCTGTGATAAGCAGTAGAGGAGAAGTCATTGGAATTTACACCCGATCAGACTATTACAGTTTTGCTGTTCCTTCAAACAGACTGAAGGCTTTGCTTACGCAATCTGGACCGCTGGAACCTTTGGCTCAGTGGCATCAGCGCGACCATATTCGCGCTTACGCTTACCACCATGAAGGAGAAGGCAGATTCAATGCTGGAGACTATGTCAAGGCGATAGTTAGTTTTGATAATGCAATCTCCCAAAACCCTAAACATATTCGGGCATACTTCTGGCGTGGACGGGCAAAGTATGGTCTTGGTAAATCAAAAGCGGACCAAGGAAATATCACAGAAGCACAACAACTTTATCAGGTAGCAATTGGTGATTATACACAGGCAATACAACTTTTTCCTAAGTATCCTATGGCATACAATAATCGAGGGTGGGTGAAGTATCTGATCGGAAGAATTAAAGCAAAACAAGGGAATGTGGGAGAGGCACGGCGACTATACCAAGCAGCGATAGACGATTATACGCACGCAATCAACATTAACCCGCAGCATGTGCTTGCTCACTATAATCGCGGAAATGCAAAGAAAGCACTTGGACAGCATGAAGCAGCGGAAAAGGATTTTGAGAAGGCAAAAGAACTGGAATCCAAAAAATAACAATGAAACATATACCTATTCTTACTATTTCCCTCTTCGGAGTTATACTTTCAATAGTCCTTAGTGGCATCTATCTCAATTTTTCCTACTTTGAACCTGACACTGCTTCATATCTATTTCAGGCTAAGTTGTTCGCTCAAGGTAAAATATCTTTGCCGGTTCCACCGCAAACGATAGATGGAAAGGTGACTCTTGAACCAAACGGGAAACCGATGCCTGAATACGGACTTTCGCCTTCACCGCACATCAACATGTTGAACGGTAAATGGTATTCCAAATATCCATTCGGCAATGCATTGATGCTGATGTTTGGTGTGTTTGTAAATGCACCATGGCTGATTCCAGCACTGGCAACAGGTGGTGCACTGTTTCTGCTCTTCCTCCTCGTCAAAGAGACACACAACAAACCGATTGCACTTATTGCATCAGTTATTGCACTAATTTCACCGATAACTACTGGTATAGGCTCCACATGGTTTAGTGAGCCAGTAAGTCGATTTTACTTGGTCCTCTATCTATTTGCATTAGTTCGCACCTTAAACGGCACAGGTAATGTCCTTTATCCGCTACTGTCAGGATTTGCATTGGGGTACGCATTCAATACACGTCCACTTTCGGCGATCGTGTTCGGAGTTGTCAGTGCAGGTTTCGCGCTTTATCATCTTTATAAACCCAATATGACACTCGAGACTGATGAGACAGAAGCACAAAATCATAATAATTTACCTACACGAAAACAGTTATTATCTCGGTTGGGAGTTTTCTTAATACCTTTTGCTGTATGGGTGTTCTTGTGTATGGCGTGGAACCACCATTTTACAGGAGATCCGTTCTCTTTCACACATACCGCCGCACAACCTCACGATAAAATTGGATTTGGTAAACGCACGGAAGGATATTATTCAAACATTGAAGGTGCGTATGATTTCAAACCAGAATGGGCAGTAAAGAGAACATGGCGACACATCCTACCGTGTATCAGTTTCAATGCATTCGGATGGGGGAAATATCATCACGAATTGCTTATAGAACCTAAATTTACCTTGAGTTTTTTCATTGACTTTCTACCGTTACTGATTCCGTGGTTTCTCATCCTTATACCGTTTTTTCATGCGTCGCGAAACAGGTACGACTTTCTAAGTATCGCGTTTATTTTGGGGAGTCTGTTGCTTTACGCTTTCTTCTATTTTGAAGGGTCAACATGGGGGTTTACACCCGTCAATGCGCGCTACTACACAGAGGCGATATTCCTTGGTTTCATTCCGCTTGCAGCGAAAGGTGTGTTTATCCTCTATGAACGACTCAAAAAACCGATCTGGAAAAACAAACTTGCTAATGTCGCCGTAATATGCCTACTCTTGCTGAGTGTAAACACAGTGTGGACTTATGTCCGTATTGGTAAAGCATATCAGAATTGGAGTAGGGAGTATCAGAAATTACCGCCGTTGGTTAAGGAAAACGACATCCACAACGCAGTGATTTTCATACCCGGCAGCCGTGACGCTCCGGTTGGGGAATATCCGTTCAAGCTTCTGGAAGAAGCGGATATTGTATACTTTAAAATCGGACCTAACCCGCCATGGGGATTAACGAATAGCGACTGGAAAGCAGTCTACATGCAGTATTTTCAAGGTAGAGATGCTTATCTTTACGAAGCTGGGCCGAACAAACTAAATCCTTTATCCCTTGAAACCGCAGATTGACCTTCATTTACAAAACTTACACAATACCTTCGCCATTTTTGCGTGGTTCAATTGAACGGTATTTTGAATAGAAAATCATTATATACCAATTTTGTAAACCATACGTATGATAATCCGTTTTACATAATCAAATAGATACGCATACAAAGGAAAGATTCCGATTAGTTCACTAAATTGCAATATCCTTTAGGTTTGATAGGTGAACTAACAATAAGGAGAAAATATCATGTGTAGAATACGTGTTTTAAATAGATTGGTTATATTCACAGTCTTGTTGGCCGCTTCTTTTTTTGTTTTTTCCGGTTGTGAAAAAAATATTACAGATGATGTCATTCAAAGCGAGGATTTAGGTTTCATTGATACCTCTTGGGAGATAGCATCGGTTAATGGACAACCGTTTGAATCCCTTTTAGTTCAGGATCCTGAACCAGGATCCCCACCACAAACATTCACACTTACTTCAAATAGTTTGGTATTTCATGCTTCCGGTAATTTGACTGGGGAGTTAGGATTCACACTCTCAGAGGAATATCCAGGAACCCCACCGACATCAGCAACGTGGGCGGTTACCTGTACAATAACAGGGCAATACACCGCGGGAGACACAACATTAACAATTGAGGAACAAAATGTTGAGATTGATGTGGTGGTAACCCTTTCCCCCAAAGAAGTATGGGAGCAGCAAATAGAAGGGATTACATTAGAGCAACTACAAGACGATTTAGCAGCTGAATCTGAAATGGGATTTAAACAGGGTGAGTCACCATTTCCAATCACAGTCGACGTTGATTATACTCAGCAAACCGAAAAAAATACCCTCACATTGTCCGTGCCCGGAGAGACAATAGTCTTAAAGAAGATTGAATGATGTAACCCCTTTAAAGAGATTAGAGCATATCTCATAAATTTTGTAGGGGTGGGGTTTCCCCATCCCTATAATGATTTTTGTAAACTGGATTACCGAAATATTTATACCATTTCTAATTGATAATGCCTCATTAGTTGCGGGGATCTGGTAGGAGCGACCTCCAGGTCGCGACCAGGAGGTCGCTCCTACCGAAGAGAGACCTCCAATCAGCGATAAAAGTGAAATACCTTAATGGGACAATATTAATTAGAATTGGTATTATTTAAACTTTGTAACCTCACCCCTAAGCGGGATGGTTTCCCAAATGCTGTAATGTCTCACTAATTTTTTGACCTTATAATAAGTTCATGCAACAACAAATTACTCTTCCCATCACTGGTATGCATTGCGAAGGCTGCGCTGCCACCATAACACACAACCTACAAAAGATGGATGGTATTCTGTCAGCGAATGTTAGCATCGCAACGGAGCAAGCTGCAGTCACCTATAACCCATCTTCACTCAGTGAGGAAACGATTGTTGACAAAATCCGTTCGCTTGGATTTGACGTTATTGACGCAGATTCAGAGACTGCCGCACGGGCTGAAGAACTTCAACGACAGAAACATCAATTCAGCATAGGTATCCTTTTCACACTTCCACTATTTCTACTTAGCATGGGTAGAGATATGAAATTGATTGGGGAATGGGCGCATCACCCTTGGGTCAACTGGCTAATGTTTGCTTTAGCACTACCAGTGCAGGTTTATGTCGGTTGGGATTACTATGTCGGTAGTTACAAATCACTAAGCAATCGTTCTGCAAATATGGATGTGCTTGTTGCGATGGGATCTTCTGTTGCGTTTCTGTATAGCATGATCGTCATGATTGCCTTAACCTTAAATTCAGAGAGTTTCGGAGACCACGTCTATTTTGAGACTGCTGCTGTTATCATCACATTGATAAAACTGGGTAAGTTTTTGGAAGCGCGTGCGAAAGGACAGACAAGTGCTGCCCTGAAAAAACTGATGCAACTCTCACCGAAAACTGCGTGTCTACTGAAAGATGGTGAAGAACAACACATCCCGATTGAACAGGTAACCGTTGGTGACCTACTCATTGTGCGTCCCGGTGAAAGCATGCCTGTTGATGGCATCGTGCATGAAGGAACAAGTGCCGTTGACGAAAGCTTGTTCACTGGTGAAAGCATGCCTGTTGATAAAACTGTTGGCGATACAGTTGCAAGTGCAACAATCAATCAGAGCGGCATGTTGACTATTGAGGCTACACATGTTGGTACGGACACATCACTGGCAAAACTTGTTAGATTAGTCCAAGCAACGCAGCAGAGCAAAGCACCCATTCAACGCACAGCGGATGCGGTCGCAAGTGTGTTTGTGCCTGTTGTTTTATGTATCGCTGTCGTGACGTTCTTTGTGTGGTGGTTCCTTCCCGCACAAGGCTTTACAGATGCAATGCTCCGATTGGTAGCAGTACTGGTTATTGCATGTCCATGTGCGTTAGGTCTTGCAACACCGACAGCGATAATGGTTAGCACAGGAATTGGTGCACAACGTGGTATCCTTTTTCGGAATAGTGAAGCGTTAGAACATGTGGGGGCAATATCGCGGGTTGTTCTTGATAAAACTGGCACACTCACACAAGGACAACTTACCCTTACAGACATTATCACAGACCAAGGAGATGAAGATAAATTACTTCAAATTGCTGCTTCCGCGGAGCGCGGTAGTGAACATCCTATCGGTAAAGCAATTGTGTCTGCGGCTACGGAACGCAATATTGAGACGATCATGCCATCCGATTTTACTGCTATTGCTGGTAATGGTATTATCGCGCAACTTGATGAGAAAAATATCATCATAGGAAATTTGTCCTTAATGCAACAGCACAACATTCGGACACAAGCGTTTGATGCAGAAGCGGAACGACTACAAGCAGATGCTAAAACGGTGTTGTGGGTCGCAATTGATTTGAAAGTAATCGGTCTTCTTGCTGTTGCGGATACGATGAAATCGGAGGCCAAAGCAGCTATTACTGAACTCCGACAACTCGGATGCGATTTGACTATGATGACCGGAGACAACCAAGGCACAGCACATGCTATCGCAAAAGGTGTGGGAATTACCGATGTGATGGCAGAACTTCTGCCTAAAGACAAAGCTGAAGCTGTCAAAAAAGCACAAGAAGAAACTGACGGATATGTGGCAATGGTGGGGGACGGTATCAACGATGCACCTGCGTTAGCACAAGCAGATGTCGGCATGGCACTTGGTACTGGGACAGATATTGCGATGGAAACTGCGGATTTGACGCTCATGCACGGCGACCTCCGCGCTATTCCTGAGGCTATTAGACTCAGCCGAACCACACTCCGCACGATCAAACAAAACCTGTTCTGGGCATTTTTCTACAATGTGTTGTTGATTCCTGTTGCTGCTGGGGTGCTGTTTCCGCTTGAATTTTTACCATCCATGCTACGTGAGTTGCATCCGATGCTTGCAGCGTTTGCAATGGCGTTTAGTAGTGTGTCTGTTGTGTTGAATAGCCTACGTTTGCAATGGAGGAAATAATGACATAAAATATCATCTTGAAAACAGAAATCAATTTGACAAACTAATTTTCCTATGGTATATTTTAGATGAATCCTTCACATGGAGAACCACATGGCTGAAAACGATTTAAAAATTGCACCAATCGTTAGGGAAGCAACTCGAGCACAGGGTGAAAATGTGCAGTCTATTATTATCCGTTTGAATAATGGCCGGATAGTCATTCCGGATTATCAACGCGATGCCGAACAATGGGACTTGCGGAAAGAATCACTCTTCATAGAATCGTTGCTGAATAATCTGACGACACCCTCTCTCTTTTTTTGGGAGAACCTTGATACCGGGACTATTGAGGTTGTTGATGGACAACAGCGGTTAAGCACAATTCTGAAGTATGCAAATGACGAACTTCGCTTGATGGCAACTGGAGCTATTAACTATTTTTCACCAGAGAGTGTTCACTATAGCGGAAAGACATTTTCAGAAATTCCAAAAACGCTTCAAAATGTTTTCAACGATTACCCACTTGCAATCATTTACCTTCCAGCGAGCCTTCAACTTTCAACTAAACTTGAGATTTTCCGCCGTATCAACGAAGGTGGAACCCCTTTTACAGCACAAGATATTCGACTTTCCTATTATAGCGAATCTAAGTGTGTCTACTTCATCCGCCTTACTGGTATTTATGCTGAAACGGATTCTGCAAATAGAATGATAGAAGCCGCCGCCGAAAAGGGCGTGGAGAACCCCTGGGAAAAATGCCTGGATACGTGGAAACTTTGGAAAGATTGGTGGGAGGGAAAAGACCGCGCGAAAGGACAAACTCCATCAGCAATGGTCTTGTGGTACCTGGTATTTTTGCATAGAGAAAAGTTGAATCAGCTCATCTGTTTTCCAAGTTCAATGAAGCATCTCCCGTTGGTATTCCACGGTTCAACAGAAGAGGCATTAGACATCTATTGCGCGCAATTGCAATTTACGGACACACAAGGTGGCACACCTGTTTTTCCTACTTATGGGAATGGACTTGAAGGTGAATTCCACAATTTCGTTGGGTGGATCAATGCTATCCTCCGACGTGGACTGCCCGGAATTAGTGTTGATAAATACAAGCAGATGGCACTCTTGATTGGTGCCGCAGTCGAATTGAAAATTGATCCAGATCGGTTGAGCCATGATGCATGGGATGCAATCGCCAACTTTATTGAAACCCCTCGCCAAGCAGACGAAAAATGGCTTGAAAGAGAAGGCGGATACCCTGAATCAAGAGGACGATGGAAAGGTGAACGCGGACAGAAAGCACAATGTGATATGGCAAGGCACCTTTTATCCCGAATTGTGAAGGAATACCCTTGAGCGCACGCCCATCAAATCTTCCTCCATGTAATCCGCGCGCTCGGAATTTCCCAAAAACGCGGAAACAATCATACTTCCGTAGGCACTACGACAGCAACCACGGCGGATATGTTTGCCCAGATTGCCTCCAAGTTCTCTCTGGTCCTGCAGGTTTTCATCAACTTGACGCTGATCACAAAATCCCCTACTCTCAAGGTGGACTAACTGAATGGGAAAACTTGACTTTACGGTGCAAACCTTGTAATGTTGCAAAGAGGGATAAGATCTAAGTTTCGGACTTTATAGCTCAATCTAATATATGCAAACATTCCCTTGTAGGTGAGGTTAGGAGATCATACCTATCACAGCATCCAGCACCTGTTCCACCCCAATCCGATCAATCACAGCGCAGCTGCCAGCACCGCACCCACCAGGGTTCCGCCCCGGATGACACGGATTGCACCCCAAATCTATACCACTCTGCACAACTGTATGCTTATCACCAAAAGGCCCGCTCCGAACGATGGTTTGTTGACCCGAAAAGCGCAACCACAGGCGTGCTAACGGCAGCAGCGATGTGCATCGGTCCTGTATCGTTACCGATGTAAATATCACACGCTGCAATCAACGCAGCAACCTCACGCAAATTACCCGTTTTGACAAGGATCGGTGGTGTTTCCATCATATCCGCAACTTGTGCTTGGAGTTGGCGTTCATTCGGACCTGCAAAGAGTAAAATAGAAGCATTTTTTTCAGTTGATAAAGCAGTTGCCAGTTGTGCGTATTTCTTTGCGTCCCACAGTTTGTATTCCCAGTTCCCGCCTGGGTGCATCCCAATTAACAACCTATCTGGTGTGGCATCTGCTTCGGCAAGGAAGTTGTGTGCTTTTGCTTGTTCTGATTCAGTCAACTGCAAGTGAGGATGTGCATCTGTCGTATCAACACCGTGTCTGCTCAGCACTTCCAGATATCGAGTAACTGCATGCCGTTCTCTCTCCCCGCGCGTCAATCCCCAATGTTCAGCACCGATACATCTTGCAACCAAACTATCCCGCAGGTCTACCGCGAGATCGTATTTTTCACGACGTAATGTCTGTATGAGTTTCAGTCTACCTTTCAATCCCGCGTGTTCTCCCCGATTGTCGTAGACAAGGACGGCATCAAGTTGTGGGTCATCTGCAAGGATGTTGGACGCACTGGGACCAACGAGAAAAGTAATATGGGAATTTCGGAAATGTGCTCGCAGCGGTTGAATAACGCAGGTTGACAATACTGCATCACCGATAAAACTGAAACTGAAAACAAGTATCTTTTTCATTTTTTTGACAAGGGGAAGGACTCAATGAGGTCTACCGCTGTTGACAAACCATCCTCAGATTCCATTTGTGTACCTATGGACTTTGCACGTTCCGTCATTGAAGGTGTTGACAGAACCTGTTGAATCCTTTGTGCAAGACGTTTCGCGGTGAGTTTACGTCTATGAAGACTTTTCGGTGCAACGCCTAAATTATAGAGCAGCTTTCCCCAATATGGCTGGTCCGCTATGTGTGGTACAACCACTGATGGGACTTTGGCGTAACAAACTGATGCTGTGGTGCCTGCTCCACCATGATGCACAACACAACGCGCCTTCGGAAACAACCACCGATGCGGGACATACTCTGTGCAATAGATGTCTGACAATTTATCCCGTGTTCCTAAGATCCCCCAACCGGCTTGGATAATCGCACGTTGATTGAGCATGCGGACAGCATCAACCAATATTTCTGTTGTTTTCTGACCGTCACCACCCATTGAACCAAATGTGATGACAATAGGTGGTGGTCCGTCTGACAAAAAATCCACGAGTTCAGTAGGAGGTTCATAGTCCAGCCGTGCCATATACCATATACCCGTGAATTTATGGTTTGGTTGAAAATTCGCTGCTGGACAAAGTGCGGGTGATGCCGCAATGAGATTCAGATGCGGAGAATACATCTCTTCTGTTGCCATTGATCCCCTCGGTTTTCCACCGACAGATGTTATAAACTGATTAAAAAGGGGGTCAACAGAATACTTAAGACGCAGTCGCACCAATTTCCATACAAATAAATTGAATGTTCGACTCCAATTTGGAAAAGGATACGGTGCAGTATCAGGTGTTTTAATGAAACCCGGGCAATACGTCACTGTGAACCATGGCAAACCGTTTCGCATGGCTGCTTCCTGTGCGGGGATGTCTATAGAGTGGCAGATTACTAAATCGTACCCTCCCATCGCAGTAAGGCAATCGTCGTACCACTTTTTTCCGCGAAGCAAAATTCCCTCTTTTGCGATATAAAGCAATGTTGCCATTGGGTCGCGCATTGCCATAATTTTATCCATAATATTATGAAATTCTGCTAAATCAAATGCCACACCAACTTCGGAGAAATCCGCACCGATAGCAAGGATCTCGTCTTCATAGATGGAAGGTGCACAGAAACGCACTTGATGATCTCTTTGGATGAGGCGATCTGCAAGTGCTATCAGCGGATAGACATCCCCTGTTGTTCCCCATGCTGCGATTGCAATTTTCATTTTAGACTCGCTTCTATGGTCATAGTTGTTGTATCCCAAACCATTTCAACGGGGAGTTTTTTTGTGCATTCCCACCCGATTTTACACTTGTGTGCACTACAGGGCCAGCACGGCATATCGCGGCGCACAACAGTCGCGTTTTCACTCATCGGATGCCATGCAACGTGGTCAGTGGGACCGAAGATCGCTACCGTCTGTACGTTCAGTGCTGCTGCAAGATGCATCGGACCAGAATCGTTGCACACGAATAGGTCACAGTGCGAAAGTATTGCACCCAATTCGCGAATTGACTGTGGCGCGCAAACAACCGCATCAGACTGCATCATATCCCGAATGTTCTGCGTCAACTCCGTTTCTTCAGGTCCTCGTAATAGAAGAATTTTAGCGTTGTCATACTGCACAAGTCTGTCGGCAAGTTCAGCATAATGTTTTTCTGGCCACCTTTTGTCAAAGGAACTTCCTCCTGGATGGATACCGACAAGTAATGGAATATCAGCCAAATTCCAAGAGGCAAGAAGTGCTTTCGCATGCTCCATCTCATCAGGTAACAAATTGAAGACAAGCTGCCGCATGCCTTCTCCTTGACAGATTAACCGCACTAATTCCAAATTCCTATCCACTTCGTGTGTTTTACCCTTCTGATACTTCCCACGCCATGCATGTGTAAGCGTTGAACGAAATCGTTTCTGATAACGACCTAAGCGATACCGTGCACCTGAGAGAAATGCGATAAGGTGTGGTAACGTAGCGGTTTGCATCGCAACTACGAGGTCAAACTTCTCACGTCTGAGTGAATGATAGAATTGGAGCTGTTGTGAAAAATGACGGTGTTCGGCTTTTCTATCAAACACAAGCATTCTGTCAACATCTGGATTTCCTACCAGCACCGGGGCGTTGAGCGGACGTGCCAACACCGTGATTTCTGCAAAAGGATAGTTCTGTCGCAAGAGTGCTATTGCTGGCGTTGCATTCAACAAATCACCGATACCATCAGTACGGATAATGAGCATCTTATTGATGTCACGGAGAATTTCTCCGTTTTTCTGTGTATGATGTTGCATGAAGTTTCTTCTTTGGTAGTAAAAGAACTAAAATCTAACGGAAATGCACCAATATGCTGGCAAAGCACGACTATAGAGATTGGAGATAGTACAGCATCACCAAAATTTATCGCTACGAAATTGTGAGGGTAAGAGAATTCTCGCTACTTTCTTCATACCCAATCCGAATTGCTTTTGTGCGAACGGTGGTCTTCCCTTTTGGTATACGCAAAGGTTCGGAATATAACAACCAATGTGCATCTTCTCCTTCTTCAATTGTATAAGCAATTGACGCACCTTGTGTAGAACAGTGGAGTTGCAATAACAGTGGTGCATCCCATTCTCCATTATCTTGTGCAGGTTCCCTTCCAGGATGAGATGCGTTGATAGGTATAAAAATTGGTGCTGCTGTCTTCGGTTGTGTGCCATCAGGGTACCATCTCGCAACCATTTGGTCTTCAGGTATTTCTCCCATGTCACCGAAATCAGATTGCCATTGCACCAAAGCGTTCCGCATCCTTTCAAGCACATTTGCATGCGCCGCGTCTTCAGCTAAGTTGTTGAGTTCATACTTGTCGTTTTCAACGTCATAGAGTTCTTCCGCAGGACGTGTTGATTGGAACATAACCAATTGATCACCCTCCAACTTGCCTTCTGCATGAAGTCTCCACATCTCTTGCATAACAGGATGGCGATTGCGATAAGGAATCCAAAGCAGATAGGGCTTTTCAGGATAGTAATTTCTTATGTATTTATACTGCTTATCGCGCACTGCACGCATCATATCATAAGATTCATCATATCTATCGCGCGTGGCGTATATATATTCGCGTTCAACTTTGTCAGGCCCCAAGAAGGGTTGTCCTTGTAAGTGCTTCGGTGCTGGCACATCACACAGTGATAGCACGGTGGGACCAAGGTCTATCAAACTCACCAACTGATCCGACACACTTCCTTCGGCAAGGTGTCCGTGCCAACGCACAATCAACGGAATGCGAATTCCAGCGTCATAGGGCCACCGTTTACCGCGTGGTAGTCCTTCGCCGTGGTCACTCCAGAGAAAAATGATCGTATTGTCCATCAAACCGTCTTCCTCTAATTCAGTTAACAACGCACCGACACGCGCATCTGTAATCTCAAGGTTGTCATAATGTCGCGCCAAAGCTGCGCGGGCTTTCGGTGTGTCCGGTAAATACGGCGGCAATTCTACCTCATCTGGGTTGGTCTTCAAAGGTCTATTGTCTCGATCCCACATACCGCTTTCGTGTGTAACGGTTGGATTAAAAACCGAGAAGAAAGGTTGTCCATCAGCACGATTTCGCCAGTGACCTTCCTTGCTATTGTCGTCCCAAGCCGTAATCGGAGGTGTGAACTGATAATCGGTTTTGCTGTTGTTGGTGCAATAGTAACCTGCAGATCTCAGATATTCGGTAAAGGTTTTGACATAAGTAGGCAACACCGCAGAATAGGGAGTCGGCATCTCTGGCGTATTGCGGTTTCTATGCGTTGTTCGCATGTGGTGTGTACCGATAGAGGTTTGATACATACCAGTAATAATGGCGGAGCGACTCGGCGCACATACACCTGCTGTACAAAACGCATTGGGAAACCGACAACCACCAGCAGCAAGTCGGTCAATGTTCGGTGTACGCGCAACAGGATCACCGTAACAACCAAATCGGGGACTGGTGTCTTCTATAGAAAGCCAAAGAATATTCGGACGGGATGATAAGTTCATTATGTCTCCTTTTTAAAAAGGGATTGTAACCTAAACAGTGAATTAAGTCAAGTGACATGATTTATTGGGGTGTGTAAAGTTTTTGGCATGTGTCTGAACCAGGATTTTCAGGATTATCAGATTACCAGGATTTTCCTCAACAGGTTCAATTTCCAAAGTTGGCATCAATGTGCGTCAAAAATCCTTGATGAGCTAATCCTGAAAATCCTGGTTCAGACACATGCCAAAAACTTTACACACCCTATATTCAGGATAATAGATTAGATTATTCCGATTCGCGTGTGCAAAATCAACAAAAACAGTGGAAATTTGAAAAAAGGACGATTTTTTACAAAAAAGTTGCAATTTTTTGTAACCAAGGAAATGGAAAACACGTATTGCATAGTAATTAGAGATATTATGCGCGTGTAACATAAAGTTGTGGAGAGGCAGAAAGTTACACCAACGTCAAACATATTTCTCACAGAACTTACGCATTCCCCTCGTCATCACATCGCATGCGCTTGTGGCATGCGAATTGAGGGGATAAAGGGGGAAACCCTTGAATAACAGAGATATGAAAACCGCAATCCAAAAAGTGAACACGTCAGGCACCTGTTCCTTGAGCAGGTGTTATCCGCGCGTTAGACTTGATGGGCGTGTTTTAACTATAGTTAACTCTCAGTTACCCCCCTCCCCCCCACAATTTCACATTCGTTAATATCTATCAATTACAAAGTCTTATCGCAA
>JAAXHO010000015.1 GCA_012270795.1 Candidatus Poribacteria bacterium
TTTCCTAACCAATGCAGAATACCACACGGGGAATGCTCTATAGCATTCATACCCGCCAAATGCCTAAATGGTATTTGGAGCGTTGATTTGGCGTATTCTGCCGAATTTGGAACAAAAACCTTTATAGCGACATTCCTTATAGGATTCGGTGTGGTTGGAAACCGCACCTACCGGCCTGGGTATTAACTTTCAGTAAATCTCAATAACGAAAAACTCTTAAAACTAAATAACCCTGGCGGTATAGATAAGTATTTGACAAATATAATTATATCTGGTATAATGGGAAAGATTTGACAATTTATGTTATGGTAAATTATTTTATGGTGAATTATTCAAATAATTATACACCTCGTCCGTAGGATCGATCTCCGAATCTTAACCAAAGCCATTCATAGTTGGGAATCAGAGTTCCCTCCAGCAACTCAGAATGTAGAATTAATTGTATAATCTACCCTATACATCAGAAATGGTATAACAATTGGTTGCTAAATACAAGCAGCTTACAAACTATACAGGGACAGACACACATAGTGTTGACTGGAAATGTATAGATAAAATAAACGGTGTACACTATGAAATTTATGACCCACCGTGCTGTGAAATCTATAACGCGTCATGCATTGTTGATTTCAATGATACTACACGTCATCCTTTTAACTACGTTGTTTTATTTTTCAGTGCGTAACCAACCCCTCTTGTCCTTTCAGGATAAAACGGACGTTGCACTTACTACCGCACCCAAACCGCTACTGACAAAAAAACCAGAAAAACCACCAATATTACAACAACGCAAAACAACAATATACGAACCCGCACAAAAACCCCTCGCTCCAGTGGAAGCAATTACACCAGAAATCGCTTTTAAACCCACGAACACCCCTATCGTAGATGTAATTACAGAAGAAGCGAGATTGAATAAAATAAATACAACACCAGAGATACAAACTGATATTAGCACCGCACGTGACACACTACTTGATGTGGAAAACGGATTGTCAAGAACAGAAACCGCAGAACCCGCAGTCGGCAGTTCTTTCGGTACAAAACGTTCAGGGGCACCCGGTGTTCAACGCAGACCTATTCGCTCTACTCTTGATGTACCAGATGCATCTTACGGTGATGACGATGTTCAGTTCAACTTAGGAGATACACAAGGTGACCTACTTTCGGTGCCTTATGTGCCTTTTGGAACTGTCATGCAGCAACTCGGACATCAAATCGTTGATACCGCCGAAGGGGGCCCCATTGATGTCGTTTTTGTCATTGATTCCAGCGGGAGTATGGGGGATAACATCAAATCTGTCGCTGAGCATTTGGTAGAAATGGTTGATATCTATAAATCGTCAGGTATTGACTACGCACTCGGTCTAACCAAATTTAATATGCCACAAAAGAAAAATAATATCAAAGTATTCCAGTTGACAGATGATGTATTTGATTACAAACAAAATCTATACGGAATCATTCCGCGGGGAGACGAAAACGCATTAGATGCTATTGAGCAAACTGTCAATGAAATGAAGTTTCGCGCAACATCTAAAAAACACCTTATAATCGTTACAGACGAACCTTTTACAAGCAGTAAAAAATTGACTCTACAAAACTCAATTGCGTTATGTAATGAGTATGGAATCTATGTCAATATGCTTGGTCTTCCGATCCCGGAGCACAAAAAACTTGCGGAAGCAACTGATGGTAAATGGCACGCCATTCCGCAAGACCCAAGAAAACAACAAGCAGGACGTTATACACCACAAACACCACAGGATCAAGGAAGATCGCTTAGAAAGGCGCAATGGCAAGACCTTCAAAAAATCGGTAAATCTGTACTTCAAAAATCCAACAAGGCTCCAGTGGATATTGTCTTATTTATTGATGGAAGTAAGAGTATGGAAGATAAACTGCCTAAATTCTTAAGCCAACTGGATGTTTGGGTTCGGGACTGGGATAATGCACTCATTGACTATCAGATAGGTGTCGTTAGGTTTCGGACACGCACCTCCATGGACATCGTCAACGTCTTCAACCCACCGCAATCACTTGAACAGGTTCGAAAGATCGTTGAGTTGCCTTGTCAAGACAATGAAAATCTGCTGCATGCTATTCCTGCAGGATTACGGAGGATAAAGTTGCGTCAGAAGGCACAAACACATCTCATCCTCGTTACAGATGAACCTATAGAAGAAAACATTCCAACTTCGGGCGTGCTCCAATATTTACTGGAACAACATATCGCTGTCAGTGTCATCGGAACTTACGGCAAATTTCAACAAGAAGTGGCAAACAAAACTGGCGGTATGTGGGTGCCAATGCCAGAAGGACATCTCAATAACAATACGAACTGGTAAGAATTGTTGTTTTGTGTTCTGTTACGTGAAAAGAGAAAAATAGTGAAAATTGCAGTACTTGCTTCAGGCAGCGGCACTAATCTGCAAACCCTGATTGAGCTGTTACACAAAGACGAAACCAGCGACATTGAAATCGCAGTCGTAATTAGTGACCGACAGAATGCCTATGCCTTAACACGTGCAAAACGTGCTGGAATACCAACACAGGTAGTCAGAACCAACGATTTTGAAACCCGTATTGCTTTTGATGCAGAAATCGCAAAGCATATTGACAACTACTCGGTTGAGTTAATTGTCCTCGCTGGGTTTATGAGGATATTCCAGCCCCCATTCGTACGCAAATATCACAATCAGATTATCAACGTACACCCCAGTCTACTCCCAGCGTTTCCTGGGGCAACACCTGTAGTTGATTCTCTGGCTTACGGAGTTAAAGTTACAGGTGTTACTATCCATTTTGTTGACGAAGGCATCGATTCTGGACCCATTATTGCACAAGCGGTTGTCCCAGTTTACGAAACAGATGACGAAGAAAGTCTACACAACCGTATTCAAATAGAGGAGCATAAACTCTACCCGAAAGTAATCAAGCAATATGCACAAGGCAAAATCAAAGTTAAAGGACGAAATGTAATCAAAGTAACTAATAATCACAGTTCAACACAGTAGTTGAAACAACAAAATCTTAATATGTTTATCAAATAAGGAATCTATATCCTTTTGACAGAAAATGTAAAATTTCACATATTCAAAACCACTACTTCCGTAGTTCTTTGTTTCATTTATTTACCTTTAAAAAGGATGGTGTCTTGATATGAACACAATTCAAGAAATAGCGGAAATATTACCACTTCTAAGCACGGACGAATTGCAGCAAATTGAACAAGTAATACACGATTTATACCGGAATCGGGAAGTCAATTTTATCTACGATGATGACTATGGTATTTGGACTGAACAAGATCAGAATTTTACGGCAGCCATAAGTTTCAGATTACTTGATGAAGAAGAGGGGTTGGAAGAAAATGGCAATTCCTAAACGAGGAGAAATATGGCTTGCTGATCTTGGCTTCGTTGCGAAAACACGTCCAGTTTTAGTACTAAATATACCTTTTTCAAATTCTGATTATGCCTTATATTCTGTCGTACCGCACACTACAAGCACGAGAGATTCTGAATTTAATGTCACACTTTCAGTCACAGGGTTAAGACAAGGTACTTTCAATATTCAAGGGTTGACAGCTGTTTTGCCCTCCACTTTTATCCGTAAAATAGGAGAATTATACTCAACACAAATGGAATTAATTGAGGTGGTAGTAAAAAAGTGGCTTGGGTTTGAGTAACCTTATAGTATAAAATTAAACGGAATTATGGTAGATTTTGGAATTAATTATACACTTAACAGGTAGGATCCCCCTCCTGGTCACGCCCCAGTGAATACCAAAAGGCATTCGTCCCGTTGATTTCTTGATTTGGAGGTCGCTCCTACCAGATCTCAGCAGCTAATGAGACATAATACATATTTGAAATGGCACAATAATCACAGCCCAACACAGTAGTTGTATACCAAGATATTTCTTCAACATAAACGCTATATCTTACCCCAAACCACACAAAATAATGTTAGCAATCTCTACAATGTGGAACGCTTTGAAACAACCGGACGGTGCATCACTGTTTGATGAATTAAAGGATCTCGGTTTTGAAGTCATCGCACTCAGTCGCCACCTCACGCTTGAACAGATCCAACAACTCAAACCGTTGTTTCGTGAGATTGGACAAAAACCTCCGTGTATTATTCAGAATTTCTGTCCAATCCTGCCCGGAACCCCACAAGCAGAAGCCGAGAATGACATCATCCTACTATCCAGTCTTAATAACGATGAACGTAAGGAAGCACTTCGTAGAACTATTCAGACGATGGAACTCGCCGTAGAAATGGAAGTGCCAACAGTGGTGCTGCGTCTCGGAGAAGTAGATACCTACGATCGATCGTACCTGATGACCGACCTTTACGATTACGGAGAACGCGAGTTTGAAGCATTCAGCAAAAAGGTAACAGAAGCAACAGAATGGCGAAAACGCAAACAGGCAAAACATCGCGATGCAGTGTTGCGAAGTCTTGACGAACTAAATGAACGCGCTTTAAAAATGGAACTCCGCATCACTATTGAGAATCAACCGCACTACTACCAAATCCCAAATTTTGATGAAATAGAACTATTATTCAACGAATTTTACGGAAGTCCGATGCACTATTGGCACAATGTCGGGCATGCTGCACTGCAGGAGAAACTCGGTCTTTGTTGGTCCCATGAATGGATTGAGGCTTATAGCGAACACATCATCGGTATCACACTTTATGATCTACAAGAACTGGATCCATACCATCCACCGGGAACCGGCGACATCATGTGGCATGCCTTATCTGCACAACTACCATCTGACACATTAAAAGTCATTGAAATCTGTCACGGAGATGCAGAAGAAGTCAGAGAAGCACGTGAATTCTGTGAGGCACTAACGAACACATTGGAAGACACAGAAATATGATAGTTTCGATCCGTCTTACTAATAATCTCAATTAATTTTCCAACGATACAATCTTTGACATTACAATCAAATTATGATACATTATTATCTACACAATATTGATGAGGAGACGGGATGCAGCAAACAGAGGAACGCGTTTCAAAAGAGATACGCGATTTATTCGATCCGCGCATAGGACATTACCCCGATAAAAGTGCAAGGTGGTTGTAAAAAAAAAGAGAACGTTCGGGGTTTAGTAGAAATCGTTGCGAAAGAATTGGTAGATTATCTTGATTTTGATCAATTGATAGAGTTGAATAGGAGTTTTGTGGATGATAGGCTGCGTGATGTTGTTTCTGATATGGTGTTTAGCGTCCCGTTCCGTGGCACATCTGACGCAAGGGATCTGACAATCTATATCCTTATAGAACATCAATTTTCGGTTGACCCAACGATGGGGTTTCGGCTATTATATTATATGTGTCAAATTTGGGATGGACAGCGGCGTGAAATGGAGGAAGAGAAATTGCCTAAAAGCCAGTGGCGATTGCGTCCGATCCTACCGATAGTGTATTACACGGGAGAACAAAGGTGGCAAACACCTTTGTCACTAACGGCTGTGATGGACGTACCAGATGTGTTATCCCGGTTTATACCCTCATTTGACACGTTGTTTCTCAGTGTGAAGGACACCGATGTAGTTGAGTTGACGAAAACAGGAAGTCTATTCGGTTGGTTACTCACTGTGTTGCAGCAAGAGCGTGCAGATCATACATCTATGCGTCAAGCGATGCAGGCAGCTCTTTCATATTTGGATACATTACCACCTGAACAGACAGCACAACACAAACATGCGATAGCGATGCAGGCAGCTCTTTCATATTTGGATACATTACCACCTGAACAGACAGCACAACACAAACATGCGATTTTGTATCTATATTCTCTTGTGTTCTTTCGCAGACGAGATGATGAACAAGAAGAACTGATACAGCTTCTTCAAAAGCATACACCAGATAAGGAGGTTGAAAATATCATTATGACTGGCGCAGAAGCACTTATACAACAAGGCATTGAATAAGGCATTGAACAAGGTGTAATTCAAGAGAAACAAGCATCGGTACTTAAATTGCTTCGTCACCAATTTGTTGATGTTTCCCAGTCGGTTGTCAATGAGATAAGCGAGATTGATGACCTTACCTTGCTTGATACACTTTTTGAGCAGATACTTGACGCAAACGCATTGTCGGATATTGAACTACCAGATAGAGAGTAATAACAACAGGGTTATTTAGTTTTCGGTATTTCTGAACCATTTTATCACATAAGTTAATGTATTGTAAGTTAGATAATAAACATAATCCGCCATGGTAGTAGGCACGCTCCGCGTGCCGTCTTTAGAGTGGATTACGGATAACCCACGGCGTGTGCCTACTACTTTGCATTGATGCAATCATAACTAACTATTAGTAAAACTCATTGACTTGCAATTTATAAAACTAAATAACCCTGTAATAACAACCGGAAATTAGACAACAATTTATAGCAATGGTATAATATCTTTTTTTGTAGCACAAACTTCCAGTTTGTGCCCCGAAGAATAACTACTATGGCAACTGTAAGTGAGATAATAATTTATAGAAATAGTATGACATAAAAAGGCAAATATGAAAAAACTCAACTTATGTGTGCTACTGATTTTCATGTCTTTTCATCTCTTGTTAGCATATAGTTTTGCACAAGATTATACCCGATGGCAATTACCAGAAGGAGCAATTGCACGTTTGGGAAAAGGGAAATTATTCGAGATTAAATATTTTCCCGACGGTAACCAAATCGCAGTTGCGACTGCAATCGGCATCTGGTTTTACGATACTGCTACCGGTGCTGAACTGGCACTCATCACCGGCCACACAGCGAGTATTGAAGGCATTGCCGTTAGTCCAGATGGAAAAACATTGGCATCGGGCAGCAACGACAACACCATCATGTTGTGGGACATAGAGACACGTACACGCAAAGCAACATTTGTCCGACATTTAGATGATGTTCGATCCCTTGCTTTCAGTCCTGATGGAAAGACACTTGCAAGTACCAGTGAAGACGCAACAATTTGTCTGTGGGACATTCAAACTGCAAAACATAAAAGGACAATAAGCGGACATGCCAGTTGGGGTAGAGCGGTTGTCTTCAACCCAGATGGGAGTATCCTCGCAAGTGCAAATAACGATGCTACGATACGACTTTGGGATGCAAACACTGGAGCGTACCTGAAAACACTCTCAGGTCATGAACGAGCGGTAACATCTATCGCTTTCAGTCCGGATGGGAAAACAATCTTCAGTGGATGCGACGACGGAACTGTCGGTATATGGGAAACAAGCACCGGCAAGAACAAACAGATTATGGCAAGACACACATGGTATGTCGTTTCGGTCTCGTGTTCACCAGATGGGAAGACTTTCGCCAGCGGAAGTTGGGACAATGAGATACATTTGTGGAACACCGAAACTGGAACACATCTGAAGACACTTTTTGGACATACAAATCATGTCGTATCGGTTGCATATTCACCGAAAGGTGACACACTCGCAAGTGCCAGCTATGATGGAACAGTTCGCCTGTGGCATCCTCGCACCGGCAATGAAAAAAATATATTTGTTGGACATACCCGTGATGTGAAGACCGTCGCATTTTCACCTGATGGAAACACTTTGGCAAGCGGAAATTCTGCAAGTACCATCCACCTATGGAATCCAACCACAGGCGCATACAAAAACACGCTTATCGGACACGCACAGACAGTTGGCACTGTTGCATTTTCCCCTGATGGAAAGACACTCGCAAGTGGCAGTTGGGATAATACAATACGTCTTTGGGATCCTCTCACAGGACTGCAGAAACATGTGATCTCTGAACATTGGGATAATGTTGCATCTGTAACTTTTTCCCCGGATAGCAGCACAGTCGCAAGTGGAAGTTATGACCAGACCGTCCGTTTATGGAACGCGCAAACCGCCGAACCTATCAAAACACTCAATGGCCATACTGCTAATGTTAGAGCTGTTGCATTTTCCCCTGATGGAAAGACACTTACAAGTGGCGATGGAAATAACAGAATCATCTTTTGGGATCCAAAAACAGGACAACAACAGCCGATTTCATCTGTTCAACGGATAATTAATAGACCCGTGATACATTCTGGGGATATTACCGGACTCGCTTTCAGTCCGGATGGATCCACACTCGCAAGTGCAAGCGATGACCGAACAATCGGTTTGTGGAACGCACGAACAATGAAAAACAGACAGATGTTAACTGGACATACATGGTATGTCCTATCTGTGACTTATGCGCCGCAAGGAGATATAATCGCAAGCTGCAGTTGGGATAAGATGATACGTTGTTGGGACGCAAATACTGGAAAACATAAAAACGGGTTTATTGGACATACAGGATATGTCCTATCGGTCGCATTTTCACCAGATGGAAAAATGCTCGCAAGTGGAAGTGCCGATGGAACGGTGCTATTATGGGATATGTCAAAGTTTATGAACCAAACCGATGAGTGAGTGTGATTATGAAGAACCTAAAATATCTTACGTTGTTTGTGTTCGCTGTTTCTCTATTTTCAAGTTCAATTTATTATCCCCAAGAATATACAAAATGGCATTTGCCTGAAGGGGCAAAACAACGTTTCGGAAAAGGTATAATCAGAGAAATTGCTTTTTTCCCTGACGGGGAAAAACTTGCTGTCAGTAGTTCAATCGGTATCTGGATATATGATGTCAACACAGGTGAAGAACTCGATCTGCTTACTGAAGGCTGGCATGATACCAATTCAATTGTGATTAGTCCGAAAGGTGATATACTCGCAAGTGCAATTGGCAACAAAGTCCAACTGTGGGATATAAACAAAAAGAACCTAGATAATACACTCATAGGACATAGAACGAATATCTATTCGTTGGCAATTAGTCCGGATGGAAAAACACTCGTCAGTGGAAGTGCAGATACAACTATCCGAACATGGGACACAACGACAGGACAGGCTGGTTCAACACTCATAACAAACACAGAAGCTGTCCGTTCATTAACATATTCACCCATTGGGAACCTGCTTGCAAGTATATCAGAAACCGATGAAAGCACAATACAATTATGGAACTTAGACACAGGTGAAAATACATTAAATATCTCTCCAAGGATAGGCAGAATTTATTCAATTGCGTTTTCCCCAGATGGTCTCATAATAGCCACTGGAAGTTGGAACGGCAGAATCCATTTATGGGATACCAGTACAGGTGAACTCCTAACAACTTTATCAGAACATTCAAGGCGTGCAACAACATTAGATTTTTCCAAAGATGGAGTCTATTTAGTCGGAGGCGGATCTGACTATACAATCCGCGTATGGAATGTCAAAACTAAAATGCTGATCAACACACTCGCAAACGGTCCATACATTTCTGACGTTGCGATTTCTCCTGATGGCAAACTGATAGCTGGTACAAGTACAAATGATGGGATAATTCGCTTGTGGGATGTGCAGACAGGGAACATCGTTAAAACCACCACTGGACATACAAACTACATCAGATCCGTCGCGTTTTCACCTGATGGAACATCTGTCGCTTATCCCAACAGAACAGATGACACCATTCTTATACGGGATGTCCAAACTGGAGATATACAAAAAACACTGACAGAACTGACAAGTACACCCTATTCTGTAATGTATACCCCTAATGGTGAAATACTTGCATCGGGTTATTCAAACGGGCAAATCGTTTTATGGAATGTACAAACAGGAGAACTCTTAAAGAGACTCATTGGACATACAAGAACTGCACCTACTCTTGCGTTTACACCTGACAATTCAACACTGATAAGTGGAAGTTGGGACTTCACAATCCGATCCTGGGATGTACATACAGGTTTTGTTAAAAAGGTAATTCCTGCATACATATCAAGCACTGATCCGACCAACTACCAGGTCCGTTCTATTTCCATCAGTCCAGATGGAAATACATTTGCCTATGCCTCTGAGGCACAAATAATACAATTATGGGACATACCCACAAATGAAAAGAAAGGAGAACTTATAGGACATACCGGAGCAGGCGCAAGTGTTGCCTTTTCTCCAAATGGAACTATCCTCGCAAGTGGTAGTTTTGACGATACCGTAAAAATCTGGGAAGCAGAAACTACTAATCTGTTAAATACCTATAAAGAACCCACCTCATATAACACATATAGTGTTACGTTTAGTCCAGATGGCGACACAATTGCAGGGGGTAGTTTCAAAGTTGTACGATTGTGGGATACCATGACAGGAAAAAACATGGTATCATTTACAGGACATACCAATTGGGTGCGTTCTGTGGTGTTCAGCCCTGATGGAGGAATCCTTGCCAGTGCTTCTTCAGACGGCACAGTCATCCTATGGGACGTGACACAAACACAACATAAAGACAATAGATAATACCATTTCTAACTTATGTGGAGATCTGGTAGGAGCGACCTCCTGGTCGCGACTGTGAGGTCGCTCCTACCTATGAAAGTGTGTAATTAATTCCATAATCAACCAAAGATTAGACAAATATCATTAGAAAACTAACCAATTCTATTCAAGTACTGCTTCCATACGGGCGCGAATCCAATCCTTGTGTTCTGGGTGTGTGTGGATATAGAATGTACCTGTCTGAATAGCGTTATAGACATGATCTGCGACTTCAGAAGGAGACATTCCCGCTTCCATTTCAGCGCGAACATTCTGAGAATTAGTAGCATATTGACTTTGGTGGTGTGCTTCAGTATCTGGACGGTTTCGGGCAGAGGTTAAAATACCTGTGCGTACCCACCCAGGACACAACACATGCACCTGAATTTTTGGAGTTCTTATGTGCCAAATCGTCTGCAAGGGTTTCGGAAAGGGCAATGACACCGTGTTTACTGACTTTATAGATGCCTTCACCTGGACCTCGTATCAGCCCCAGAATTGAAGCGGTGTTGACAATATGACATTCAGTTTCTTGCGCAAGCAGACGTGGAACAAAGGTGCGGATGCCGTGAATTACACCCCAGAGATTAACCCCTAACACCCATTCCCAATCAGCGAGCGTGTGTTCCCAGATAGGACGACTACAAACGACACCAGCATTGTTGCAGAGAATATGTACTGCACCAAAGGTGTTGTATGTTTGTACTGCAAGGTTTTCTACAGAGTCCGCATTTGAAACATCTGTTTGGACTGCAAGCACAGTTGCCCCTTTCGCGCGTAGGTCTGTTTCAAGTGTGAATAACGGTTTTGCTTCAATATCTGCAAGGACAACTGCCATATCTTCTGCAGCGAACCGTTCCGCCAGTCCGCGTCCGATGTCACTTGCTGCACCTGTAATCACAGCAACTTGTTTCATGCATACTCCCTTAGTTCATGTGCGTAAGAATTATCGTGTAGGGATGTCCCAAAGCAGCACTGTACCATCGTTATGGCCTGTAATGATTGTTTTGCTATTCGGGAAGTACGCAACTGAATTAAAATCGCAATTTGAATGTCCCTTGAGTGTTTTTAGATGCCCACCTGTCGCAACATCCCACAATCGCACCGTACCACCTTCCTGGTTAGTACCAACTGGAATAGTTGCGATTGTCTTACCATCAGGGGAATATTGAACTAATGTATAACTATTCTCACCTTTGAGTGGTATTATTGATTTTCCTATCTGTTTTCTTGTAGTAAGATCCCAAAGCCTAACAGGGTTGGGATAAACAACAGTCACGAATGTATCTTGAGTAGGTGAAACTATTATCTGATTGTTCATACATACCATTATTTCCTTATTTGTCATTCTCAGAAAAGAACGACCTAATGCCGCAACTGTCTCATTCATGTCTCCCTCAAATGCTTGAATGTGCTGTCCCGTTGTTATATCCCAAAGTGATACCGATTCATTTTGATGGATAGTAATTGTGAATGGATTGCCGTTTTCTGTATACATAATTTTAGTGTTACATGCCTTAGGTATCAAGAGTTTGCTTAGATTTTCTCCTGTGTTTGTACTCCACAATTCCACCCAATTATCCAAAGAGGTTGCAACTATATTCCCATCTGGTGAAAATGTAATGAAATGAACAGGTCCTGTGAATGTGTTTATGGGTTGTCCAGTTCCAGTATTCCACAAATGAACTGCCTCAGTCTTAGACCTTGTCGCAAGTATTTTTCCATTATGAGAAAATACAACTTCTTTTGTGTGGTAATGCTCTCCTGGAATAGTTCTTATAATGTATTCCAATTGCATATCCCATAACAACAAGGTATTGTCTTTGCTGCGAATTGCAAGTGTTTTACCGTCAGGCGAAAACTTCGGGGGATCAATGCTAACGGGTTCATTGAGATGATTTGTAGGCATATTGATTATATGTATATTTTCCCCAGTATCTGCGTTCCATAACCGTGCTGTCCCGTCTTCACTTCCAGTTGCGATAGTTTTGCTATCTGACGAAAACGCGAATCCAGAAATAGACCTCTTATGCCCTTCAATTGTGGTTAGATACTTTCCAGATTCCGCATTGCATAGACAAATTGAACCACCTTCTAATATTGCGATTGTTTTACCGTCAGGTGATAATCTAATTTCATCAGAATAATAAGTGGACCACGGATATGTTCTTATGTTTTTTCCTGTTTGAGCATTCCACCATTGAATTGTGTTACCACTGACAGTAGCAATAGTTTTTCCATCAGGGGAATACGCAATCAAATCGACTTGAAATGTATCCTCAATAAGGGTTGTTAGGTGTTTTCCAGTAGTAGCATCCCAAAGTCCAAACCTTTCTCCATCGCTAATAGCAATAGTTTTTCCATCAGGAGAATACGCAAAACAATTAACATAATTCAATGATGATATTGTATTTTTCTGTTCTCCTGTTTCCGCATTCAACATGTGTATAGAATAAATAGTATCAGGTGCCATAACCGAAATTATTTCTTTGCCCGTTTTACCTTCTGAATCTTTTGATGTTATTAAGAGAGAATTGCTGCTATCAGCATTTGCTATTACAAGAAGTGTCTTGCCATCTGGAGAATAGGAAATCGGAGACCGATACCCATAAATTGTATTTTTCAGTTTCCTCTTTGCCACATCCCAAAATCGGATTGTGTCATCACCACTACTACTTACAATTGTTTCACTATCTGGTGAGAAAATAACATACCAAACTTTGTCCTTATGTCCAATGAGCTTTTTTAGGGGTTTTCCTGTGTTTGCATTCCAGAGTCGTATAGTATTGTCTGAACTACAACTTGCCAGTGTCTGACCAAGGTGAATATGCAACAGACAAAACTTCGTCCTTGTGTCCAATGAGGGTATTTAGGAGTTGTCCTGTGTGGACATCCCATATTCGGACTTTTTTATCCTGTCCCACAGTCGTGATATTCTTGCTATCAGGTGAATATGCAGCAGCATAAACTCTGTCATCATGTTCTCCTGCTATCAGATCAAGTTCTTCCCCTGTATGTGCATCGTAAATCCAAACCCCGATGAACGTGGTAGCAGCAAACCGTGTGCCATCTGGAGAATATTCCATTCCATAGATATATCCTTTTCCAAAGCGGGCAATAGCACCTTCAGGTAAACCGATTTGTGTAGAAGAATCATATTGCGCGAAGGTGGGTGCAATATGCAGTAATACAAGAATATAAAACATTAGCAACAAAATGAGTTTCTTCATTGTTTATACCTCCTATGAAACAAGATTTTGGGTTTTGTAGTCATGCAATGTTACAAATAAGGATAAGTCGCATCAGGTTGATAACCCGGCAGCAGTGCCTTGTGTGGTTGTCCTGCGATGAGCCTTTCGCCATCTGTAAAACCTTCAGGTCGGTCGCGTAGGAACTCAATAAGTCTTTTTCTCCAAGGCGTTAGTTGCGTTTCAGTATCGTTTTCACTTGCTAAATCAACTGTTTCGTGCGGATCTTCTTGCAGATTGAATAGATGTTCACGACCTGTTTGGGAATACCAGATGTATTTGTGGTGCCCATCAGTAATATAATGATTTCCGTGTTTGTTACTATAACAACCAGCATGTTCTCCGTGTAGACAATCCCGGACTCGGTCAGTATCACCCCGCATGATAGGCAGTAAACTCTTACCTGTGCAGGTGCTGGGAATTTCAATATTTGCAGCGTCAAGAATAGTTGGCATGATGTCCTGTAGACCGACAGGCGAATAGTTGATGTTCCCTTTGGGATAACCCCATCTGGCTGGTGTACGCATCAGAAAAGGCACTCTTGCACTGGCTTCGTAAGGAAAGGTCTTACGGAACATATTATGGTCACCCAGCATTTCACCGTGGTCCGATGTGAAAATAACGAGACAGTCATTCAATCCACCAACATTTTGGAGCAACCGACCAACCTGATCGTCAATAAAATTGATCATCCCGTAATACGCAGCGCGGGCACATTTCATGTCGTGTCTGTCAAGGTTTATCTCCCATGCATTTGGATTATGTCCCTTCTCGGCAAGTTCAAGGTTTAGAGACCATTTGCCGACAACAGGCGGCGGGAGATTTCTCTGTATATACCGTTGATAGTAGTGTGCTGGTGGTGTCAAAGGTGGGTGCGGGTCTATGAAGGAGATATTGAGGAAATACGGCACAGATGGGTCACGTTTTCTTATGAACTTAAGCGCGCGGTCAACACACCAGAACGTATGCATCTGTTCTTCGGGTAGGTGGTGCGGACGACCCACCCATCCATTAGCAGAGACTCCGTGTGCCATACCCGGATCATAATCGTTGCGGCGGTGGTATTGCTGTAACCATTCTACATAGTCGTTGTTAGCAGTTCCGTGGGTGGCATCAGACAACTGTAAGTGATCGAAACCGTATCGCTTACGCGGTGGACTCAGATGTAGTTTGCCAATCATCTCGGTTTGATATCCCACTTTGGATAATTCACCAGCAAGTGTATGGGGCGGATTCCATTGCGCGCCTGTATATCCAACCATTCCGTTGGCTGCTGGAGCGGTACCGGTCATGATCCCCCGTCGTGCAGGAATACAACTCGGACATTCAGCGTAACCGCGTCGGAAGTGCGTGCCACTGCTGCCGATCCAGTCAAGATTCGGTGTTTGTAAGCAGTCGGGACCATCGGGATCAATTCCAAGACAGTCGCCGCGTTGCTGGTCAGTTGTGATTAAGAGGATATTGGGTTGGTCGTTTGGCATTTAAAACTCCATGTTGGAAAACATTAAATTGGCAGCTCAATGTCTTATTAGGTTTTATTTCTCAGTATAACATACAAAAATATAAATATCAATGAAGGAATTATTCGGGGGTATGTAAAGTTTTTGTCACTATAAGTGTCAATTTAGGAATATCATATTTCCCTTTTGTTCTGAATCACGGAATTCACGGATAACACGGAAGACGCGGAAAAGATACCCCCAACAAATAGCCTTGCTTATATGATGTTTATACTTAGCAATAAATTGTGATGCTGCAGTCTTTTCCGCGTCTTCCGTGTTATCCGTGAATTCCGTGATTCAGAACAAAAGCCGCGGCCTCCGCGAATTCCGCGATTCTGGATGCCAAAAACTTTACACACTTGAATTCTGTATCGGTAAATTGATGTGGGAAACTTCTATGATGAAGGTTTATTTTGAAAGCCGCTGCAAAACATTATGCGTAATCCGTTCAACAACAGCATCCCCACCCGCTAATCCGTGAGACCAATCCGTAGTCGCAGCAGTGAAGACAGTACCACCCTTTGTATAGATACCCATCGTAGCAGCACCGGTATGTCCTTGTTCCCAACGTTCATACCATTCGCAATCATCGGGATGCCAACGGACAGGCGCAGTCGCGAGGATTGTGAATCCTTCGGGAGTGCCATCTTGATAGGTTGGCACAGGTAAGCCATCTTCAAGCGTGAATTCACACCCATCACATTCGTAGCCGACAATGGTGTGCTCTCCACCGAACACATCGTCTCTCGCTAAATCTGTGCCTTCAAACACCCAATGTTCAGGACGATGCACCGTGTATGCACCACTACCATTCATAAACTGACCGTGACTCAAATGATACCCACCTTGTAAGAAACCGACACCCGTCAGTTGATTTTCAGGACGATGCACCAGATAGTGACTCCACAAAGTACTCAACGTACTATAATCATCAGTTTTGTAGACAGGGTCTTGATTGTAACTCTGTTTCCAACAAACGAGCGCACGGCCATTATCTTCAGAACGCACCTGCCAACACACAGAATTGCCACTAAAAAAAGCAACGTTACCGCCATTTGCGATAAATGCCTCAAGATTATCCCGCATCGGGGCAGACCAGTATTCGTCATGTCCAACGCTCAATACGAGTTTGTAATGTTCCAATATCTCAGGATGGAATTCCAGATCGTTATTCACTGCATAATCGAGTGTCCATCCGTTCTGCTCTGCCCAAACGATAAAAGGCAACTCCCAGTTTCTAAAGATACCGCCAGTTGGTCGGTCAAATGAAACACGGTTACCTTGCAACTTACTTTGCCCATGAAAACCGTAGAGACTAAAACCACCCCAGTTATTGTAAGCGTCGTAAGTGTTGGTAGAGAGTTGGAGGAGAATAGGTGTGTTTACGCCCGGTTTGGAAGCACGAATGATAAAGAACAGCGAACTCTCTGCGGTACGATGGTTTCTATATATGGTGTCCCCGCCGCTATCAGTTGCGCGGAGTGTGCCTTCATAATAGCCACTTTGCCATGTGTCTGGTACTTCAAGTGTAAAGGTAGCATTCCAACCACATCCGTGTGATGAAGCGTTTTCAGGGACTGGTTGTGCTTTCCCTGGGAGTCCAGATTCGCTGAATACGACTTCACGCTCCGAACCGATACGTGCAATTTCTAAAGTGTAACTTCCCGCACTTGTTGAGACGTGGAAAGCGATCTCCTCACCGGGCGCGTAACTAAGTTGGTGGGTGTATCCGTCAATATAGAGCGGTCTGATGCGATTTTCAGTTTGCATTAAAGTTGCCATGTTGTTTCTCCTCCTTGATGTGTAGGGTATCAGTTCTTGTGTAAAATGTCAACGCAATACGTATAATTGTTCAGAAGCATTCAATTGTCAAAATGTACTCTTGTAGGAGGGGTTTTCAACCCCGATTTCCCCAGTTTCTGTAGGAGCGACCTCCTGGTCGCGACCGGGAGGTCGCTCCTACCTTAAAAAACATAAGTTAGAATTTGTGCTTAATTGACAATTGAATGCCTCTGTATAATTGTTCTTAGCACCATAACCTTGACTTGAAAAGATTCGTCATTTTTTTTAAAAAATGGTATAATTCATATCAGTTAGTTAGAAAGCGAATTATCTCCACCAGAAAAGCGACCTTCAGTGAAAGGAAAAGATATTATGGCAACAGAACAAAAACAACCAACCCCGCTTTCATCCGAACAGATACACCAATGGGAAAATGACGGGTATTTGTTACTTAAAAATGTAGTTCCAAGACCTCTTATCAACGGTGTGCGCGACAGGTTTGCGCAAGTTGTAGATGGTATCATCCGACAACTGAAGGATCAAGGTGTTGTTGAAGATGACGGTGCAAAACTTCCATTTGAAAAACGTTACTGGCAAGTTGCTGGTGACCATGCCAACCGTTTCGGTAGGTCGTGGCGTGGACAAATCGCGACATCTGAGATTTTCGATCTACACTACGCAGGGCCTCTCGTAGATGCTATCGGTCAACTGACAGGCACCGACGTTATCGGACACCCAGTTTTCAATGCACGTCCTAAACTACCCGGTCAACAATTGACGGTTGTTCCGTGGCATCAAGACAGCGGTTATTTTGGAAAAGTCAGTGAGGTATCACTCATTCCGACTGCATGGATACCCCTTGTGCCTGTAGATGAGACCAACGGTTGTTTGCAGGTAGTTGCTGGGTCACATCGGTTAGGTGTGGTTGACCATCGGACAGAAAATCGGGAAGGCAGGTTTCTTGAGGTGATGGACGAACTTGTGGAGGCCTCTCGTATTGTAACCTGTCCAATGGATATGGGAGATGCGTTGCTGTTCCACAACTTAACACTTCACCGATCCCTACAGCATACGACAAGTGAAGTTATCCGATGGGCGATTGACATTCGCTACCTTCGGAATGGCGATCATCCGGGTAGCATTTACTGGAAAGACCCCGAATTCAAATGGGTGATCCGCAGCCAAACACAACCGGTAACAACTTTACAGCAATGGCTTGAGATGTGGTAAACTTGTCAGAGGCATTCAATTGTCGATTAAACACACATTCTAATTTATGTTTCCTAAGGTAGGAGCGACCTCCCGGTCGCGACCCGGGGAATGCCAAAAGGNNGCGCATGGCATTCGCCATGATTCATACCGTTGATTTGGAGGTCGCTCCTACCGAAGATGGAGAAATTCGGGGTTGAAAAACCCCCCTACGCCTTTTTGATAGTATTGATGTATTCAGAATTTACCATTTTTTGTCGTTCAAAACTGTTTATCACTGTCCAACAGGATAGTCACAGGACCATCGTTAATCAGTTGCACGTCCATCATTGCCTGAAAAGTACCACCTTGCGTTGGAATATTAAGTAAATTTAAGGTAGAGATAAACTGCTCATACAAAGCATTAGCAACTTCAGGACGCGCAGCATTTATAAAACTGGGTCGTCGTCCCTTACGGCAGTCACCATAAAGCGTAAATTGTGAAACAACAAGTGCAGCACCACCAATATCAAGCAGTGAACAGTTCATCTTACCATCGACATCCTCAAAGATACGTAGATTTGCAACTTTGCTCGCGATATACTCCAATTCTGTATCGGTATCATCATGTGCAATACCAAGAAATATCAGCAATCCCGTTCCAATTTCAGAAACGAGTTCACCGCCTACTTCCACACTTGCTGATTTGACACGTTGAATCACTGCTCTCATAGACTCTATATCTCGATCGGTTTGGTCAAAAAAGCAACTTATTCCCTTCCATCGCCTTTGCTTGTTCACCACCGAGTGTCAAACCGAATTGGATACCAGGCTGTGTACTGAGCCCAATTTGAAAAACCAACTTATTTGACACTTCATACCGTAATGCAAGCCCCAAAATGTTTGATATGTTCAAGCCCGCGTACTGGAGTTCACGTGAAAAGTCCCCAGCAATCCATAAACTATCTGAGACAGCAATTTCACCACCAAGTTGGTAATTGAGTGTAAACAGGTCAGCCGTATCAATTGCTTTAGATGTCAAAAAAACACCAACGCCAGCGTGAACTCTAAAATACTTGCCAATCCGTTGTGTTCCAACACCAAAGGCATTCATGCCTACGAATGGAAAGCCATCTATGGGGCTATCATCTCGAAAATCGTTATCAACATTCAACCGATCATCTGCCGTATAACCGGAATAAACATGTCCACCGACAGAAATACTAGGAAATCCATCATTCTTTTCAGGTTTCAAATTGTATTTGAGACCGATGCGTCCATCATAAATAGGTTGGTTATAGACCCTTTTCGCATTTAGCTCTGGAATATTACTGTCATAAAAATCGTGGACAATTTTTTTGGCTCCCCTATTAGCCAGCGTTGCCCCTAATTGCAAGTCAAGTAAATCACTTAATCCATACGTAAATCTGACAGGAACTATGAATGTGTTAAGTTCAAGACTGACTGCACGTGATTCCTGAAACCCACCAATAATAATATCCTGCTTCTGCAAAGGTGCAATATTATTTATAGTATGTTGAAACAGACCAAACGATGTATGAGACCCACCTTTACCAAGAGTTTCTGCAGTCTGAATAGTTGTGAGTTGTGGGTTCGGTGGAGATTGTGCGAAAATCGGAATATTGATTCCTAAGAAAACGAATATAATCCCTATAATTAAGCGGTTTTTAAAGAGCATTGGTTTCCTCTTATCTTTCAAAAAATAGTGTTTAATTGTTCTGCCTCTACCATTTCACTTTCATCACGTTTGCCATCTTCGGTGCGCGTGTTGTCATACGCAGTAATAAAATATGGTTTTTCAACAGCCGCTTGACCAACGATATTCGGATCCTCACCAAGAATTATAATCTCTGTTTCATCACGATGTGCTTTTGGGCGAATCAGAAGATTCCCTTCTGCGTCCTTCGTATAGATTTGGTAACCGTCAAGATCAATTTCTTCGTTGGCATCCCAAGATAAAACTGCATTATACTTCAGATTAAAAAGTGATAGTCGAATATACCCAACAGTAAAGTTATTCGGCGGTGCTGGCGGAATAGTGGGGGACGTAGCACGAATAGTTGTAATACCTTCAACACCATATTCATCCACTGCAACCACTTTGTATACTTTCGTGGTGCCATCTTTTTGGAATCTGATGTCAAGGTAATTCAACGTGTTTGACATTAATAATGTATCTGACGTTAATTCAGTCGCAAGAGAGAATTTTAATGGTGCGTTACTACCGTCATCTAATGCAGAATAGACACGGAAAAGTGCGAAATCATCCGGAAATTCATAACCATCCCAAAAAAGTTCCACAGCCAGATTTCTTGGTACACCCAATATAACATCTGGAGCTGGTGGGGCAACACTTGGTGTTACAGTCACAGTCTGCCATAATCGCAAAGGTTCTGCTGTCGCACTCGGTGGATTCATCGGATCCGGTGTTTCCACACCGTCTGAATCAACATAAGAGATACGATATTCGTAAGCAAGCACATTCCCATCAGAATCTTTACGATCATTTTCTATATTCTGTGTGTCCACAAACTCACTTTCCGAAGCATCTACCGTTGCAATTAACACATAAGGTTCTTCAGAATAACTTATTGACCGACGGTAAATCTTGTACGCTTCAATACCTGATTGTCCAATATTCACCCAGCTTATTCGGACCTGCTGATCGCCAGGATAGAGTGTAAGTCCAAGTGGTGCGCCTGATGTCCGCAAATTTTCTGAGTCAAGCGGGTTGGCAAAATCATCGCTATCTGCACATGCAAAGAACCCTGCGAAAATCAGAGAAATAAACAGAAAACGCCAAGATTTATTGACTAACTGAATACATCGGCTATTATATAATCTATGTAATGAACTCATACTGTCCCTCCTTTTTATTTAGACTATGGTAAATTATACAATTAATTCTACATTCTGAGTTGTAGGAGCGACCTTTGGTCGCGACCCGGGAGGTCGCTCCTACAGAAGATGTGTATAATTATTTCAATAATTCACCATAAATGGATAATTAAAAACGGTGTGTATATTGTAAGTATACGGTTTGTGCCTGGAAATCAAACTTTGGAAGCATATTTTTTGATCTTGTTACTCTCCCAGAATACATACCAAAGTCCATATCTGATGATGTAAGGTTTGATGGATAATGTGAAATAATGTCAGCAGTAGTAGGAATTTGTGTTTCCGTAGGGACAGTATCGGAACTGGAATTGAGTTGGTCAACTATAGAAATAAGTACTGCGAGTCCGATACATCCTAAACCGACGCGGGACATAATAATGCTCGTATTTTGCCTTTCCAAAACGACACTTTTTCGACTTTGAATATCAGCCTGGAGAGATGCGGAGAGATATTCATCATACGCTTCTTGGGCAGAACTATTCATAAACGTACTACCAACCTGTAAACCCAATCCGGACGAGAGCAGTGTAATAGCAAACAACCGAGAACGGCGTCCAGCTTCCGCAGGTACGGTTACCATATTTAGGATAAAAATACAACTCAAAATGAAGGCAAACCGTTTTAATTTTGTTCTATTTTTGTTCATTGGTGTAATCCCTTTTAGTTCATTCATATATTTTAAAATTTTACCTTATTAATTTCAAAAAGTCAATGCAATCTGCAGGATGGGTGTGTAAAGTTTTGTCACTTGTCTGAACCAGGATTTACAGGATTACCAGATTTCCAGGATTTCCCCCATCAAGGGCTTTTGATGCGCGTTTACGTTGTCTTTTGGAATAGGATTTGATGAGAAAAATCCTGAAAATCCTGGTTCAGACAAGTAACCAAAACTTTACACACCCTTATAGAAAACATAATTTGACTTAAACTTAAGAACTGTGGTATAATTATAAGCAGAAAATATTCTGACATTAAAAACGAACCTTTTACTACTTAATAAGTCTAACCTAAACAAGACATCTTTATGATATAATTATATTCATTTCACTTGCACTGCATTTCACTTGCACTGAGTATAAGGAGAAAACTGTGAAATTTGCAAAAGTCCTCAGTATATTGGGAATAGGTTGTGTATTAGGTTTATTGCTTGTATTTGGCATACGTCTACAGGCACAAAATGATGCATCCAACGAAAAATTTATTGCGGCGACAGAAAACAAGCAGCAAATGCCACAACGTTCTGGTCAGTTTCGCAACCGCCAACAAGGTTCAAACTGGGGCGGGCAAGGACGACAGCAGAACTGGGGCGGACAACAACGTTCTGACGATTCTAACTCCTCAAGTAGTGCTGATTATTACCGCGTGATTGTTGACAACAATATATTTCGTCCGCTCGGTTGGAGACCCCCGCAAAGACAACCTGAATATACTTTCATTGGTACATCTGTTTCCACTGATGGATCAAAATTAGAGGGATACATCTTAGAGAGACGGTCAAACAAGTTTTATACCGCAGTGATTGGCGATAAAATCGGAGACGCAGTTGTTACTGACATCAAACAGAAGCAGATATTATTAGACAAAGATGGAGAGGTAATTACCCTCAAAGCCGGAAATATGCAGTTTCTCCAAGGCGGTAGTTCACGTGGCGGTTCATCCAGAGGAAATGACAACAGAAACGACAACAGAGATGAAGATAGGCGCGCTTCATCAAGGTCTTCTGATGCAGATAAACGCGCTGTAGAAATTAAAGCAAAAGAAGAAGCTGAACGAAGAGCCAGAGAGGAACGGTCGCGTAGATGGCAAGAAGGTATGAGCAGGTACCGAAATGCTTCTCCTGAGCAACGTGAACGGATGATACGTGAGTACCGTGAGCGCATGGGCAGTTCACGTGGTGGCGACCGCGGTGGATTCAGGGGCCGTCGTTGAGGAGATCGGTAATTTGTAATTGCAATCATAATCCTAATTCTTTTGTATTCACACAATTATAACCCTATAAGTGACTTATGTCCTTATAGGGTTTGTTGTTGTTTTCCTATTTTGGACGTAAATAATATAAACATAATTAAGTCGTTTGCGTCTATAGTTGTAAATCAATCTTTTGTGTTGATAGTTTGAAAGGAGCATAATGTGAATTTTTCAAAAATCCTGGTTGTACTTGGAATCAGTTGTATAATAGGTCTACTCCTTGTTTTTGGCGTTGGACTTCAAGCGAAATATTCAAACAAAAAGGAAAGTACACAGGTAAAAGTAGAAGAACTGAAATCAGAAGTGATGCCTCATAAGGGGCAGTCTTCGACCCGTCAACAGACATCCTATTGGGGTTCAAAGGAACATCCAGAAAACAGTAAGACTGATGATAATTCAGATTATTACCAGGTGATCATTGACAATAATATTTTTCGTCCGCTCGGTTGGAAACCGCCGCATAAAGAACCCGCGTATACATTGATTGGTACTGCGATTGATCCGAATGGCAATCATTCGGAAGCATTTGTGTTGGAAAAAAGCAGTAATCAGTTCTATGTTGTCAGCATCGGCGAAAAAGTTGGTGATATGGTTGTAAAAGATATTGCTCAGAAAGAGGTCAGTTTTGACAATGACGGTGAAACAATCACCCTTAGCAGTGGAAATATGCAGTTCCTCAATAGTGATAGTCGTAGTGGTGGCGGTAGCCGTGATTCAAATCGTTCAGAGTCTTATCAGCGAAACGAAAATAACAACGAAAAATCCAGATCCAGAAAATCAGCTGAAATTGCAGCTGAAAGGAAAAAGCTTCAACAAGTCTTGAAAGATAAAGAAAGAAATATAAGAGAAATGTGGAAAAGTGCACTACAGGAAAAAAGACAATCTTCTCGATTCAGACGTGTAATTGAGAATGAAAAGAAAAAGTATCAGGCACTTGAACGTAAATTAGAATCCATGAGCGATAAGTGATAGTTGTAATGTCGGTAGGTGCGTTTAGAAACCGCATCTACCGATAGATTTATTATTACCTCAATAGATTTATTATTACCTCACAAGAGATGATGAAAATCCTTGTGAGGTATTTTTATCCTGCCAGAGTGCTATGCGACGTTTGGCACGTTTTCAGGCATGTTTTCCAGACGGGACAACCAGTAACCGACATCGTAGGACTCATCACCGATGAGGAACCGCCAGAGTTTTATTCTATTGACGATTTCAAGTCGCACATCATTTCCGTACCATCTGTGATTTCGGCTCAAGATACCACGGATACCAGCAGTATTCAGGTCATCTGTGTTCCAGAGTTTGAGTTGGCGTACGGTTGGGTTTAGACGCAACTTGAACATATACCGTGTTTGGTCGGTGAGGTTGGGTTGTGCGCAGTGCCATATCCCGTGATGGACAACAACGAGTGTGCCGGCATTACAAACGATTGCGTGTTGACTGAGGAAGTTTTGATAGCGTGCGATGTCAGTTTCACAGACGCGTCTGAAATGGCTGCCGGGTAGTATCATGGTGCCGCCCATTTCCCGTGGTGTATCGTGTGAGAAATAGAAGAACTGGATATCAAAGTGCATGCGTAAGTCAATGATTGCATCTGCGTGCCATATTTGTCCATGTTGGCTTTGTGGACGGACAATATGTACGGCATGATGGTCGTACAAAGGGTTTTCCCCGACAAGACTTTGGATAATGCCTTGAACTTTCGGTAAGCGGAAGACGTTTCCGACTGCGGAATTTTCACCCCACACGTCATTTAGGACGGTGCCGCCGCCACCCCGCGTTTGCACCCCTGAAGCCATTTCTTCATGTGCGGCTTTGTTGTATTCATCGGGGATAAAGTCATCAAAGCGAAGGTAGCCATCTGCGACGAAGCTCGCCATCTGTTCTGTTGTTAGGAGATGTTGTTTATCAACCATTAGATTTCCTCCATTTTTTCTAAGATGTATTCGAATCTTAGATATGAAGTGTGATACTCCATACCGGGAAAAGCGGGGAATTGTTGTGGAAATTGTATAACCCGCCACCCATCTTGCATTGCTTCGACAACGGAGCTGTAGGGCGGTGCGTCACTATCCCCGGTGGTATAGCGTTTTTTGCCGGTGCCGTCGTACATTGCCCATGCGACGACGTGGCTGTTTAGGTCTGGTGTGTGTAAATGTAGCACCAGAAGTTGCTGTCTTAATTCAACCATATATTGTATCTGCCTTTCTGTTATGAAAGCAGTGCTGTTGTAAGTTTCTTATGGGTTTTTGTGTCTGTCAAAAAACAGACACAAAACATTTACATTATTTCCAGTTTTTTATCTGTCCCCAAGTTGTAGTCAACTTTCCAGCGGGTTCAACTGGGGTGACGGAAGCCATGCCATTCTCAATCAATTCAGCGAGTTCATCGGGACTTAGGGCTCTGTCAAAGAGGACGACTTCATCGATTGCGCCTTTCATCCAATAGTTTCCAATATCGCATCCACCGATATATAATGGACTTCCATTTGATTCTGGTACAGCGTTTGGTGCCTCTTCAGCATCAAGTACCCCATCAATGTAGAGTTTGAAGTTGGGTTGTTCATAGGTGGCAGCGACGTGGTGCCATGTGCCGTCTGTGACATTTGTTGGGGCATCGAACGATTTCCAACCGCCAGATGTGAAAGAGTAGTGTATGGAACCGTTGTTGACATGACCGAAGATGCCGTAGTTTCGTCCATTTGGATTACGTGCTTCTTTTGCAGCGATGACGTGCCACCTTCCTGATGTTGCAGGACTATTGATCCATGCTGCGATAGTGAAAGAAGTTAGGTCAAGCAAGTCGTTGTCAGGGACGTTTACCATATCGGCACCGTCAAAGTTCATTGCAGTTCCGAACTTACCTTCAACCCATTCAGGTTCACCTTGTACAAGTTCTCCATCTAAACCGTTTCCGGATGAATCTGCGACAGTTGTATCTGTTCCGTCACAAACAACCATGCGCCGACAAGTCCGTCAGTTGTAACAGCCATGAGATTTGGTGCGATAGCAAAGAGCGTTAGGAAGACAACAATGGTGAATTTATTCATTTTATTCTCCTTTTTAGAGTTTATACCATTTCTATAAATTATTGTCTCATTAGAACGGTTGTTATGGTAGTCATTCTTTAGCACAAACTGGCAGTTTATGCTACAAAAAAGAGACATTATCAATTAGAAATGGCATTACATAGGCACAGGGAATAACTGTGCTTATAGTGTTTGCATATTCAGAGCGGGAACCTACTGGGTTCTGTTTGATTTAATTTGACTCCAGGTCGTTACCATTTTCCCGCCGGGTTTTACATCTAAGGCATCTATGATACCTTTTGTCATTAATTCGTTGATTTCATTTTCATCAAGGGCTCTGTTGTAAAGGACAACTTCGTCAATAGAACCGGTCATCCAATAGTTTCCTATATCGCATCCGCCGATATAAAGTGGATTGCTATTAGTTTCAGGATCAGCATTTGGTGAGTTTTGTGAATCAAGTTTTCCATCAACATAAAGTTTAAAAGCTGGTTTAGCATAGGTAGCTGCGACGTAATGCCAGTTTCCATCAGTGACGTTGGGTTGGTGCGTCAAAGGATTTCCAACCTCCGGATGTGAAAGAGTAGTGTATGGAACCGTTGTTGACATGTCCAAATATGCCGTAGTTTCGTCCATTTGGATTTCTCAATTCTTTTGAAGCGATAATATGCCATACTCCAGTAGTCCGAGGGCTATTTATCCATGCTGCGATTGTGAATGATGAGAGGTTTAATAGAGCATTGTGAGGTACGGTAACCATTTCTGAACCACTAAATTCTAATCCGCCGCCAAATTTACCAGTTCCCCATTTTGGGGTGCCTTTTGCGAAGTTTCCATCTAATCCATTTTCAGATGAATCTGTGACTGTATTTCCACTTCCATCATCCATTAGCCATGCGCCGACCAAACCGCCTGTGTCAAGTGCCATGATCTGTGGTGAAATGACCATAATACTGAGAATCAGAAGAGATAACATCTTATGCATACGCATTGTTCCTTTGCCATAAGGCATTTTCGTGGTTAGTGTATAACCACTTGTTGTTTGAATGTTAAGTTTTAGATAACTGTATCTGGTGGGGTTGTAGCGTCTTTTGGTACGATAACGATCCCATCTCTAATATAATAGTTGTCTGCGTCATAGTTGTCAAGGTTTTTTGTATTTGCGATGACAGCATTATCCCCGATTCGTGCATTTTTGTCAATAATTGCGTTTTGAATAAGACATTTTTTTCCGATTCCGACATTTGGTATTCCATTTAAGTTGTTCTCGGCACGGAGTGTGTCGGACTCATAGAAATCAGCCCCCATGAGTACAGATTGGTAAATACGGCTTCCGTTTGCGATGATGCTACGAATGCCGACGATGGTTCTGTCGATTTCCGAGTCGTCAATGATAGAACCTTCTGCGAGGCTGGAGGAGCGTATACTACTGCTGTTGACTTTTGTGCTGGGTAAATGTCTTCGGTTTGTGTATATTGGTGCTTGTTCGTCGTAAAAGTTGAATTTTGGTGAGACATCGGTTAGAGCGATATTCGCGTCATAGAAGGAACGTATGGTTCCTATGTCCTCCCAGTATCCGTCGAAAAAGAATGCGGATACTTTGCGTGTCTTAATGCACTTGGGTATAATATCTCTACCGAAGTCCACATTGGTATCGTCTTGTAAGACCTCCTTTAAGATATTCCTGTTGAAGATATAAATTCCCATAGATGCGATATATTCTCTCTGTTTTGGGTCAATTCCCCGCGAAATAAACACATCAGATTCAACTCGTAGTTTTTGCAATTCTTCCTCAGTCTGCGGTTTTTCGATAAAATCGGTAATTTTTCCGTTTGTATCAGTTTGGAGTATTCCGAGTCCGCTTGTAATTTCTTTTTTCACGGGTATGACAGAAACGGTGATGTCTGCGTTGGCATCGGTGTGAATTGCGAGCATTTTGCGATAATCCATACGATAGAGATGGTCTCCTGCGAGGATCAGTACGTATTCGTCTGAGAATCTTGGATTTAGGATATAAGGTTGATTGTGTTTGACTGCGTCCGCTGTTCCCTGATACCATTCATCACCCATTAGTGTTTGTTGTGCTGCCAAGATTTGTACGAATCCGCTGCGGTAGCTATCGAAGCGGTAAGCTTGTGCGATATGTCTGTTTAGGGAAACAGAGTTAAATTGTGTGAGTCCATATATTCTGTCCATTCCAGAGTGTAGGCAGTTGCTGATGGGTATGTCGACGAGTCGGAATTTTCCTGCGATGGGTACGCTGGGTTTTGCGCGGTCGCGTGTGAGTGGAAATAGGCGTGTGCCGCGCCCGCCTCCGAGTATGACAGCGATGACGTTTCCTGTGTTCATATAGTTCTCCTGTGTTTGCAAGTTCGGTATTCTATAGACTTCCTTTGGTGGAGAGGACTCCTGTGATGCGATTGTCCATGTGTGTTGCGATATCTAATGCCTTTGCGACCGCTTTAAAAATTGCTTCAATGATGTGATGCTGGTTTGTGCCGTAGGGTACATTTATGTGCAATGTTGTGCCGCTGTGGTTTACAAATCCATGAAAGAATTCTTCGGTTAGTTCAATGTCAAATTCCCCGACTTTTCCGAATTCAAGGGGTGTTTTATAGTGTAGAAAAGGTCGTCCACAGATGTCCAGATCAACTTTTGCGAGTGCTTCGTACATAGGGACGGTGAAGCTTCCGAAGCGGACCATTCCAGCTTTGTCGCCTACTGCTTGATGGAATGCTTGTCCTAAACAGATTCCGACATCTTCAGTTGTGTGGTGTGCGTCAACATGTAGGTCACCTTTGGCTTGGATGTCCAGATCGAAGAATCCGTGTTTTGTGAAGAGTTCTAACATGTGGTCTAAGAATCCGATGCCGGTGTCAATGTTGGCATTTCCGTTGCCGTCAAGGTTTAGGCTGAGTTGGATTTGTGTTTCTTTTGTTTCTCTTGAGATTTGTGCTTTTCTTTTCATTGAGTTTTGGTATCCAATTTGTTGGGTTGGTATTTTTTTAATCTTGTACGTGTGTCAACAGTCTAATACCATACTAAATTATATGCATAAACAGAAGTATTGGTAACGCATAAACAGAAGTATTGGTAAAGGTAAACATAGTTGTGTGTAGTGTTTTTGTCTGAACCAGGATTTACAGGATTTTCAGATTTTCAGGATTTACCTCAACAGGGTCTATTCACAAAGTTGATATCAAGTGTATCAAAAATCCTTGATGAGTTAACCCTGGTAATCTGTCAATCCTGAAAATTCTGGTTCAGACAAAAACCCTATAGAATTATGCCCAGGTGATGAGTCCGAGATCGTATATAGATTGTAGGTCCTCGTGGTATGGTAATACACGGAGCGTGTATCCGTGCAGTCCAGTTTGGTTTAGTGTGAGTTATGCTTCATAGAGGAATTTTCCGTTGGCGATGTTTCCTTTGTACTCCATCTGTGTTATGTTTCCGTTTTGGATTTCACCTGTTGCTTGCAATACGCCGTGATATATTTGTACGGCGAGTTCGTTTGGGAAAAAGGTATCTGTGTGAACAATCGCTTGGATTGTAACCGATTCTCCGACAGCATGTGGGGTGTCACTTTTTTGTGGTGTTTCTCTTTTGGCTTTAGTTGTTCGTTCTTCAATTTTCAAGTTGGTCCAATGTTTTCGCATGTTTGCTTTCCAGTTTGCGAGTGCGATGCTGCGTTGTGCGTTATCGTTGTTTAGTTTTGTCCATCTTTTGTGTGCGGGAAAGTATAAGTGTTCGGCATATTCAGCGACCATTCGTTTTGTGTTGAAGACGGGTGCGAGCAGTTGCATGGCGGATTTCATTTTTGCGACCCAACCGTAGGGTATATCATCCACTGGGTGTCGGTCATAGAATAGGGGGACGACTTTGTTTTCGAGCAGGTCATAGATAGCGTTTGCATGAGCTTTATTTATTGATTTTTGGTCATCTGCTTCGGGTGTAGCGTTGATGGTCCATCCGCCGCCGAGTTTTTCGGCTTCAGCCCACCATCCGTCAGCCATACTGAGATTGAGTGCGCCGTTTGCTGCGGCTTTCATTCCGCTTGTGCCGCTTGCTTCGTTGGGTGGCATAGGCGTGTTTAGCCATACATCGACACCTTCAACGAGGTAGCGTCCGACACAGATATCGTAGTTTTCGATGAATAGGATTTTATGACGGAAGCGTGCTTCTGCGGCGATTCGGTGTATGTGTTGTATTAGGACTTTTCCCTCATAGTCGTGTGGGTGTGCTTTTCCTGCGAAGATGAGTTGTACGGGTCTTTCTGGGTCGTTTAGTATTTTTGCGAGTCTGTCAAGGTCGTTGAATAGCAGTGTTGCGCGTTTATATGTAGCGAATCGTCTTGCGAATCCGATTGTGAGTGTTTCTGGGTTTAGTATTTTTGCGGTTGCTCCTGTTTCTTGGTGTGTTTCCAGTTTTGTGAGGTTTTGTTTTGACTGTTTTCTGCGTTTTTGACTTTGGCGGTGTAGCGCGAAAGCGATGAGTCGTTCGCGTCTGCGTTCATGGGTTCTCCACAATTCGGTATCAGGTATATGTGAGATTTGTGTCCAGACATCTTGGTTTGTGAGGTCAACGATCCATTTTGGACCGAGGTATCTGTTGAATAGACTTTGCATATCTTCAGAGACCCAGGAGCGTGTATGTATTCCGTTTGTGATAGCTTTGATGGGGACTTCATGGACAGGTAGATTGTTCCAGAGTGCGTTCCACATTTTTCGTGAGACTTTTCCGTGTAATTGGCTGACTGCGTTTGACATTGTTGAGAGTCGTAGTGCGACTAATGCGGGGCTGAATTCACTGGTATTATCATTAGGATTTTTTCTTCCTAATCCGAGGAATTTTTCTTCAGAGATTCTGAGTCCGCGCAAGTAGTTTCTAAAATAGTGCATGACTAAATCGGGTGGAAACCAGTCGATGCCTGCGGGGACAGGTGTGTGTGTTGTGAAGATATTTCCTGCAGTTGTAGCTTCTCGTGCTTCGTCAAAGGCTATGTCAGTATTTTCCATCAGTTGTCGTATTCGTTCGAGTGCGAGGAATGCGGCGTGTCCTTCGTTCATGTGGCAGACGGTTGGATTGATTCCGAGTGCTGCTAAGGCTCTGTAGCCTCCGATTCCGAGTAGTATTTCTTGTTTGATTCGCATGCGTTCATCGCCGCCGTAGAGGTAATCTGTGATGTCGCGCAGTCCAGTATTTTGGTTTTCGGGTATATTTGTATCTAATAGGTATAGTGAGATACGTCCGACTTGTGCACGCCAGACCTTTGCGATTGCCTTTCCTTCTGGGTACTCTACTTCTATCAGGAGTTGGCTGCCGTCTGGTTTCAGTTCAGGTTTAATTGGCATGTTGTAAAAGTCATTTGTTGGGTAATCTGCCATTTGCCATCCGTCTGCTGTTAGCGTTTGGCGGAAGTATCCGTGTTGATAGAGTAGACCGACACCGACAAAGGGCAGTCCGAGGTAGCTGGTGGATTTTAGGTGGTCTCCTGCTAAGACTCCTAGTCCGCCCGAGTAGAGTGGCATGCACTCTGTCAATCCGAATTCCATTGAAAAGTATGCGATTTTTATGTTCTCTAGAGATTTTTCTTGTGAATAATTTTCGAACCACGATGGTGAAGAGAGGTATGCTTTAAACTTGTTATGTATGATGTCGAGGTGTGCTAAAAAGACTTCGTTTTTTGCTGCGGCTTGTAGTTTTTCTTGTGAGATTTTTCCGAGCATTGCGATGGGATTGTGGTATGTTTTTTCCCAGAGTTCAGCATCGAGGTGTCGAAAAAGGCTGAGTGCTTCATTGTCCCATGTCCACCACAAGTTTAATGCCAATTCCCGCAAGGGTTCAAGTTTTTGTGGGAGTGTTGGCACGACGGATAATTGGCGAATTGGCTTCATTCTTGTGCGTTCTCCTCGTTTTCGGGGGTTGCGGTTTTATTTAGCATGAAATATGTTGCTCTTTGCCGTTTTTCTATGTTGAGTTTTCCTTCTCGTGCTAACCATCCGATGCCGAGGAGGATCATGCGTTGGGTTTTCCGTAGTTCTTTTGTTAATTTTCCGACTGATGCTTCGTTGTTTTGTTCAAGGTACTGCCATATTTCGCCGGCAGTTTTTCCGATTTCGTCAAACATTTTTTTCTCCGATAATGTGTGATTTTTTGTGCTTGTTTTCCTTATGTAATTATACTTTTAATTAGGTGGTGTGTCAAAGAATTATGGTGCGTTTATGTTTTTGTTTGAGTTGTTTTTTGTCTGAATCGCGAAATTCGCGGATTGG
>JAAXHO010000238.1 GCA_012270795.1 Candidatus Poribacteria bacterium
CATACCGTTGATTTATGGGTTTCGCAAGCTCTACCCGGGGAATGCCAATAAGGCATTCATACCGTTGATTTGGACCTACAATATGTTATGGCAATTTGTCAATTAGAAATGGTATAAGGTTTCCGTTTATTACTAACGGGGTAAAGCATGATAGCCAATACCACTGAAAAATCCGATCACCATCCATATTCCAACCATCAAGTATTCACCAAATATCAAGCCAAATGCGATTGGACGAATCCTACGATATGCCAATGGACCACCAAACTTAAGTGTAATATATTTTATCACCCAACCGAAAAAGATAGATGACCAGACGTGAAACGATGGGTAGGTAGCACCTAAGAGATAACCGATCGGATGCAGTGACCACCACACAAAACTTTGACGCATCCACAACATAAAACCTGTGAAACCTGCACCGGCTATCATACTATATACTTCAAGCCAATTTGTTTCAATAGGAAATTGAATGAGTTTGTTCATTCGGTTGAAATAACCGCGCGGCGCGTTGATGAAGGGCCAGTTTTGTAAGAACAGCGCACCTTTGTCGTATACCAGCGTTAACGATGCGTAAACAGAAACAAGGATAGCAACAACAATGGAAATCCCAAGAATCGGAACGATCCTGCGGCGTGCAAGGTGCACTTCATCTGCAGCCTTGAAACTATGCAAGAAGTTCGGCATCATAAATTCCCCCCAATCCCGAAGAAATGTGCGTTGAAAACTGAGTACTGCCATACTTTTTTGCCCCATTGCTGCCGTTCCGAGTGTGAAATTTATGTAATCTGATGGGAAGAACGGTGCTTGCACAAGCAACAATCCACCATTAACAACCATCCATGATAGCACAACTGAAGTGATGAAGATTGAAAGGAGTGTAACAATGGCAACCCAAGTGGTGATACCTGCCACAACGAAGAACACAACAAGGGTAACAAATCCCAGCAGAAATCCGAACAATGCCAAACGATACGATAGCGGTTCATCTGAGTCGTCAACTAAACGTCTATTACTGTCGTTATATGTTTGCTTTCCTTGAATACTGAAAGCCTTCCTGAAAATCGAAGCAATATGTTCACGTCCACCCCAGAAAACAGCGGGAACAAAAATAAGATACCCTCCCATCACTTGACGACTACAACTTACCCAAGGACCGATGCCGACTCCAGTTGCATTCATGATGATGTATTGGAGTTTGAAAAAGAGGAAGAAAAACCAGAGACTAAATGACACCTCCAATGTCAGTAGAGCTGCTACACCGATGACTGAGAAATAGATGGCAATATTCATGGCAGGCCACCATCCGATGGTATGCCACGGTTTTTCTGTAAAGGCTCGGTGTATGTTAAAAATCAGTGGGATTTCGGGTACTGTTGGAAAATGCGCATGCATACCGTTGAGGAAATGAATAAGCATCGGCAACGCCATACCTACCCACAAGAACTTGTTTTTGAAGAATGAATTCAGGAGTGTTCCGCGTTCTGGTTCTGCTGCCAATTGCACCGGAATTTGGACTAAAGGAAATGAAAAACGTTCACGTTCTATCCACTGTTTGCGGAGGATGGTAGCAAGACAGACCGTAGTAAAATAGAATACGAGGACAAACAAACCCCAGACCAATAAGGGTTTGATCCAAGGATGCCACGGAACGCCACCTCCCGCTGAGAGTCCTTCATAGAAATCTGTTACTGCTTGTGAATCAGTGACAACTAACCAATCTGGTATGTGGGGTTGGAGGGTTTCTGCCCAATCGTTTTCGGTTGTAGTGAAATATCGGAGTGCAACAAGACACGGCAATAAGAACTGCAGCAATCCCATTGAGGGAATGCCAACTGCCACTATTATCATCATCCAGATGACAGTTAATTCAAGTGCCGTAAGTGAAAAGCGGTTGCTCCGTGTCAAAAATCGCAACGGAAGATTGACTAAGAACACCAACAGAAGCAATCCGAAAATTGACCCGACAGGCAGGTGATTCCCCGCAAGCCTTGAGTTTTCCAAAAAATAGTTGTTGTAGGGAGTGATGGCACAGATACCCCCTACCAAGAGGAGACCAACAAGGATAGCAATAAATCGGATTTTAGGGCGACTTTGCATAGATGGTGTTTTCATTTCATAAACATCAGTTCAAAACGTTTATTAGGAATGGCACCTAACAGCAGGTACGGATAGCCATGCTTTACACTCCCATACCCGCTTGTCACCCTACAATCCCAACTAATCATCATCACTCCCATCACGAAGTACTGGGTTATACAAACAGAGTTCTGCGTCTACAATCCTGCCATCAGGCAAAGTATATGCGTTCGGTGTACCTCTTCCCCACGGTGCTTTCCAATCCTCGCTACGTTCTTTATCTATGGCTTTCTGTTTCCTAACATCTTCCCAATCGAATCCGCCCATGAGTTGTTCATGCATGGATGCCTCTACTTCACGAAGTTCAGGTTTTCCAGTAAGATTCTCAAATTCATCCGGGTCATTTTCTAAATCAAACAGGATGGATTCATCTTCGGGGAAGGCAACGTATTTGTAGCGAGGTGTTCTCAACATACGCATCGGACCGGTCGTTTGGGTTGCCCAGTATTCGCTGATTGCAGTGTTTCGCCATCCTTCGGAATTGCCTGTCATGAGGTTTGATAAATCAGAACCATCCAGATCATCAGGGATCGGAATATCTGCTCTTGCACATAATGTTGGGAATAGGTCGTTCAGTTCCACAGGAGCGTCAACACGGTTTCCATGTGTGTCTTCTGCTCGTGTGTCATGTATTATAAGTGGCACGCGTGCTGCAGCTTCATAATAGCTGGATTTCCACCACTGTCCATGTTCTCCAGCCATCTCACCGTGGTCTGTAGTATAGACAATAATTGTGTTTTCTAACAGACCGTCGCGATCCAAGATTGTCAGCAGATCACCAACACATTCATCTAAAAATTCGCAGCAAGCATAGTATGCAGCACGCGCTTTGCGTGTTTCTTCTTCTGTGATAGCTGCGGTATTGAAGGTTTTTCGTAAGCCTTTCGCAAAGCGGTGGGTGTCCTCTAAATGTCCCGGTGGGATATTCGGCATGTCAACATTATCGGGATAGTATTTGTCAAGGAGCCTTTTTGGGGCAGTCAGAGGAAAGTGTGGACGGCTATAACTCGCAAGGAGAAACCACGGTTGGTCAGCGGGTTGTGACCTGATGTACTCAATTGTTTCCTCATTGACGACCCGTTCTTGCAATAGACTTGTCGGGATTTCTGTCACCCCCGCATCTTTAGTGCGATTCTTGTTCCCACGTAGCGGGTCACGCTGATGCCCTGCATTTCCACGGAGATCACCATAAGGACGCGATTGAAAACCGTTGTACTGTTCTTTGCCACCAAAGTGCATCTTACCCACAAGTGCTGTTGAATAACCGTGTTCAGCGAAATGTGCTGGCATTGTGAGATGTTCAGGAAACAGGATAGAACCGTTGTTCCATGCGGAACAGCGACGTGCATACTTTCCTGTTAGCATGCACATCCGAGAGGGTGTACAAAGTGGGAATTGGCAATATGCCGCATCAAAATAGTTACCAGATTCGGCAAGTCGATCAAGGTGTGGGGTTTGCACAATTTCATTGCCTTCTAACCCCATCGCATGCGGACTGTGCTCATCACTCTGAAGAAATAAGATATTCGGTTTTTGTGCCATGCTGCATTCGTCTCCTTTGTAGCACAATCTGTTAGATTGTGCTACTTGTGGGTTGTAGCATAATCTGTTAGATTGGGTTTCCTGTGGCGGTTTCCCCATTTATCGGTGACGTGCCACATACTATACCTCAACTCACTTTAGTTTACACTATTTTTTAGCAGCGGTCAAGTAGATTTTGGGTAATCTGCAGAGGCATTCAATTGTCGATTAAGCGCAAATTCTAATACCAATTCTGATAAATATTGTCTCATTAAGAAATTCTACTGTTATTGCTGATTAGAGGTCCTCCCTTCGGTAGGAGCGACCTCCCGGTCGCGACCAAAGGTCGCTCCTATAGAAGATAGGGAAAATCGGGGTTAGAAACCACTCCAACAACAACGAAACCCGACAATTGAATGCCTCTGGGGTAATCTGAGTTGAACAGAGTCAAATCTGGATGTGTAAAACTTCTGACATTAAGCAGCCTACGCTGCTACATCATAATAAAGTTGTAACAATCTTTACGATTTGTTCTGTTTAATTTCTAAAATTGACCTAATTTCCACAAGTTTCTACTAATTTTCCCTAAATTTCATTTTTTTTGCTTGATTATATTTTTTTACGTTAGTACAATTCATAATAAAAAGATGTGAATAGATTTTTGGATTATAAAAAACCTGGGACATCTTGTCCAATTACACGAAGATTACCTCCTGTTCACAACGCAGGAAACTGCCAATAAAGGAGAACGGATATGATGACATTTATAAGAGACTTTTGGAAATCTTTTCTACTCGGTGCCCTTGGTGCCCTCGTTTTGGTCTCCATTGGTTTCTTTATTTACGATAGATTGGTTCCGAACACGCCCCGCGAAGTAGCAGATACTGTAACCCCCCACGACACCACAAAACCTCCTCCCCCGGGTGCAGCCCCTG
>JAAXHO010000181.1 GCA_012270795.1 Candidatus Poribacteria bacterium
GGGGGTGTGAATCAGGATTTGCAGGATTTACAGATTTTCAAATCAACGGTATGAATGCCTTTTGGCATTCCCCGGGATTTTCCTCAACAGGTTCTATTCCTAAAGTTGGCATCAAAGTGCATCAAAAAGTCTTGATGCGGTAATCTTGGTAATCTGGTAATCCTGTAAATCCTGGTTCAGACAATGTGATATTCAACCTAAAGGTCGCGACCGGGAGGTCGCTCCTAACTAGAGGTTGATTTTAAGGCATCTTTGAAATCTACAGTTAGGACAAATAAGAGTCAAAATTGAATATGCTTGAAATATATTGGTTTTTATTGTATACTTTTTAAGCATTTTTTTGTGTATATATTTTAAGTATTATGGGATTTTGGAGATGGTAATTGAATAATGAAGATTCTTATCGCTGGGATGGGTTCAATTGGTAGACGGCATTTGAGGAATTTTCAAGCGTTGACTGCTGGTGAATTTTTGCTGTTGCGCACAAGACGTTCTACGTTACCGGATGACGATCTTGAGGGTATTCCCACAGAACATAATTTGAATGCGGCATTGGAAAAGCACAAGCCTGATTTAGTTGTTATCTCAAATCCGACATCGTTACATCTTGATATTGCGATACCGGCAGCAGTGGCAGGTTGCAATTTGTTATTGGAAAAACCGATTTCTCATACGATGGAACGTGTGTCTACTTTATCAGACATAGTAAAACAGAATGACTTGAGAGTACTTGTAGGATTTCAATTTAGATTTCATCCGGGGTTGCAGTATATAAAGGCGTTACTTGAGGACAAGGCGATAGGTCCCATTATATCTGTTCACGCTCATTGGGGGGAATACTTACCTGCCTGGCATCCTTGGGAAGATTATCAAAAAGGGTACGCGGCACGTAGTGATCTTGGTGGAGGGGTTTTACTTACGCTTTGCCATCCGTTTGATTACCTTCGTTGGCTTTTTGGCGAAGTCGTCTCGGTGTCAGCGATGATGTCACATGAGGGTGGATTAGAGCTTGAGGTAGAGGATACTGTGAATGTAATGTTACGTTTTGCAGATGGTGTTCTTGGCACGGTGCATCTTGACTATATCCAACGTCCACCGACCCATACGGTTGAAATCAATGGGCAGAATGGACGCATACTTTGGGACAATGAAGATGGTGCTGTTCGTTGGTATCAAACGGATAAGGAGACATGGCAGACTCAGGAAATGCCTGTTGATTTTGAACGGAATACACTTTTTCTTGAAGAAGCACGGCATCTCCTGAGTTGTATTGAAGATAGGACTGAACCTTGTGTGAATTTGGTTGATGGGATTGCTACGCAAAAGATAGTTCTTGCATCGAAACAGTCAGATAGTGAAGGTAAAGAAATAGCGATTACGTAGTTAGTAGGTGTCTGAGTTAAGGTTGTAGATGAAGAAAGATTTATTTGATTTGCATGGTAGAGTTGTTATTGTAACGGGTGGTGCGGGGATGTTGGGTAGAGAGTATTGTCGTGCTTTCTCGGGAGCCTCTGCTCATGTTGTCATTGCGGATTTGCGTGGTGCGGATGCTAAAGACTGTGCAAGCGAAATCAATGCAGACAATCACGCAAAAGTTATCGGTGTAGAAACGGATGTCACCGACAAGATGTCTGTACAGTTGATGGTTAAGCGGGTTGTTGATGAATTTGGTAGAATAGATATTCTTGTAAACAATGCTGCCCTTGATCCGAAATTTGACACTGAACATGCGGCTGAACACACTAATTCTTTTGAAGATTATCCTTTGGAACTTTGGAATGCAAGCGTGGCTGTAGACTTGACAGGAATGTTTCTCTGTTCTCAGGCAGTTGCGAAACCTATGCTGGATCAAGGTAGCGGTGTGATTATAAATATCTGTTCAACCTACGGGGTTGTCGGTCCGGATCAAAGATTATATGAGAGAGATGATGCATCTGGTCCGCAGACATTTAAACCGATTACCTATTCAGTAACGAAGAGTGCTGTGTTAGGTCTGACGCGTTATCTTGCGACGTATTGGGCAGGAAAAAACATTCGGGTGAATGCGTTGACACTTGGTGGGGTTTATAATGAGCATGATGAGGAGTTTGTTCGCAGGTATAGTTATCGGACGGTGCTGGGTCGAATGGCAGAGAAATCGGAGTATTGTGGTGCTCTTCTTTTTATGGCTTCCGATGCAGCGTCCTATATGACAGGTGCGAATCTGGTTGTTGATGGGGGTTGGACCGCATGGTAGTACAACAAGTAAATTCAAGAGAGAATTCTAAAAAGTTGGAGGTATTAGCCGTTGTTCAAGCGAGAGGCGGTTCTAAAGGCATACCTGGAAAGAACGTACGTAAACTGGGTGGACATCCTTTAATTGCTTATAGTATCACCTCTGGTTTTGCAGCTGCATCAGTGACAAGATTGATAATCTCTACAGATGACGATGAAATTGCTGAGGTAGCAAAGGATTATGGTGCGGAAGTGCCTTTTATGCGTCCGGATGAACTTGCTACTGATGATGCTCAGGATTTTCCGTTGTTTGAGCATGCTCTGACTTGGTTGAAAAAGAGTGAGAACTACGTTCCACATTTAGTTGTGCAACTTCGTCCAACGTCGCCGTTGCGTCCGAAAGGTTCAATTGATGATGCGGTAAAATTATTGTCAAAAGATATTAATGCGGATTGTGTTAGGACTGTGATATCGTCTCAACAGAACCCGTATAAGATGTGGCGTGCGGGAGAAAAATATCTTACACCGCTTTTGGGTGATGAGTTTCCTGAACCGTATAACATGCCTCGTCAACGCCTACCGAAAACCTACTGGCAGACTGGACATCTTGATGTTATTCGGTATGAAACTATCATAGAAAAAAAGTCTCTAACCGGTGAATGTGTTCTGCCTTTGATCATTGAACCGAAGTATTGTACAGATATTGATAATCTTGAAGATTGGGAACTTGCCGAGTGGAAGTTAACAAGAGATAATCTTGATATTGATTTACCGTCGGCAAACGGACTGAAGAGAACATTCGTTGACGGTTTAAGGAAAGCGATTCCTGTTAAACCTTCGTTAGTAGTGCTTGACTTTGATGGAGTTTTAACTGACAATCGTGTATGGGTTACAGAAACGGGAGAGGAGGCAGTTGCGTGCAATCGTAGTGATGGCATGGGTTTATCTATGTTGAAGAAAAACGGTATTCCGGTTGTGGTTCTCTCTTCTGAACGAAATCCTGTCGTTACAGCTCGATGTAAGAAGCTTCAACTTCCGTGTGATCAAGGTATTGATGATAAACGTACTGCGTTAAATAGATTGGTGAATAAACATGGTGCATCATTAGAGGATGTTGTCTATATCGGCAATGATATAAACGACTTGGACTGTATTCGTATGGTGGGTTGTGGTATTGCGGTATCTGATGCGCATCCTAGTGTCCTTGCGGCTGCAGATTTTGTGTTGAGTCATCGTGGGGGGTACGGTGCAGTTCGAGAGTTTTGTGATCTATTGCTAAATTCAAATAAATAGACATTATAATGATTTCTGTAGGTCCAAATCAACGGTATGAATGCTATAGAGCATTCCCCGGGTAGAGGAACGAAACCCGACATGCGTTGCTTTATCATTGCTTTATCATTTGGTAAAAGTCGGGTTTCGCTGCGCTCTACCCGACCTACGAACCTTGGATTTTATTAGAGACCAAAACTATGGACAATTAAAACGTTATAATGTCTATTAAAGATAAATTGTTATTGATATTGAATGAAATATAAGGAGAGACGACATGCTGCAAGCAGTTCAGATTGGAGATAAACTCGTTGGTACAGGGCACCCTGTATATATTGTAGCTGAAATAGGAATTAATCACAATGGAGACATTGATATAGCAAAATCTTTGATAGATGCTGCAGTCAGGGCCGGTTGTGATGCTGTTAAATTTCAAAAACGGAGTCCTGAGATATGTGTTCCTGAAGATCAACGGGATCAGATGCGGCGAACTCCGTGGGGTTACATCAGTTACATGGATTATCGTTACAAAGTTGAGTTTGGCATTGACGAGTTTACGGAGATAGATGCTTATTGCAAGGCGAAGGGTATTACTTGGTTTGCTTCGTGTTGGGATGAACCGTCAGTAGATTTTATAGAACAGTTTGAGCCGCCGTGTTACAAAATACCGTCTGCTACTTTAACAGACGCGGCATTACTAACATATCATAGAGAGACAAATCGACCTATTGTCTTGTCGACGGGTATGTCAACGCTTGATCAGATTGCAGCTGCGGTTGAACTCATCGGACAAGACGATCTCATTTTACTCCACTGTAATGGGACATATCCATGTCCACCCGAAGAATTAAACTTGCGTACAATTACGACTCTTTCAAATATGTTTGACTGTCCAATTGGGTATTCGGGCCATGAAGTTGGGCTTCCCACGACTCTCGCGACCGTTACACTTAACGCGTGTTTTGTTGAACGTCACATTACGTTGGACAGGGCGATGTGGGGAAGTGATCAGGCTGCCTCTGTTGAACCTCAAGGTTTTGAAAGGTTAGTCAAATACATCCGCACTGTTGAATCTTCTCTTGGAGATGGGGTCAAACGGGTTTATCCTGGTGAAAAAACTGCTATGAAAAGATTAAGGAGGAAAGATACGTTAACGTCCTAATCCTAACGTGAGTTCGGTTAAACTTAAATCTATGCTGGATCGGTGTTGTAAACATTTCTACCCCCCTTTATCCCCCCGCAAGCGAGGGGAAATCTTCTTATTTGGTAGGAAAAACGGACAATAAAAGTTGAATTAGACTTTTACCGAACTCACGTTAATCCTATAGTTTGGAATAGGGTGTTAACGTACGGCGTATCTCATAAATGTGTTTTTGTTCAATTCACCGGATTGTGTGTCTGGTAAATCGGGGTTAGAAACCCTCCTACCATTTATGGGATAGGTTGTAGTATGCTAAGATTATTTGCGTACACTAATCAATTTAGTTATGTTAAGAGAAATTACTGATAGTGTGACTCGGTGGGATACACGCTTATTCAATCGTATCTTTGGTTGGGGGGATAAACGATTTCTCAATCGTTCCTTCCGTTTTATATCGTGGAGTGCGAGTGGGTATCTCTATCCATTTGTTGCGCTCTATATCTATTTTAGTTATGCTCCGAGTATTAGGGATCCGTTTTTATTATCTATTGTTATAGCATTTCCCATTGAGAGATGTCTTTACCATACACTCAAACATTCATTGAAACGGGATCGTCCCTTTAACAAAATGGAGGATGTTGAATTCAGGGTTCGTCCGCCGGATCAATTCAGTTTTCCGTCTGGTCATACTGCCTCTGCGTTTCTTGTCATGACCTTGCTATCCATTTTCTTTCAAGTGCCTGCCTTACAGATTGGCTTGTTTATTTGGGCGGCAATGGTTGGCGTAGCAAGGGTATATCTTGGTGTGCACTATCCTTCTGATGTGCTTGCTGGTGCAATTATTGGAGTTATAACAGCAGTCATAGGCATGTGGCTGGCTGTATAGTAGTCATCGTATTTGACTATGAAATTCAGGTAAACTTCCCCTCATATTTTACGTTTCAATACCCATAAAATAATACCGATTTAAATAAATATTGTCTCATTAAGGAATACCTTCGCCAATAATAGCAGGGTTATTTAATTTTCGATTTTTTAGTTATATTTTTCACATTTCAATAAAACCATCTGTAGGTCAGGTAGAGGTACGAAACCTGACAGGATAGTCACAATCAACACATGTCGGGTTTCGCTCCGCTCTACCCGACCTACGATATAAACTATTAGTAACACAAATAAAAGGAAAACTCTTAAAACTGAATGATCCTGCCAATTCCAAAAAATGATGGAAAAAAATTGTTAATTTGCTATAATGTGTTTCATTATATTTTATACTTTTGTCCACAACCAATTTTCAAAAATACATCATTCTTCAGGTTTTTAAATTTATTGTTTTGCATGAGCAAAAAAGGGTGATTTTTCATGAAAAAGAAGATATTGTTTATATGCGGTTCAATGAATATTACGACGCAGATGCAACAGATTGCTCAAGAATTGCCAGAATATGACAAGTATTTCACACCATTTTATGCTGACGGATTTATCAAATTTCTTAATAAACTCAAACTTGTAGAATTTACGATAATAGGTGATAAACGTGCAGGCGAATGTCACAGGTACCTTGAACAACAAGACCTTCGTATTGACTATGGCGGGACAGAGCACGACTATGACCTGATTGTTACATGCAGTGATCTCGTTGTACAAAAGAATATAGAGGACAAGAAACGTATCGTTGTCCAAGAAGGGATCACTGACCCTGAAAGGTTCTCCTACCATCTTGTAAAGACCTTTAAATTTCTTCCAAAATGGTTTGCCGGCACATCTGCGAATGGTATCAGCAATAATTTTGACTATTACTGTGTGGCGGGTGAAGGTTATCGCGAGTTGTTTATCCATAAAGGCGTTGAACCTGACAAAATTCGTGTGACGGGTATACCGAATTTTGACAATTGTCAGAAATACTACGATAACGATTTTCCCCATAAGGGTTATGTTCTTGTGTGTACATCTGATTTGCGTGAGAAGTTTAGATATGAGAATCGGAAAAAGTTCATCAAGGAAGCCCTTGAAATTGCGGATGGCCGGCAATTGATTTTCAAGCTTCATCCCAACGAAAAGTTTGAGCGTCGTACGGCAGAGATCGAGAAATTGGCACCGGATGCTCTTGTTTATACCTCTGGTAGTGCAGAAGATATGATAGCGAATTCTGATGCGTTGATAACTAGTTATTCCTCTACGATTTATGTGGGTTTAGCTCTTGGAAAAGAGGTGTACTCTGTTTTAGATATGGAGGAACTCCGTAAATTAACACCGATACAGAATGGTTGTGCTGCGAGACACATTGCGGATGTGTGTCGCGAGTTAATCGGTGATGAGCAAGACTTAGGTGAACCTGTGTCATCGCCGAAAAAACAGGTTCCTGCTCATGCTTAGACTGGCTAATAAGTTTATAGAAAACTGTCTAACAAGGTCTTTTTAGTCCCGTGAATTATCACCAAATTCGCCATATCAAGTAATCAACGGTATGAATCATGGCGTATGCCATGCGCGCATTCGCCCAATGGCATTCCCTGGGCCGTTCCTACCTGTGAAAGTATGTAATTAATTCCATAATCTACCATAAGCAATAAAACCTATTGTGGGTATCTTTTCCGTGTCATCCGCGAAATCGGAGATTCCGAACCACTAGCATCGCGGAAGGTGCGGAGGAGGAGGCATGCGTACGGAATCTCGGAAGGCACGGAGAACGCGGAATTCGCGGAGAAGATACCTATATGAACGTTTATTGGAAAGAATAAGCCTTAACTATGGTAGATTATACAATTAATTCTACATTCTGAGTTGTAGGAGCGACCTCCCGGTCGCGACCAAGAAATCAACGGTATGAATGCCTTTTGACATTCCCCGGGTCGCGACCGGGAGGTCGCTCCTACCGAAGAGGTGCATAATTATTTCAATAATTCACCATATATTCAAATTATGCCTGCAATGCAACCCTCATTCATAGAGATCGCGTCATGTATAATTGGAACAACTTTTCAGGAGTATGCTGATGTATGAGAATGATAGTGAATTAATTCAGAATATTTTAGCGGGTGATGAATCTGCTTTCAGCGAGTTGGTGAAAAAATACGAAAAGAGCGTTCATGGGTTTGTATGGCGGAAAATTGGTGATTTTCACACTGCTGAAGAGATCACGCAGGATACCTTCCTGCAGGTATACAAAAAACTGCATACGTTAAAGGATCATAATCTATTTGCTGGCTGGTTGCATGTGATTGCGAATCGTCGTTGTATTGCATGGTTGCGAAAGAAAAGAGTGGTGATGCAATCGTTGGATTTAACGAGTGAGGAGATACTGGAAAAAACCGCTTATGGCTACTATATTGCAGAACAGCGTGAATTAGCATCCGCAGAACGGCGACGTGAAATTATTGATAGTCTATTGGAAAAGTTGCCAGATACGCAACGGAAAACGATGATTCTCCACTATCTTGGGGAGATGTCTTGTCAAGCAATTAGCAAATTATTGGGTGTTTCTGTGAATACGGTAAAAAGCAGTCTTAACCGAGCCCGAAATAGGTTAAGGCTGGAAGAGCCGATACTTCAAGATATCCTTGATCAAGGACAAGGAGATAATATTATGGAAAACCAAAAACCCTCAACTTTTGTGCCAGCAGGTTCTTATGAAGGAGATGTGACAACTTGGGCCCTTCCTGAAGGTGCGCTTGCACGTTTGGGCCGTGGTAGTGAACCGAAAATGGCATTTTCACCAGATGGGAAGTATCTTGCTATTGGCACAGGCATAGGTCTCTGGCTCTATGAGCTTGCAACGTTATCGCCTATTGCATTTTGGGAGGTAGAACGTGGGGTGGTTGAAGCTGTTGCCTTTTCACCGAACGGAAGATGGATAGCTGCTAACAAATCAGGGTCACAAATTAAGATTTTGGATGTCCAAAATGGGGCGTGCTTGACTCATATCAAAACAGAGAATTTTATACATAGTATGACCTTTTCCCATGACAACCGGTTTCTTGCTGCTGCTTATTATACTTCGCCTGTTGTTGAAGTATGGCATTCGGAAACTGGGAAACTGTTTGCGAGCTTTACACCGGACGCTGAAAGAGCTGGTTTCTACCGTCCTATCAGTTTCTCACCTGATGCTCACCTGATAGCGTCTACGTGCAGATTGGGGCCCACTGGTAAAGCAGAGGCAATAATTGTATGGAGCATGGGAAGCAGAGAAAAGGTTGCGTGTCTCTCATCACACACCCGTTGTGTAACTACCCTCTGTTTTTCACCGTGTGGGAAGTTCCTCGCTTCTGGTGGCGAAGATGGGACTGTGTACGTTTGGGACGTTAGTACTTGGCAACAGGTGGAGTGTTATACCGATTATGGTGATGTGTATGGTATTACGCCCTCCTACTCACATGAGGGAATTCTCTTTGCGGCGATAGATGCTTATGATAAAACGGGGCCTGCTACTATATCAGTTCGTAATCTTGAAAGTGGAGAAGAATTATATATCGATCAAGTTTGGGGTAATACCATAGATTTTTCCTACACTAGTGATTGGGGCAACACTGTTGTATTTTCAAACGGTTTTCAACTTGCTTATGAATGTCGACATGAATTTATCAACATAAGGACTCTTGAAAATCCTGTCAAACGTCAATTCACGCATTCACCTATCTCATTTCCGACATCTGCAGTATTCTCGGAAGATGGAAAGACGTTAGCTGTTCAGCATCATCATGAGGGTGTTGTTTTATGGGATATTGAAAGCAAACGTTCACGTCCTGCAATTAAAGAGGTATCGGCGGGGAAAAACCAGTTTGTATATAAGACGAATGATGGTAAACTCTATGCTGCGAGTATCAAAAATGACACTGTTGCCCTCTGGGAAGCGGATAGTGACGGGATGCCACTTATTGAAGGAACGGGGCGCGAGTATTGGAGTGCATTTCCTGCCTTAGCACCGACAGGCACGTTATTCGCTTATGCTGACGGAGATGGTAATATACATGCCTGGGATGTGCAAAATGGAAAAAAACTGTATGAATTAACACATCCTCTTGAACCAAGTGATAACAACGTTGACGATGACGAAGATGATGGTGACTTTGTTTATGAGTTGGAATTCAGTCATGATGGAAAATTGCTGGTAAGTGTTTCAAAGGAAGGAAATTTTAAACTGTGGGACATGGAACTTGGACAAGAAATAGAATTGTTCCCAATTTGTAAGGTTACGGGATTCCGGTTTTGTCATTGTGGTCAGCACCTTGTTTGTTTTGGCGATGAAGTTATTCCATATTGGGATATTACCCGCAGAGAATTCTGTGAGGATGATACATGCCTGTATGAATCGAAACAGTATAAAATTGAAAGAAGTCTGGCACTACCCAAAGAATACGAATATATTAAAAAACCTGTGTTTACTACATGTGGACAGTATATTGCCTTTATTACATCGTGGAACCAGGTTTCAAAGAGTTTTCCTATCTGTTTGTTTGAAGTGGAGAGTGGTGAACATCTTGTCACCTTTAGGGGACATAGCACAGATGTGAATGCGCTTGTTCTTTCTCCAGACAACGAACTCTTAGCCAGTGCGAGTCATGATGGTACTGTTTTGCTTTGGGATCTTACGCCATATCTTTAAATTAAGGAGAAATTGTGTTGAAAAATAACAAATCTGTAATAACCATAACAGAAGACTTTGATAGCGTTGATGTAACAACTTGGGCACTTCCTGAAGGTGCGATTGCGCGTTTGGGGCGCGGGTGCCATCCTGACATCGCTTTCTCACCAGATGGGCGGTCCCTTGTCATAGGAAACACATTAGGTCTTTGGGTGTATGACTTGGAGACGTTATCTCCTGTAGCACTATGGGAGGCGGAACGCGGTATGACATTTCGCATTGCCATTTCACCTAATGAAAAATGGATAGCAGCCTGCAATTCAGACAAGATTCTAAAGGTATTGGACATCCAAAATGGCGCGTGCTTAACACAAGTAAAAATAGATGGTTATATTACAGATTTGACCTTTTCACATGATAGCCAATACTTTGCAGCCGCTTATGGAAATGCTCCTACGGCTGAAGTATGGCATGCTGAAACCGCTAAATCGGTTGCAAAATTCACTGTAGACACTGAAGAAGAAAGTTATGATAGTCCTATTAGTTTCTCACCTGATACTTGCCTGATAGCGTTTTCATGCAGCTCATCTGAAACTGACGATGCGGAGTCAATAATTGTGTGGGATATGGAAAGTAGTGAACAAATCGCGTGCCTCTCAGCACACACCAATTGGGTTTCGACGCTCTGTTTTTCACCGTGTGGGAAGTTCCTCGCCTCCGGTGGTGAAGACGGCACGGTGTACGTCTGGGACGTTAATACTTGGCAGCATGTGCAGTGTTATAGTGATTATGGTAATGTGTATCGCATAATGCCTTCTTGGACACCCGATGGCAATCTCCGCGCAGCGATTGTCCATTACGACGAGGCCGGTCCCGCCACTATCTCTGTCCGTGACCTTGAAAGCGGTGAGGAACTTTATAATGATCAAGTTTGGGGCAATACTGTCCGATTTTCCCGTCAAAGTGCTTGGGGCAACACTGTCGAATTTTCAAACGGTTCACAACTTGCTTACGAGTGCAGGCATGATTTCATTAACATAAGGACACCTGAATACCCATATAAGCGGCAGTTTACACATTCGCCTATTTCGTTTCCTGATTCTACACATTCACATGCTGCGTTTCCTACATTTGCAGTGTTTTCGGATAATGGCAAAACATTAGCAGTAAAACATCATCATGAAGGTGTTGTGTTGTGGGATATTGAAAGTAAACGTTCGCGTCCTGCAGTTAAAGAAGAATCGACAGGTAAGAATCAGTTTCTATATAAAACCGATAGCGGAAAATTCTATGTTGCAAGCATCAAAGATGATAACGTTACACTTTGGGAGGCTGATGGGAATGGTCCCCCGCTTATTGAAGGAACGGGACGCGAATATTGGAGTGCACCTCCTGCATTATCACCAACAGGCAAGCTTTTTGCTTATGCTGATGCAGATGGAAACTTGAAAGTGTGGGATGTACAAAGTGGAAATCAACGCTATGAACTGACACATCCACTTGAGCCAAATGATGAAGGTGATGACGATACAATTTGTGATTTGCAATTCAGTAATGATGGTAAGATACTTGCGAGTGAATCACAATCAAATTCTCCGCAGGTTATTTTGTGGGACGTGGAACTTGGTGAAGAGATAGAGGCTTCTCCAAGCAATACTTACACAAGCATCCTCGGATGGCTCGTTTTGAGAAAATTGAAACCTAAATCTCGTGAGGTTGTCCATATTTCTCATGATAGAAAGTATTTATCTTCACTTGGAAATAAGTCATACTTGTATGATGTAAAACAGGATGACTACCTTTCTCGGTTATCCCTACCAAAAGGTTTGGAAGAGATGTTTTGGGTTGCAGAATTTTCTATGTGTGGGAAGTATTTTGCGGCTGGGACCTGGTGGGGAGAAGGCATGGAGAAAATGGTCATCTGTTTATGGGAGGTTGAGACCGGTAAACAGATTGCTACATTTAGAGGACATCCAACCGATGTACATGCACTTGCCTTTCTCCAGACAACAAACTGTTAGCGAGTGCAAGTTATGATGGTTCTATTCTTCTATGGGATCTCACGCCTTATCTGTGATTGTTGAAACCTTCAAATGTATTTTAACCCAAGTTGCTACCTATTATTTGTTGGAGGGGTTTCTAACCCCGATAGCAGAGGGCAACGGCATAAAATCGGGGTTAGAAACCCCTCCAACAAGAGGTTCATTTCTTAAATTGACGCTTATGGCAGAATACGCCAAATCAAGAAATCAACGGTATGAATGCCATTTAGGCATTCCCCGGGTATGAATGCTATTATGGCAGAATACGCCAAATCAAGAAATCAACGGTATGAATGCCATTTAGGCATTCCCCGGGTATGAATGCTATATAGCATTCCCCGGGTCGTGACCGGAGGTCGCTCCTACCTGAACATTTTAACAAATGGTATCTTATTTTTTAGAAATGGTATTATTATTGTGTAATCCCTAATTTTATCCTTTTCTGGTTTGTTACGTTCTCTGTTGTCTGAACCAGGATTTTCAGGATTTACAAATTTCCAGGATTTTTCTCATCAAGGTTTTTTGATGTGGATTGGTGTCAACTATTGAATAATATCATGATGCTCCCAACTCTTATCCTGGTAATCTGATAATCCTGGTTCAGACAAAGAAAAGGTATACTACCCAGTTACTCTAAAAAATTATACCATTTCCGTAGGTCGGGTAGAGCGAAGCGACACCTATAGGTGTAAACTTAAGAACCTTATATATTGTTGGAGGGGTTTCTAACCC
>JAAXHO010000177.1 GCA_012270795.1 Candidatus Poribacteria bacterium
ATGTTATAAATATCTGCCAAAATACCGAAAACTGAATAACCCTGATATTATGTGTGTTTAGGTTGACATTTTCTGAAACCAATAATATAATTTGGTGGTGTTAGCCAAATAACACAACATTCGGTTTGACATAAATGTAAGGGATTTTCGTATATGGTAAGATTTTTAATCCCCAAGAACATAAACCGAATCTCAAATGCGACGGATCTGAGCGGCGGCAAAATGCAAGGAACCGACACTTTTATTTATATATTAGTGGAACAGATTCCTACCGAACCCTGAATCTGTTCCACATTTTCATTGAGTTATTATGGGTGTGAACGTGTAGTAAAACGCGCATCAACCCCGACATGTTAACGTATCGTCCAATTACTTGGACACTACTGTAGCGTCCACTTCCAGTTTGCGTCCTTACGACACAATCTGGAAGATTGTGCTACACATAAGGTTTCGTAGCTGGGTGCCCATTCCTGTTATCGGGAACTTGACAGCTAAACCTCAGATGTGGTATCCTTCAAACTAACAAAGGGTAATCTTATGGTTGTCCATAACCGCGTTGCTTGCTGGACGCAGCAACATCGCAACAGAGAAAAGTATAAGCGACACAATGATCATGTGTTGCGAAATCATCAACTTCTAACTTTGCATGAAGCGAAAGGAGTGAAGACATGTCTAAGAAAATGAAATTGTGGTTCGCGACCCTCATCCTGCTCCTGCTTGGCATGGGTGTGTTTTTCATCAAAAGCGAACTGGATTTCGAGAAGTTCAAGGAAAAGAAGATAGACGGTGCCAAGGAGACAGAGTCCGCTGAGCACCGTGACACAGTTGAGGGGGAGAGTGGGGAAGAACCTTCTCTCATGGATCCTGTTGACGCGGGATCTCCCTCTGAAAACGTTCCCAACGCAGAGACGCAAACGGAATATGCGACAGAAGTGGAGAGGTACGAGAAGGATGGTGTTGAAGGAATGTATGTTACACATATTCCCCGCGATCCGTCCCGTTTTGCGCACCTGCCACCGCCACCGCTGCCCCCTTCTGCGGTGCCAGCGGACTGTCCCGAACATCTCAGACTCCCACCAGAATGGATTGATGGTGTGTATCGTGGCATTGAACCGAATCCGGCAAATGATCAATTTGATCAATACGCCGAAGAAATGTTGAAAACCCTGAGGAATAATGTCTTTGAGATTATTCGTGACTATAATCCGAAGCGTCCCTATGTAGAGATATGGGATCAGTTTATTGAATATGAAAAGATGTATCGCGCGTATGCGGAATGGGAACTCGGTTACACACCCGTGGCATCTCCCGCGGCAGGCCGAGTAGATTGGCAGTATGAACAGATGTGGGCGTTCCCTGAATTCATTGAATGGGTAATGTCAACAGGTCAGCCTTATGGTGAAGAAGATCGTTTCGAGACGGCTGTGGAAGTAGCCATGGGGTATATAGAGCCGGGTTGGAACAAGATCACGTTGGAAGATGGGCGCGATTTTTTCATAAAAGGGAATACGCGTTATGAGTTTGCGTATTCGGGCATCACCGAAGATGGCAATGAGTGGGGACGTGTCACAGGTTTTAGCCGTGTGCGTCTGACAGACAGCACGCCCGTTGTTCGTATTGATGTGTCTAACACCTCAGATGAGAAACTTACGGCTTTGATGGGATGGGATTACACAATGAACCCGCTTACTATGCAACCTTTGGTGCATGATAGTTCTCATGTCACCATATACCCTCGTATGATGGGGGTAGATTAAATCCATGTTTATTTTCAAGGAGTTTAAAATGAAGTTTTTCAAATCACTGATAGGTATTTTTATCTTACTTTTTTTGTTGTTTTTCAAGTCTGTGACGTTTTTGGAAAGGTGGCACGCATCAAGCATCATCCTGTTGAAGCACTGAATGATGCCAGTGCAAAAGCGGGTTTAGGTGGTGTTGCTGGTGTGAACAAAGAACATCGTTTTGGAGACATAACCGTGAAGGTTTATTATACTATCCGCAACGAAACAAATGGCAGCCGGGTTGAATCACAGGTTGGTTCGAGTGTCTCCATGCAGTCTATAACGCTTGCCTTTCGTGGTTTTGCTTCTATTAGTGGGACTGCGGATGCGGGACATACAAAAAAGTTTGCTGGGGCACAGAAAGCTGCGGTGAGAACGGACAAAGGGGTTCTGGATAAATCGGGGTATAAGAAGACAGGTAAATTTACTGTCCAAACATCTCTTGTGGATGATAAGGGTATTCCAATAAGTTTGGACAAATCCAAATTCGATGCCTACAAATATTGGTATGGGAAGGTACCCGAAGGAGATCGAGAAAAGTGGGGCGATAGTGAAACCTTCTCATATAAGCATTCAGACAAATCCTTTTACACTGCCATGAAGTATCACCCAGTTCATTTTGGAGGCGGTTTTGACTTTGGGCGTTTCGTGACATTCCGAAGTCCAACAAAAAAAGGTCGTGATCTGGATTTGAATGATTATGCCTTTTTACGAAAACAGAAGGTGGGTAATCCAACAGATGCCAAAATTATAGCGATGTTTTCTCCGTATGCCGCTGCGTCCGGAAAAACGTATAACGAAGCAGGTAATTCTATAGAAAAGACGGTGCCTTCTGTGTCTGTGGATATCACGCAACCTGCGGCACAGCTCAAGAATAAGAAGAAGGCGGATGCAGGAGATTACATCTATGGTGTTTTATTGGCTGTGAATGATGTCTATACGGCGACGGCAGGGGATGTCCATGAAGCTGTGATGTATCTGAGTCATACAACGACTTCTGTGAAGTGGTATGTAGACGATACGTTGTTAGAAACGGATAGCAATACGAATGAGGCGCGTTTGAGTTGGTCGATTCCGAATGATGCTTCAGGGAGTTATGTGATAAAGGCGGTTGTGATCCCGAATATGATGAAGGCGTATCAAGCGAGTTATACGGTCTCTGTCAGTAGTCGCACGTCAAAAACACCGACCCTGGCAGTGCCAGGTGCTCCGGCAATTACACGTGTCGACGCAGGCGATGGTCAGGTGAATATAAACTGGACAGCTCCAAGTTATAATGGGGGTTCTGCCATTACGGGTTACGAATACCGCTATCGTGAGAACAATGGTGGCAGTTGGGGCACTTGGATGTCGTTTGGCGGTAGTATCACCAGCACAAGTGCAGATATTGCGTTTTTAACGAATGGGACTGCGTATGCGTTCCAAGTGCGTGCTGTCAATAGCGTGGGAGAAAGTGCTGAATCAAATACGGCTTATGCCACACCCGTGGCTCCCGGCACGGTGACACTTGTTTCATCTGATGATATTTATACGGCAACTGCGGGGACGGGGCATGAGGCGAATTTGACATTGAGTGCAGCCCCGAGTTATGTGTTTTGGTATGTTCAGACTCCGGGTGAATCCGATTTTGGTGATGAGGAATTAATAGATACTTCTGGGAATCTATCATCGTCGTTTAGTTATTCGTTTCCGAACGGTGCCAGTGGGGATTATGTGATTAGAGCGTCTGGCACGATTGTATCTACAGGTGAGGGTTTTGATGTGAGTTATACTGTCTCTGTGTCTCTACCGAGCAGCACGACGACAACACCGACAACGCCCACATTTTCGCCTGTTGTCTCTGGTATCGCTGCCAGTTATAGTGCAGGGAATACATTGACCGCGACTGTCAACACAGGGGCACCTTGTTATGGTGTCTATCTGTATATCAACAACCAATATTATTGGTTTAATGGGGGCATAGCGACAACTGCTGTGCCGATCAGTTATACGTTTCCCGATACGGCTCAGGCGGGAAGTTGGTCTATAACCTTGCTTGTATATCCGTGGAAGGGCAATATTAATGGGGATCCTTCTTATCTATATCCCACTGTGACAGTGCAGTAGTGGTGAAAAGTATTTTATTTTACAGGCAGGTATCCATTTTGGGTATCTGCCTATTTTATTTTATCCCCTTTGCCCCCCAATTTGCACGTCATACGCGCATGTGATGGCGTGGGAAGATGGAGTCCTCTGATAAGAGGGACTCTTGAAAAATACAGAGGCATTCAATTGTCGGGTTTTGCGGATTTGGGTTCGGAATCTCGGATTTCGCGGATTTCACCAAATCAAGAAATCAACGGTATGAATGCTATATAGCATTCCCCCAAATCAACGCTACAAATGCCATTTAGGCATTTGGCGGGTTTCGCTTCGCTCTACCCGACCTACGATATAAACACATAGTAACACTCATCAACTGATAATCCTTAAAACTAAATAACCTTGCTCTTGAATCTCTGAACTTGATATTTTTGTTCAAAATAGATATAATAAGTTTTACAGAATTACACATAAACTTTTGAGTTTATATAACGTCAAAATTGCCAATATATCTTATTGAAACCTCTGAACTTTACTTTTTAATATTATACTTGTCAAAAAAACATACTGTCATATTTGTTTAAGGAGATGCTAATGGTGGGAAGGAGAATTGGGTTGCCACTAATTCTGGTTGTTTTACAGTTATTATTGATATTTAATATAGATGCACAACAACAGGAGGAGATAGATTTATCCCAGCCGTTGACGCTTGAGCAGTGTATAGAATTGGGTTTGGAAAATGCGACGAGTATGCGGAATGCGCGTTTGAGTTTTGCTATTCAGGAGCTGCGTTTGAAAAGTGCGCGGGCAGGTTATTTCCCAGAAATTACATCTACTGGTAATTACAATTTTAATGATCGCTTGGATTTTGGTTTTGAAGAAGAGAACTACAATGTTGGGTTGAGAGGCAGTTATACACTGTGGGACAATGGACAGCGTGAAGTAAGTTATGCGCAGGCGAAAGAGTCTTTGAATGCGACCTCCAGTCGAAATGAGGGTATCAAACAGAGTTTGATTCTTCAAATAACGCAAGCGTACTACGATGTGCTTAAGGATGCAGAGCTTGTTAAGGTGAGTGAGGATGTGTTAGCCCGTTCAGTGGAAAACACGGAACAGACGATTGCTTTGAAAGATGCGGGAGTTCTGATTCCTGCGGATGTTGCGACAGCTAGGGTGCGAGAGGCGAACAGTCAACTGAGTTTACTGAGAAATCAAAATTCACTTCAGATTTCACAAGCGACTTTGCCTCGTTTGATGGGTTTGGATCCGGGGCTGTTAATAACTGTAGCAGTAGATGAATCTTACCAGTTGTATTTGGAGCGTGGAACGATTGAAAAGATAGAGATTACAGTTGAGGAGGCGATACAGACAGCCCTTGATAATCGTCCGGAGTTTAAGGAGACTGATGCGCAGTTAAAGCAGCAGGAATGGAGTTTAACACTATCAAAGTTACAACGTTGGCCTCGTTTGAATGCGAATGTAGATTATGCGGTGAATTTGGATGATTACTTGCGGGTGCGTCAGAATTTTTCAGATTTTCGGAGTTGGAGTGTTGGTGCGTCCCTTAATTTTACGTTATATGATGGTGGTGTATTGGGGAATCGTGTGAAAGAGCAAAGCATGCAATTGGAACAAGAGCGAGAGAATGCTACCGACTTGGAGCGATCCGTTGCTCTTGGCGTAAGGCAAAGTTATCTCAATTTGAAACAGAGTGAAACGGCAGTAGAAATATCTGATACTCAGGTAGTCAATGCACAGTTGAGTTTAGATATAATTCAAGAGAGGTATAAAGTAGGAAAGGCGATTTTGCTTGAGGTGCTTGATGCGCAGACGAGTTATGCACAAGCGTTGACAAATCAGGTGAATGCGTTTTACGATTACAAAATAGCATTGGCGCGGTTGCGTGATGCTATGGGAGTTCTTGAATAGCTATGAAAATTGGTAGAAAGTGGTATATTATTGGTGCAGTTGCCATAGTTGTAATTGCTTTTGGTGTGATTGGTGCGACACGCATAAACTCTAATGGTAAGAAAGATGGCGAAGAGGATAAACGCGAAGTCGTGCGGCGTGGTAAATTCGTTGTTAAGGTTCAGGAATCTGGTACGATTCGTTCATTTATAGAGGTGGATGTACGCTCCAATGTTGAGGGAGAGATCGTAGAAATCTACGTTGAGGAGGGGGATTTTGTTCAGGCAGGTGCCCCGCTGCTCAAAATCGATGACGAACAGATTTTAGAGGAGATGAAGCAGGCAGAGGCGAATCGTGATGCGCGTAAAGCGGAATTGGAACAAGCAGATTTGAGAATCCAGATTGCGGAAAAGCGTGAAACAAGTGAGTATCTTCAATCTAAGAATACAGTGGCAAAGTTAGAAGCCTCTCTCGCCTCATTTGCAGTGAACAAACAGCAGCGTATAAATGAAGCACAAACGCTTGTGATGACGACTACAAACTTACTGAACCGCGATAAGATTTCACTGAAGCAGGCAGAAATCAAATTAACACAAGATAAACTCACACTTGATCGTGCAAAGGTTAATGTTGAGTCAGCAAAGATTACGTTTGAGACAACTCAAGCAGAACACAAGCGTAACGAAGATTTGTATAAAAAGGAGTTAATTTCCGAACAAGCGTTGGAGCAATCTCAGAAACAGCTCGTCTTGAATCAATCTCAGTATGAGACGGCACAGAAAGGTGTAGAATCTCAACAGGAAACGATTAAGTCGCAGGAAGAGAGTATCAATGCGATGGAGGAGGCGATTAAGAGTCGTGAGGCGACACTTGCGTTAAATAAGAAGAACGTTGAAACAGTGAAGGAGTCGCAGGATGCCCAGGAAAAGCAGCTGAAAGCGGACTTAGAAAATGCAAAGACAAGACTCACACAGACGGAAGAGACCAGCGAAGAAGAGAAAGCATTGACAAAACATGCGAAAGTGAGTGCGCAGGCGAATCTTCTGCAGGCGGAAAGCCGTCTGAAATCGCAGCAGGAACGTTATGAATGGACGACAGTGAAAGCACCGATGACAGGAACGATAACGCGGCTTTCAGTAGAGGAGGGCGAGATTATCACATCGGGGCGTTCAGCCTTTTCGCGGGGTGAAGCGATCATGCGTATTGCTGACTTGTCGCAGATGATTGTGAAAACTCAGATCAATCAGGTGGAAATTGGGAGGATAAAAGAGGGACAGCGGGTTGAGATACGTGTAGATAGTTTTCGGAACAGGACTTTTGATGGGTTTGTGAGTGAAATATCCCCCAGTTCCACGCAACGTAATCAGAGTGGCGGAAATGCTGTAATCACCTTTGAGGTTGATATAGAGGTAAATATACCGGAAGAGGGACCTAAACTCTTACCGGGTATGTCTGCGGACATAGACATTGTGGTATTTGAGAAACCCGATATTCTTCAGATTCCGATACCCGTGGTTTTGAGTCCGGAAGTATTTTCAGTGAAAGCCACTCTGGATTCAGATACTCTCGGCAGATTTCAGCAAGGACAGAAATTGAAGGTCCAAAACCTGATTGGCAAACGGTTCGATGGGCAAGTGTCTAAGATTTCACCAACGGAAACCCGTGGTAATCTTGAAGTATTGTTTGATGAAACGCCAATGGGAATGCGGCCTGGTCCTACAGAAATAACGATCATTATATCTGAAAACAACATGCTGCCTGGTGTAGAGGCGGAAATTAAGAGTGAGCGTCATCATTTTGTTAAGCTGGATACAGGTGAAAAACCGAACAAAAAAGACAAGGAAAAAGGGGTTAAGACGCATTTAAAGGTTGGTCGCCGGAACAAGACTCATTTTGAAGTTGTGCATGGATTGAAAGAGGGGGATCGTGTCTTTGTGCCGTCTATGATGGAATTGACGAAGGGTGAGGAGAATAAAGATAAGAAATAACAAAGGAATATGTTTATAGATGTTAATTGATGTTAGAGACATAACGAAGGTCTATGAGATGGGTGATGTGCAGGTTCATGCGTTGCGTGGCGTGAGTTTCACAGTGGATCCGGGTGAGTTCATTGCGATTATGGGTCCTTCTGGTTCTGGTAAGTCTACTATGATGGATATTCTGGGCTGCCTTGCGACCCCGACAGATGGTGAGTATTTTCTTGAAGGTGAAGAGGTCGGTCAACTCTCGGATAACCGGCTTGCTGATATTCGTAATAAGAAGATAGGGTTTGTATTTCAGTCATTTAACCTGCTTCCGCGAACAAGTGCGCTTCACAATGTTGAACTTCCACTTATCTATTCAGGTTTGGGTAGGAAAGAACGAAAACGTAGAGCCTTTGAGTCATTGGAGGCGGTTGGTTTGGCGGATCGGGTTGACCACAAGTCTACGGAGTTATCTGGTGGACAGGTGCAGCGTGTAGCGATTGCGCGTGCGCTTGTGAACAAACCATCATTACTTTTTGCAGATGAACCGACAGGAAACTTGGATACACGTTCTGGTGCTGAGATTTTGGCTATTTTTGACCGGCTTAATGAGGAAGGGAATACAATTATAATGGTGACGCATGAACCGGAAGTAGCGGAACATGCAAGACGCGTCCTTCATATTCGGGACGGCCTCATTGAGCGAGATGAACGACGCGACTAATACCCCAATAAATAAGGTCAGTATCACCACCCCATCCCGCCTTCATTTCTCGCTGATAGACTTGAATGGACAACTCGGTCGCATTGATGGTGGATTTGGATTAGCCATCGCTGAACCGAATTTCCAGTTTATTGCTGAGCGTGCCAAAGATATTCAGGTTGAATCTGTTTCCTACCGTGAGCGTTCCTATGAGATTCTTTCACGTCTACAGAGTGCTTACGATTTTCCCGGCATCAATCTAACATTTTTATCTGAAATCCCAACGCATAGCGGTTTCGGTTCTGGGACTCAACTCTCTCTCGGTATCGCTGCTGCTGTGAATACGTTGTATGATCTTAAGTTAAGTGTTCTGGACTTAGCGAATGCTGTGGGGCGTGGTGGTACTTCTGGTATCGGTATTGCCGCGTTTGATAAGGGTGGCTTCATTGTTGATGGTGGTCATCGGTATCCTGAACAGAAATTCTCTTTTCTCCCATCCGCTGCGACCGATGCTGTTTCTCCGCCTCCGACTTTACTCCGATATGACTTTCCAAAGGCCCCTTTACTTATTGTGATGCCGAATTGTTCACGTATTTATGGTGATGCGGAATTGGAACTTTTTCGTTCACTGTGTCCCCAACCTGCGTCTGTTGCACCGAGGTTGTGTCATCTTCTGCTGTTGCAAATCTTACCTGCGATTCTTGAAAACGATATGCGTAGTTTTGGGGCGGCGATGAATGAGATTCAGACTTTTGGATGGAAACAGGTAGAGATTGATGCGCAAGGTGATGAGTTGAGACAAACGCTTGATTTCTTGCAGGCTAATGGGGCGTTAGGTGCTGGTGTGAGTAGTTGGGGGCCAGCGGTTTGTGCGTTGAGTGATGACATTGAAGAATTGAAGCAGAAGACCGAAGCATATTTGAAGACATTGCCAGATGGGGGGAATTGCTTTATTACGTATCCGAACAATATAGGGGCTGAAATAAAAAGGATTTGACTCGCGGATTGGGTTCTGAATCGCGGATTTCACGGATTTCACGGAAAACGCGGAAAAGACTGATGCAATTGCAGGGATTGCTTAAGATAACTTGAGTTTGATAAATTAGATTTTTGGACTCGGCAGAATACGCTTTTTGTCTGAACCAGGATTTTCAAATCAACGATATGAACACCATAAGGCATTCCCCGGGTCGCGACCAGGAGGTCGCTCCTACCAGATCTCTATCTCTGCAAGTATTGATTGTGCTGCTATTCTTCAGAGGTAGCAGCCGTATTCCCAAATGCTGCTGCTATAATAACTAAGTCCTGAATATTAACAACACTGTCACCGTTAAGATCCGGTTCTGTTTCTCCAAAAGCGTTCGCCACTATAACCAAGTCTTGAATATTGACGACACCATCGTTATTGACATCTTCGGGTAGTTGTGATGGTGCAATATCCCATAGAAGCACCGTACCGTCTCTACTGCCACTTGCGATTGTCCTGCCATCCGGACTGAAGGTGAGGCTAGTAACGAAATCCGTATGCCCTGTAAGAGTGCGTAGAGGTTCTCCTGTATCGGCATCCCACAGACTAATAGTGCCGTCTCCATTTAAACTGCTACTACCACTTGCGATTGTCCTGCCATCCGGGCTAAATGTGACGATATCGACAAAACCGGCATGTGTGATTGTGTGGAGAAGTTTACCTGTGTCCACATCCCACAGGTGGATAGAGCGGTTGCGACCATCTTCACTTACGATCTTTTTCCCATCCGGGCTAAACGCGAGACTACTGCCAGAACTTACAGGTACTGTGATTGTGCGGAGGAGTGTGCCAGTGTCCGCATCCAACAGATAGATAGTGCCGTCGTAACTGCTACTGATAATTTTTTTTCCATCTGGACTGAACAACACAATGCTACCACCATACTCTCTGATTGTGCGGATGTATTGTCCTGTGTCCGCATCCCACAGACGAATAGTGCCGTCCGCACCGTAACTTGCCATTTTTTTGTTATCTGGGCTGAACACTACACTATCAACCCGAAGATCATGTCCCGTGAGGAGACGAAGAAGACTACCTGCGTCCGTATCCCACAGATAGATAGTACCTTTGTTGCTGCCGCTTGCGATTATTTCCCCATCCGGACTAAACTCAACGTTAGAGGATAAAAACAGATGCTCAGTGAGTTTGCGGAGGGGTTGTCCTGTGTGAGCATCCCACAAACGGATAGTGCTGTCATTTCCACTACTTGCGATTTTTTTCCATCCGGACCGAACACTACGTTATAAGTCCCCTCCGCATGCCCAGTGAGTACACGAAGAGGTGTACCTGTGTCCGCATCCCACAGATGGATAGTACCGCGGTGACTACTGCTACTTGCAAGTATTTTACCATCCGGACTGAAAACGACACTACGAACAAAAGCAAAATGCTCTGTAATCCCGCTGCGTCTATAGAGAAGTGTGCCTGTGTCCGCATCCCACAGACGGACAGTGCCGTCGCTACCGCCACTTGCGATTTTTTTTCCATCCGGACTGAATACCACGCTAAGGACCTCCCCATGATCATAATTCTTTATAAGCGTGCGGAGGTGCCTGCCTGTATCCACATCCCACAGGTTGATAAGACTTATTTGATTACCGCCTGCAACTGTCTTCCCATCCGGACTGAACGCAACGCTAAGGTAGGCATGAGAGCTAAATATTTCGTATGAGTTAACAGACCGACCCTGATGTCCTGTGAGTGAGTAGAGGGATGTGCCTGTATCGGTATCCCACAGACGGAGAGTATGGTCGCTGCTCCCACTTGCGATTTTTTTTTTCCATCCGGACTGAACGCTATACTAAGGACTGTACCTTTATGTCCTATGAGTGTGCTGATGTGTTCACTTGTGTCCACATTCCACAGACGAATAGTTCTGTCTGTACTCCCACTTGCGATTTTTTTTTCCATCCGGACTAAATACGACACTAATAACTCTGCCTGTATGCCCTGTGAGTAGGTCAAGCTCCTCACCAGTCTCCGCATCGTAGAGCCAAATTCCGATGGATCCTGCCACTGCTAAACGCGTGCCATCTGGAGAATATGCTATCTCAATTATACCACCTTTACCGAGACGCATTTTCGCACCTTCGGGCAGTTGCCATCGTTGCCACTGTGGTGTATCTTGTGCAAAGGTGTTCAGGGTAAATGCAAGTGCCGTGAATAAAACAATTAAAATTGAAAAGAATTTGGTCTTCATTATCCAGTCCCCTCTTTACTTCCTTGTAGGTTAGGTAGATCACAAACGAAACCAGTATGTGTCAATTTAGCGCGGTCTACCCTGTCTCAGGTAGGTTCGGTTAGAAAACCGCACCTACCGTATCTTGGACATCAAACGTGCTATTCTTCAGGGGGAGGAGGCAACCGTATACCCAAATGCAGATGCCACCCGCACTAAATCTAAAATATTAACAGTTCCGTCGCAGTTAACATCGGCAGTATGTGTTGTTCCGCTCTGCCCCATGTTTGAACTAACCACGAGTAGATCCAAAATATTGACAACACGGTCTCCATTAACGTCTTCAGGCAGATGTGGGAATTCGGTAGCCGTATTGCCTAATTTTTGTGCCACAAGCACCAAATCTGATATGTTGATGCTCCTGTCATTGTTAACATCTGCAAGAGACCAAACATACGTTTGGGGATCAGTTATGTTTGACGCAACTATGTTTAGGTCCGAATTATCAATAACACCGTCCCCATTAACGTCTTCGGCTTGTTGGATATGTACGCCTCTATCATAACTATACCCTCTATCAGGGAATGTAAGAGTACTTCCCTTCAGATGAATGTGTCCGTCGTATGTTAAATCGTAGTCTGGATAGGGATTATAAATTTGATATGTTTCAAGGAAGGCAACGGCATCCTCTGGGGTCATACCACCAACGAGTATCTCAAAATTTCTTTTATATGCTGTCTCAGTTACGACTTTTTCACCATCCTGTATTTTGTACATTGTTCCTGCAATAACCATTTCCTTATATAACTGATCAAGGCGCGATTGGATATCCGTTGGGAGGAGTGGCGGCGGTATGGGGCTTGTGATAGGTAGGATAGATCCAATATTCTTCAGTGCGCGATTTTGGCGGGTGTCGGGCCTCGCCCGTTTAATTTTTGGTGGTGAGGTATGCGGAGCGTCGTGCCATTGGTCACCATGCCAATAGCCGCCGGGTGCTGCCCCGGGCGGTTTTGCGGTGTTGTGTTTGTTTGCGTCTACTACTTCTTGTGTTGTGTTTGGGGGCAGTCCGTTGTAAATAAGTGTCCCGATGTAGAGTAGTACAAGTGCACTGAGTGCACCGAGCAAGGAGGATTTCCAAAAGCCTTTTATGAATGTCATCATGTTCATTCTCCTTTATTATGGTAGATTTTAGAATTAATTATACACTCACCATAATCTTCTTTTGCCAAAGATGGTTGATGATATAATACCATTTCTATTTGAGAACCTCCCTTTATCCCCTTTGCAAGCGAGGGGAGATGGAGTCCCACTGATAAGGGGTTTAGGGGGTTGATGTGCGTTTTATTGCGCGTTCACACCCCATAATAACCCAATGAAAATATGTTGCAAATTCAGGATTCCGGAGGAATTTATTCAACTAACCTAAAAGTGCCGGATCTGTGCATTTGCCGTTGCTCAAATCCTTCGTATCTGGAATTCGGTTTGTGTTCTTGGGATTAAAAACCTTACCACGTATGAAAATCCCTTATGTTTATGCCAAACCGAATAACGTCATTAAATTATAAATTGGTTTCCAAAAATGTCAACCCAAAAATTATTGCGGGGTATGTAAAGTTTTTTCACAGAGGTACAAACTTTTATTCTCTTTAGTCCCGTAGGGACGTTATGTTTATAGATATGTGATAATCTATCTTTCTTGAGTTCCGTAGGAACGGCATATTTATTGTTGGCGTGTTTTGAGATATATCGTTCCTACGGAACTCAAGAGGGGTGGACAACATCTTTCTATAAACATATCGTCCCTACGGGACTGAAGAACTAGAAGGGGATGCATTTTCTATAACATGTTGTCCCTACCAAATTAACGTCGAATGCGCGTATGGCATTCCCCGGGTCGATCCTACAGAAGAGGTGTATAACGTCTATTGAATGGGAGGATAATTCTACTAATTTCCGCTGGCGTAGTAGGGATTTGTGCCTGCGGCGTGGTCGGTAGTGTCAATGACCTGCTTGATTTCTGGGAACACCTCTTGTATCATGGCTTCAATGCCGTGTTTGAGGGTTGCATTTGCCATACCACAACCTTGACATCCGCCCCCCATGTGTATATAAATTGCATCGTCTTCGACGTTGAGAAGTTCAATCTGTCCACCGTGTGCAGCGACAGCGGGATTGATGCGTTCATCAATCAACTCTTGTATTTTCTGTGCTTTTGGATTATCCCAAGTTGGCGTATTTGGGTTGTCTATTTTGAAACCGCTTGAGTTTAGGTCTTCAACATAGTCAATGACAGCCCCTTTTAGGTCGTCAGCACTGTTTGGGTCAACAAGTACTTTAAAAGGGCCCATATCAATGACGATGTCGTCTTCTTCAGTTTCTGTTGCTAAGCCGAGGCTGTATTGAAAAGCAGAAGCACTGCGACCTTCAATGCTGATTCGCAGTCCTTCTACTTCAACCTCTTCATTTTCAATAACACCTTGAATTTTCTCTTGTGCGGTTTTTGTAACATTTAATAATGTTTTTTCATTTCCCGCGAGTTTCTTTATTAGATTTTTCATAAGTGTCCTTTAGGTTTCCGCGTTATGCAGCAGTTTGATCTGCTGTGTATTCGGTGCGGAATTCTCCCATTTCGTTATAAAGGTTGCTTAATTGAGAAATGGCGTATATTTCCAGTTGTCGGATTCGTTCTCTTGTAACGTCGAGTGCGTCTCCGATTTCTCTAAGCGTTTTGCGTTCACCGTCATCAAGACCGAAACGCATTTTTAGGACTTGTTGTTCCCGTTCTGGTAGTTTGCTAAGGAATTGTTCTACAAGGTCTTGTGTGATCAATTTTCCTATAGGTCCATCTTCCGATGCGGTTGCGGGGTCTTCAATTAGGTCACCTAAAGTAGCAGCCGAGCGTGAAGATGGGTCATCCCCGAGGGGTAAATCCATAGAGATAGTATCAGCGTTAAACGTTAGGATTTCCTCTACCTGCTGCAAAGTTAGGTCAAGAGCGTTAGCGATTTCGGCCCGTGTGGGTTCTCGCTGTAGTTCTTGGCATAGTGCTGCATAGGTTGCATCAAACTTGTTCATTTTTGCGACGATATATGCGGGTAATCGTATAGATCGTGCGAAGTTGTCAAGTGTGCGCATTATAGATTGCTTAATCCACCAAATAGCGTAAGTACTGAATTTAAATCCTTTCCGGTAATCAAATTTGCTTGCGGCTTTGATTAGTCCGATATTTCCTTCCTGAATTAGGTCTTCAAGCGGGACTTTGTTTCCCTGGTACCTGACTGCGATGGAGATAACGAGTCTAAGATTTGCTTGAACGAGTTCGTCACGTGCAGTAGTATCACCAGCTTCAATTCTTTTTGCTAATTCAACTTCCTCTTCTCTCGTTAATAAACGGTGTCCAGCGACGCTGCGCAACCAACTTGTGAGTGCGCTTCTATCGCTCCCTTTGTATTCATTCGCATTCTCCGTTTCTTCCGACGGATAAACTTCATTTATGAAGGTGTCAACACCTTCAATATCTTGTGTGTCACCGAAAAACTCGGTTTCCATTCTTCTCCTCTCCTTGTGTAAAAAATATATGCAAAATCTGCCAAAGATATATATTACAATATACTATAACGTTTTGTCAAGCAAATTGTTTAAAAAAAGCGATTTTTTTAGTTTTTTTCTTAATAAATTGTCAGAAGCATTCAATTGTCGGGTTTCATTGCTGTTGGAGGGGTTTCTAACCCCGATTGGAGATACACAGCAGGGGAAATCGGGGTTAGAAACCCCTCCAACAATGATGCTTTGTAACAAATTGAATGCCCCTGAATAAATTGTGAAGTCATGTTGAATAAAACATCAGGATGTTGTAGAATAAGTGCAGAAAGGGAATGCTTTATGTCCATTTTCTATTCACGCCAGATATTCCTTAGTATTGTGTAGAACTCAATGGTATCCAGATGAAACTGAGATGTTTATCGCCACTCTTTCATCGTTACTTCCTGTCAGAATTCCCTGCTAATATTCCCACCCTATACACTTTTGCGAATTAATTTGAAAAAAAAATTGTTGCATTATTAAGTGCAAAAGTGTTATACTTGCATACAAGGTGTTAGAAATGCACGTTTTAGGTGTGTTACGCCGGGCACGCAATCCCCAGAATGGGGCGCGCCGAAAGTGTAGGAGCACGATCAGCGCGTAGCCATGCCATAGAATGAGTATGACAGGGTTGGTTTTCATTTTATCATAGTAAATATTTTAATGCTATAAAAATGGAAACCAGTGCGCCCAAAGGGAACAGTTGACAGCACTGGTTCTTATTTTCCTGCCAACATATTTCTTCTTTGGAACTGTCAAATCATAAAACAGTTTTATTGACAGCTTTTATCAAACAAAAAGGAGAACGTAGCATGTCAACATTGAGACAACATATTGACCGACGCAGCATCTTTATCGTAATGCTGGTTACACTCTTATGTACTACTGCATTTTTAGCCTATGCCCTATGGCCTAAGGTCGTAGTGGCTTGGAATGTTTTGACAAATATCTAAGGATGGGATTGAAATTTTAGGAATTACTATTGGACTACTCGAAGTCGAGGCATTAAGCCTAAAAGGTAAAGCAGACGAACTCGAGAAAGGATTTAGAGAAGAAGTCGCATATTTACAAACTTGGGTTAAAAAGTTTGCAGAAGTAAATGCTAATATTTCTAAAGCAGAAAAACAACTCAAGGAAGCTGAAACTCTTAGAGATCAGGCAATTGAACAAATGGAATACTTCTCAGAACGTATGGAGGGGGTAGATAGTCCTTCTGAAATAGAGGAATTACAGGAGTACTATGACTATTGGAAAGGTATAAAAAAATATTGGCAATCACAAACAACTAACCCGACAATCGCTTTAGCAATTTATAAGCTTGAGAAAGCAAGTATTAGTAAAACACTCTATACTTTAGGAACTTTTGTTCTCCCTGCGGAATATAATTTGTGGAAAGAAGCTGAGGCTTTAAGTTATGATAAATTGGCAGAATTAACGGCTAAACAACAGGAAATGGAAAAAAAACAAGCAGAAATGCAGGTTGCTATAGCTAACTTACAAACCGCGCTTTCGGAGTTCTCTGAGCGTTTGACTGCTAATGAACAACTTGATGCTGAGCAACAGCAACAAATAGATGTGATATGGGAGTTCTTAAAATCACAATTCCCAGATAAATTCCCTGATAGTACAGACGAATCCCCTGATAGTAGATTTGATGAATTCCCTGAAAGTAGATTTTAGAATTAATTGGGCACTTTCAATACACCAGGTCCCGCTTTCCCTCGCTTGCGAGGGGATAAAGGGGGATTGCGTCCGTTACAGGTGCCCAAATAATTATAGATTTTACTATAAATGGTAAATCATTTTTTGTTAGGAAGAAATCAGTCATTGTAATTTACCACTTGCTAAAGAAAAAAGAGGAACAAGGTATGCGTGTATTTTACCAAAGAATCTGCTTAGTATTAGTTTTTCTATTATTGGGGACAGGAGCTGCTATTATTTGGAAATCGTCAAAACAGACGAAACAAGACAAACTTTCCGTGCAAAAAGCTCAACCTATAATCCAAAACAAACCGTCCCGATCTATGGAAACTATTGAAAACGAATTGCCTAATAAAAATGAATCAATAAAATCAGCTGTTAGCGTTTTGCCTGATGAAGAAGCGTTTTTGGAAGCGTTACTTGATGAAATTGCTAAAATCGAAAAGGATGTCCCGGTTAGTGATAGTGAACTGTATGCAAGCGTTGATCATTGGAATAAAATTCTTCAAGAGATGGACAAAAAAAGTGAAGGTTGGTCGCTTGAATATGAGGAGCTTACTCAAAAGATCCATGCAGCCAGACGCTGGAAAAAAGCAATGGATGAAGCATGGGAACCTATGATGCCTCTTCTACATGAGTTTTTTGGAACAGAACCAAATGTTCTACCGGAGCCATCGGTCAACGCTTCTAATACAGAAAAGGTTGCATTCTACAACGACTTACTGCAAAAAATGGAAGAAGACCCAAATTATTTAAGGTCTATACAACCTCAGTTAACAGGACGTAGTCCGAGTCAAAAGAAAGGCACAATCCATAAGCTGCAAGAAGTTTTTGAGAAATCTGTGGCTGAATTTCGTACTGATGTGCAATCTCAAATAACATTATTGCATGAGGACTTAGAACAACAATACTTTGATATTCTCGTTGTGCCAGACCTTACGCAAGAAGAATTTAAAAAGTTTTATCCTGATCAGAAGAGTAGAGATGTGTTACAAAGAAGGACAAGCGAGATGAAGCAGCACATCGTTGATAAAATAAAAGACATCTCGTCTTATAAACCATCAACTGACAAAATCTCTATTGTGAAGGAAATCCTCTTACAAGAGTTTGAGAAAGATATTGCTGACTCGGTTATCAAGCAGTTGCAGCTTGACGACAAATAACGCTCATTCACATAACCTACCTACAGGCAGGTTTCCTTTTTTGGATGCCTGCCATTTTTTTGTAATACCATCTCTAATATATAATACCATTTCCGTAGGTCGAGTAGAGCGAAGCGAAACCCATAAATCAACGGTATGAATGCTATATAACATTCCCCGGGTGTCAATTTAAGAAATGAACCTCTTGTTGGAGGGGTTTCTAACCCCGATTTTATGCCGTTCCCTTCTGCTATCGGGGTTAGAAACCCCTCCAACAAGAGGGAAATGGGGTTGAGTAGCCCCTAAATTGACGCTTATGGGTAGAGCTTGCGAAACCCGACAGGCACTAAATGTGTCGGGTTTCGCAAGCTCTACCCGACCTACGAAATAATGTAGGATTATCATATAGAAATGGTATTACATTATCAAAGACTTAGGAATCAGACTATGCAAAGTACCAACAAAATGTTTGATCCGCAGTGGAAAACACAAGCGAAAACGCGTCACACTGTGGCAGGTATCCGTACTTGGCATGTGAACTTAAACCCGCGTGCAATGCCAACTCTCGGTTTTGCAAAAGGTGATATGCCAAGACAGACTTCCTCCAAAAATGTTCATGTCGATTGGCGAGGTCCTTTTGCTGCACAAGCTGGTGCGTTAATTGTTGAAATCACTACAGACAAAGGCTTAAAGGGATACGGGCTTGGTGGCGGAGGACTTGCAGGGGCATTGATTATTGAGAAACATCTGCAACATTTTGTGATCGGTCGTGACCCGCTGGATGTAGAGGAGATTTGGGAACATCTATATCATATCACCTCTATCTATGGACGACGTGGACTGGTGATTTACGCTTTGAGTGGGATTGAACTCGCCCTTGTTGACTTGTGTGGAAAGATATTGGATGTCCCGGTCTATAGTCTTTTTACGGATACGCCGCGTCTTGAGATACCTGCTTATGCAACAGGAACTGATGTCGGTTACTACGCAGAAAATGGATTTACCGCTTGCAAACTTCCGCTAAGAAATGGACTGGCAGAGGGTGAAGATGGTTACAAACAGAACATTGAGATGATCCAAGCAGCACGTGATGCTATCGGACCGGGCGTAGAACTGATGGCAGATATCTACCTCCGTTGGGATGTAGATTATACCTTGCGTTTTGCCAACGAAACGAAGTGCCTTAATCTCAAATGGATTGAAGAACCAATACCGCTTGATGACTATGCGGGTATGGCACAATTGGTACGTGAAATAGAGTCGACTTGGATTGTATCAGGTGAGCATGAATTCACACGATACGGATTTCGTGAACTCTTGCGATGGGAGGCAGCAGATATGATACAACCGGATGTGAGTTGGGCAGGTGGTTGGACAGAATGTCTGCGGATCGCACGCGAAGCTGCGGAACTCGGCATCCCAACTTGGCTCCATCAAGCAGGCACCCCTTGGGGGCTGCATCTCACGGCTTGTTTGCCGATACTATGCATGGCAGAGACGTTTGGTCCGTCCCGCGATGGCATTGAAAGTGAATTGTATCACCGTTTACACCCTTCTCCGCAAGATGGATATTTTACACTCAACGATGCACCAGGTTTTGGTGTTGAAATGGATGAAGCACTACTGGATGCATATACAGTGGATCGGTTGTAGGATACTATCGGTTTAACTTGATGAGAATTGCACCCTTCCAATAACTCACTCCCAGAATTGACATATTCTATTCATCATCATTCTGCCGTTCTGCAAGCTGCGCCTGCAACCGTTTAATCTCATCTTCTAACAATTTTGCTTTTTCTTCCGCTGCTTGCCGTCTGTTTTGTTCCTGTTCCCGTAAGTTCTGTTCATGTTCTTTCATGTGTTTCTCTTCCATAGAAGTGGGTATGGGAGTTCCATCAGGTAGATAGGGTCGTAATAATCTAACATGTGTCGTCAAATCTTCTTTCCATCGAAACCATAGGTTCAACGTTTCGCTAAACAACCCGCCTTCAGCATCGGGTTCAATCTCTAAGATGTTACCTGAAGTCGACCGCTTCCAACCACGGAATTCAGCAGGTTTTTTCATTTCAGGTTGGTGTATAAAGTATTCTTGAACACCTATATCCTTCAAATATAACTCAACTTTTTTTGTTCTATCTTGATGTGCAGTTGCATCAGAGATAAATTCAATAACCGTAACAGGGACTGCACCCTCTGCCCAAGTATAAAAACTGCGGCGTAACGGATATTTTTCAACACCAAACACGATGTAGATATCAGGTGCAACACATTTTGTGATGTCTCCTTCTTTATAATAGATAAAACTGTCCATACCGACGTGTATCAGTTTGTTGATTGCAAAATGTCGTTTAAGTTGGTCACCTAATGTTGTTATCTGTTCAGCGTGAAAATCGGTTGCTGCCATAGGTTCGTCGTCCTCACATGGATAGCCTACAATGTAACTGGTTAATTTTCCATTTGCTTTTGGAAATACAGGCATATATTTTCTCTGTTTGATTTCAAAGTCGTTTAAGGTATTCATGGGATTCTCCATAAATGTTTGTTGCATGTCAATTGCAGAAACTACTTTGTTCATAAACCTCTTTTTTTAATCGTATCGCTTTCATATTATGCCTTAAGTATATCACAGATTTAAGGGATAATCAAAGGTTATGGTCATTAATGATTCTGATTATAACATCAGATTTTTCTTGTAAATTAATAAATGAACTGTTATGCTGAAATAATCTGATAAGTTGATAGAAAAGAGGTAAATATGAAATGCAAGTTTTATTTACAAACAGAACCAAAAGGTGTGCCAAAATATCACTCTATTACACCGTCTTGATTTTTATATCTATGATAGTTTTAGATGTCAATGCTGTTCCATTAAGACCGGACGCATATTGGAATTTTGAGGACGGAACTGCAAGAGACAGCTCAAGCAGAAGGTTGCATGGCACGTTAACTGGAAAACCGAAATCTGTTGACGGTCTCACTGGAAACGCATTGGAATTTGTCAGAGGTCAAGGTATTAAGATACCGGATTCTCGAGGAATTAATACTGGTGGTACATTTCCCAACCGTACCGTCGGTGTCCTGTTTTACTGTGACAGTGTAAAGCGAATACAAAAACAAATACTTTTTGAAGCAGGTGGTGCAACGAAGGGGTTAGCCATATATGTCTACAATAGTAGGGTCTACGTCGGGGCTTGGAATATACCGACTCTCAACTGGAACGGTTCATACCTATATAAAGACATAATGTCCAAAAAATGGTATTACGTGGCTTTAGTCATACGCAATGGTACGAATAAGGTGGAATCCAACAAATTTGAGATGTGGATGGATGGAGAACTTATCGGAAAAGCAAAAGGAACATTACTCCAAGCACACGGACAAGATATAGGTATCGCGCATGTCAGCCAACATACAAAGTACCATGATGACACCGGCAGAGGTAGGGATGTAGACTGGTTTGAAGGTCGCATAGACGAAATCGTTATCTATAATAGGGCGTTAAGTGCGTCAAATTTATCGGAACTGATGAATCCACTCAACGTTGAACCGCAAGGAAAATTCACGACTACCTGGGCAGATTTGAAAAACCTTGTAATCGTTAAGTAAGAGGACAATTTCTCCTTTTGTGGTTGGTATCTCGCGGCAATGTTTCTCAAAGTATATCACAAATTTGTTGGAAAATCAAAGGGTTATCGTGGGTGTGTAAAGTTTTGGTTACTTGTCTGAACCAGGATTTTCAGGATTTACAGATTTTCAGGATTACCTCATCAATAGTTTTTTACACAGATTTATGCCAACTTATGAATGGTGCGTCCTACCTCAAACTCATAATCCTGGTAATCTGTAAATCCTGAAAATCNNGAAAATCCTGGTTCAGACAAGTAACCAAAACTTTACACACCCGTTGTTTCAATTTCAAACATCCATCCCTGCATCTCGATATGTCTGCTTAATCAATTCAATTTCCGCATCCGTTAACTCATACAGTTCATACACCAATGCATCTATTTCCCGCTCAATTTCGCGCACCTACGGACTATTCGAGTTTGCCAATATCCGTTCAACCAGTTCTGATAATTCTGCTTTCTGCTCCTCAGTTCGATGTGCAATTGGGACATGCCGCATATATTGTGCGATAAAACGTAAGCCACCGCCCGCCCAAGGATCGTTGAGACTCTGAAACTTGTGTCGCGCATACCAAAGAAAAAGTTTGACTATTCAAAATTGCAAGTAAAGAAATATCTTCAGTTGGTAAAATGTAGGTAGGGATGTGTAAAGTTCTTGTCACTATAAGTGTCAATTAGGGAATTTCATATTTCCTTTGTGTGAGGAATCACGGAATTCTCGGAGTACACCGAAGACGCGGAAAAGACACCCCCATGAACATTTATTGAAAAGAATAATCCATAACTAAGCAATACGATCCGTAGCAGCGGTCTTTTCCGTGTTTTCCGTGTACTCCGAGAATTCCGTGATTCTGAAGCACGCCGTGAAATTCGCGAAATCCGGGGAATGCCATTGGGCGAATGCACGCAGGGCATTCGCCATGATTCATATCGTTGATTTCCTTGTCGTGACCGGGAGGTCGCTCCTACAGAAAGGTGTAATTCATGAACAAACAATTGTAAAAGCATTACACACCCTTATGCAAACAAAACCCTTTACATTCTTAACACTTTAATATACAATAAACCCAAAAAACTTGGAGAGAAATGTTCTATGCAGCTATATGAAGCCGTCAGTCCGTTAGACTTTAGATATTATGGCGGCGATGAAGTATTCATGAAACGACTTCTGCCTTATGTCTCTGAGGTAGGGTATGTCACTTATCAGGCAAAGGTGGAGGCAGCGTTGACACGCACGTTGGCAAACTACGGTGTCTGTTCATCCGCAATTGCCGATGAAGTGGAAAAAGCGGTAGATCAGGTAACCGCAGAGGAGGTCTACGAGGAACAGAAGCGAATTCGACACAACATCCGCTCGCTTGTCAATGTGATACGAAGCAAAATCAGCCCGGAAGCGCGCCCATACATCCATCTGTTTGCAACCTCTGCTGACATCTTAGATACTGCAACTGCATTGCGTTTTAAAGCACTGATTGAAAATATAATTGTTCCCGATATGGTTGCATTGGAAAGGCAGCTGATTGACTTAGCACGCCAGCATGCCGAAACTCCACAGATCGGCAGGACACACGGTCAACACGCCGAACCGACAACCTTCGGGTATGCTTTAGCACTTTACATTAGCAGGCTCGGCACACGGATTGAGAAAATACATGAGGCAGGACAGAACCTACGTGGACAGTTTTCGGGTGCTGTCGGGGCATTTAATGGATTGTCTTTGATCCATGAGCATCCAGAACAGATAGAGGCGGATTTTCTGGCACTACTCGGTTTGAAACCGTCCGACACGCATACCTCAACGCAGTGTGTAGAACCGGAGTTTATCTCTGATGTGGCATATCATGTCACTGCCGCATATACAGTACTTGCGAATTTTGCGGACGACATGCGTCATCTTTATCGTACAGAAATTGCTGAGGTGGGTAGGAAATATAACCCACAACTGGTTGGTTCCTCCACAATGCCGCACAAAATCAATCCGGAGGCTTATGAGAATATCAAAAGTCTTTGGAAAGCGTTTGTTCCACGCATGCAGACTGTCTTTATGGATAGCATCTTAGAACATCAACGCGATTTGACGAATTCTGCCTCCAGTCGTTTTTTGACAGAACTGTTTACCGCTTTTGATTATTCCATCTACCGCCTTCGACGGGCTTTAGATGAAATGGATGTCAAAGTAGAAAATATGCAACGTAACCTTGATATGAGTGCTGAGGACACAATTGCTGAACCGATCTACCTATTGATGGCATATTACGGATTTCCGGATGCTTACGACCATACACGTAAGTTGATTGCAAAAGTCCATCAGACTGGGAAAAGTCTGACGACACTACTATGGGAGGATGAGACCTTTCGTCCGTTCTTGGACAAGTTGACCAAACCGCAACGCGAAGCACTCAGCGCACCAACGAATTATATCGGTGCATCTGTGCGGAGAACCCATGCGACCTGTGATGAATGGGAGAGTAGAATAGAAAACGTCATGACGAGTCTCAATGATTCTACGTAGACAGAAACCGACGCGGGTGTTGGGAACTTAGACAGGAACAAGTAAAGTTCTCGTTTGACACAGAATGTTTGACATTACATACTTACTCAAAAGATGTATACGTTTTATTAAACGTTACCCGCGCACATGGACAATTATCGGTTTTCTTGCGATCTTCAGTATTGGCATCTGGGTCGGTAGAGAGGTGCGGTTCGGTAAAATACCGGATTACTTCAAATCCTACACCGATCTTGAAAGGAGTGATGAAACAAGGCAAGTATCACCCGGCATTGTCCATAGACAGATGCTGAACAACGGTGTCCTAACAAATATTCTGTTTATTAAACCGGATGCAGTATACATCCGACCGATTCAAGCACTCAGTGCGGGAATCGGTACAGAGACTCTTCCCTCATTAGCACGGCGACACAACGCACCCATCGCAATAAATGGGGGTTTCTATGAGATGTCAGGCACTTTTCGGGGGGAATCTGTCGGTGCATTGAAAATTGATGGCAAATGGATAAGTGAACCCGAACAAGGGCGCGGCGTTGTTGCTTTCAAGCACGTTAATGGGAAGATAGAAACTATCATGGATCGGATAGTTCTGCAGCATGATGTTGTGTTTTCAAATGGGATGACACTGAGTATTGATGGTATCAATCGTGGACGTTTGAGAAATGAACTGGTCCTTTACCGTCCCAACTTTCATTCCGTCACCTTGACAATGCCTGATGGTGTTGAGGTAGTCGTCCGTAACAGTGAAATTACAGACATCCGATATGGAAAAGGGAGTACCCCCATCCCATCAGATGGTTACATCCTATCGGCACATGGTAGAAAAAGCGGGATGCTGTTGAGACTTGCTACTCTTGGAGATACGGTAAAAATTCAAGAGAAAATTATTCCTGAACAAGTCGGTGACAACAATCGGTGGAAAGATTTCACACATATTGTCGGAGGTGGTCCGTTGTTACTGCGAAATGGTGTCGTCACAACAACAAAGTCGTATGAACAGGAAGGATTTGATCGGTCATTTCACAGTTTTTGGCATCCGCGCACGGCTGTCGGTAAAACAGCGGATGGAACGTTGCTCTTTGTAACAATTACTGCAGCAAATCCGGGAGTTCGCCGCGGTGTCATGTTACAGAAACTCGCCAAACTTTTCTTAGATTGGGGAGCAACTGATGCTGTCAATTTGGATGGTGGTTTTTCATCTATGATGGTCATTCGGAATGAGGTTGTGAGTGTGAAGCGAAAAAGACCAACCCGCACGCCTTCACAAATCAGAACGAGACCGACTCCAACAGAGAAAAAACCTGAGAAAGATGATAAACCCGTTTCACCAGAGAAACAACCTGAGAAAAATACAAAACTTATTTCAACTGAAAAGAAAGTTAAACCTGATACATCAAAGGAAAAACAGGAACTTCAAAAGGTGGCTACCACACAGAATACACGAAGTGGTCGTGGTAACCGTAGGATTCGTCCGATGCCAACCTACCAAGGCCGCGCTATTTCTGACGCTATCTTAATCTATCCACGTAGTCACATGAGAACAAAGTAACTGGCTTGAAATGATGACTATCAGATACAGAATAATTTGTAGCATACCGTCTTTTTTTGTAGACAGATTTATCTGAATGTGTTATTGTATGATTACTTTGAAATAAAAGGAGGTAGAGACCAACTCTGTATTAGAGGTAGACCTATCCGTGTATAGAATAATGCAGAGTTCGGTTGCGGGTTTCGGCGACAAATGAACCGAAACATGCAAAAATAATAGATATGAAAGTAGCAGCAATGTTTGGTGAAGGCAAAGGTGGTGTAGTTGACAAACCAGATCCTAAGGCAGCAGGGGATGTTGTCGTGGTTAAGATCCATGCTGTTCCGATGTGTACGGAATATAAGGGATTTAAAGGAAATCGTTCTGGTGAGCATTTTGGACACGAAGCTGCTGGGGAAGTGGTGGAAGTGGCACAACCCGGACGTGTAAAGGTCGGTGATCGTGTGGTTGTTCAACCCCAGAATGCATGTGGGAAGTGCCAGATGTGTGTTGTTGGTGAACATATCCACTGTATGAGAGGACGAAATATCCGAGAAATCCTTGGTACAGATCCTGCAGGAGCAACTTATGCCCAGTATATGCACAAAATGGAGGACCTCCTATTCCCTATCCCGGATGGCATGAGTTATGCACACGGTGGTATGGCGTGCTGTGGACTCGGACCGACATTCGGTGCAATGGAACAGATGCAGGTAGATGCCTTGGATACGGTAATGGTCACGGGGTTAGGTCCTGTAGGACTTGGCGGTATCATCAATGCAAGTTACCGTGGGGCGCGTGTGATCGGAGTGGAAAGTCACCCCTATCGTGCGGAACTCGCCAAAAAGTTGGGTGCAGAAGTCGTGTTAGACCCGAATGATGAAGACATCCTCAATCAAATACGTGAGTTGACAAACGGTGTCGGCATTGACAAAGCAGTGGACTGCTCAGGTGCGTCTTCGGCACATCGTTTGATGGTTGATGCTGCCCGCAGAAAAGGACAGGTCACCTTCGTTGGAGAAGGGGGAGAATTCCCGCTTGCCGCAAGCAGAGATATGATACGTAAAGGTCTCGTACTGCGTGGGAACTGGCACTACAACCTCGGTTTCTATCCCAAATTGATGAAGGTTATTGAAGAGTCTGCTGACAAACTGGACACCTATATCACACATACCTTTCCAATGACTGAAGTACAACAAGCATGGGAACTGCAGTGTACTGGCAATTGCGGTAAAGTCGTATTGGAACCGTGGGCATAACAACCTGTGAAAAACTTAGTATTATATAAAACATAGAAGAATCTTTGTAGGTGTGATCTGAAACCGCGTCTGCAAGGATTCTTTATTCTACATTATCGTGTTGCTTAGAAAACGCTATGTGTAAACCCAAACATCATTCATTCATAGTACAATGCATAGTTTTTTTACTTCTCTTATGTGGCGGGCATGTGCATGCACAAGTTCTAATAGACTCCGTGATAGCCGTTGTCAGTGGGAAAGCAATTACCCAAAGTGAACTCGTAGACGAATTTCGCATCAAGACGATAACAGATAAATTACTTTCCAACGAACCGAATGAGGAAGAAAAACGAGAGTCTTTAGAGCGAATTATCAATCGGAAGTTTGTAATACAAGCAGCAGAAAATATAGGAATTACTGCCGTTGACCACAAAAAACAGGTTGCAGAACGGATTGCAGCGTTAGGCGCAAAATTTCCTTCTGATACTGCGTTCCGAAACATATTAGCAAAGCAGGACTTAGAAATAGATGCTTTAAAGAAATGGGTGTATGAACGCTTGATTTATGATGAATATTATAGACGACAGTTTGTGAATAAAGTGAGTAGTAAAGAGGTTGATGATTTTGCACCAAAATACTTTGAAGAGAATAAAGCACTGTTTATCGCACCTGCTACGGTGATATTTAAAGCCATGCTGATAACCGTTAAAGAGGACAGTTCAGAAAAAGAAAAACAGGCTGCTAAACAACTTGCAGACCAAATCAACTTACGTTTACAACAAGGTGAAACCATTGAAGAAGTTCAGCAAAGTTTAAAAAATCAAGATGCTATCAGGTTTAATTCGCAAACACTGGCGGCAGATACTCCGTTAGGTGCAAATGTTGCAGAACTAAAACCTACTGAGCGGAAGGGGCCAATTTCTGTTCCAGAAGGATTTCTAATTGTTGAACTTATAAAGAAAACACCACAACGTCAAAAACAGTATTCGGAAGTGAAAAGCGAAATCGCAAATATGCTTCGCCAAAACAAGGCGGAAACTGCGTTTAAGGAATGGTTATACAAGAAAAAGTCGGTGGAACTTTGGTATATACTTGACGATGCCTTGAAGCGAGTTTCTCGAATCGTAATTCAACCGGAAAAATAAAGACAAAAAATCGGTAATTATTACAATTATTACCATGAATGACAAAAAGTGATTACTAATTTACAAAAATTGAAACGAAATATCATATTGAAAAATTTTACCATTTAATGTATTATTAAATCAGGTTATGTAGTACATAAATCCGAAGAGTGGACGGTTACGTTGGAAAGATTTTATATTACTAAAACCTAACAACATAAATTTGTAACTCTTCTCAAACTCATTAAATATATATTTAGTTAGATAAGGAGCATTATAATGCTAAAATTTCAGATAATTCTGATTACGATATTAATCAGTTGTGTTGCTTTCACAGCTTGTGAACGAATGCAATCAGATTTGCCCATAGTGCCGCCGGATCCAGATCCAAACGATCACACCTTATGGAGAGTGTTGATCTTCCAGCACCTGAAATGACGGTCGAGGAAGCTGCTGCGGCAATGAATCCCGCAGGAACCGGTCAAGCACACGGCACCGGAATACGTACTGTTTACTTCAACGATATGGCTGCAATGGCGAACACGGGAGGCACTGAATATCTAGCAGGTTCAGTGATTAGAAAAGAGGTCATGAATAGTGACAACACCGAGGTTGTTCATATTGCGACTATGATGAAAACCGACGACCCGATGTATGCCGATCATGGCGGTTGGATATATGGCACGCCCGATGCTCTCCCTATGGCAGGTGCTCAGGGATGTGATGAGTGCCATGCAAAAGCACCAACTGGCAATCGCGTTTTCGTATCTCTCACCCCATCAGAATAATGGCATGACAAATGGTCAATACATATTGCACCATTAGAAAAATGGATTGGCATAAACCTTTGGTTTTGTCAGTCCATTTTCTTTTTATAGAGGAATCTAAAATTACTATTACATTTGCGGTAGGCGGGGAGTGCCTTATGGCATTCCTATAGGTGTCAATTTAGGAGCTACTCTACCCTATTTCCCTCTTGTTGGAGGGGTTTCTAACCCCGATAGCAGAGGGGAATGGCATAAAATCGGGGTTAGAAACCCCTCCAACAAGATGTTCATTTCTTAAATTGACACCTATGGGAATGCCTTATGGCATTCCCCACCTACCTGGGAGTGTGCACATATTTTAGATTTCACAGGACTTACGCAAATTTGGGTGTTCCTGTTTAGAATTTTGTTTTTTTCAAGGATTGTATCCTTGTTTTTTGTCATTTTCAGGGATTTACCCCCCTTTATCCCCCCGCAAGCGAGGGGAATGCGTAAGTCCTGTTTCACTATAATCTTAGTTCAGACCATTGCAAATAAAAAAGCCGTGTATAAGGTGCACGGCTTTTTGTTTATATTTCAATAAGATTATTTACTATTTATCACCCCAAGCAGGACCGCGTGCGATGAATAAACGTTGGCCAGCACTGAGTTTCGTGCGATCAAATATATAATCTTCCTGATATTGATTTGCTTCAACGATTCGCTTCCACAACTCAGCATTGTCATATACTTCAGGTCGAGAGGCGATGTTTTTCAGTGCTTCTTCACCGTTAACTTCTTGTATATCTTCCTCTGTCACGAAATAGTATTTGTCAACCAGTTCTGGACTTGTAATGGTAAAACTGAAACTGTGTGCGTTCGCAAGAGCATTTCCTGCCATATCCTTTGCACCAGAGACTGTGACTGTATACATGCGTCCGGCACGCATTGACATCTCATCCTCAGCAGTAGTAAATGTGAAAGTATCACCACTGCCGCTTACAGTGCCAGCAAGTGTTGCTTTTGCGGGTTCACTGAGAGAGTCTTCTGTCTTGGCGACAGCAACTTCGATCATTACGCTATCTGGATCTATTGCTTCACTGAAGGTAACCGATAGGCTATTCCTGACATTCAAAGAATCTTCGTATTCAGAGAAAACTGTTGCCTCAGCGGGGTCTGTGCTGACTACTGTGGGCAGTGTTGCATCAGTGTATGTAAACTGCTGTGTGAGTGGAACAGGTACATCAGGTTTTCCTTTGTTGGTAATAACAACTTCCACGGATTCCCCGACATTACCAGGAGGTGTCACAACAGTCACCTCCGTCTCGCTTATTACAACAGGGTTTTCACCTTGCTGTCCACCAAACGTTACGGTTACCCCGTTTTTCATATCAAATTTATCACCTTCAATGGTGACGGGGGTTCCACCGAGCTCGGATCCTTCGGTGGGTGACATATTTGTAGGTTCTGGTTCCGGATTACAGCCGCCGCATCCTACCATCCCTACACAGATAAATGCAAAGATAGTATACATGGCTATTTTTTTGTGTCTATTCATCAATTGCTTCTCCTTATCATCAAGAACGTGTTGGTTTTGTCTAAGTATAATAACCAATTAACGTGAACTGTCTTGCTAAGTGTGCGGTTAGGAAACCGCACCTACTGTCGGTAAAAAGATAAATCCCGTTAATTTAGTATAAGATTGTTTCTTGCAGTCTCGGACATTGCATTCCAAGTTGAATGAAGGCATGCTAACTTAGTCCTATATTCCCAATTATTCTAAATTATACATTCAAAACGGTGTGGTTGTCAATCTTTTTTCTCAACCTCGCCAAGTGGTTCGCTTTAACGGGTCAAGTACGTCAACGGCAAGTTCTGGTCCGAAACCTTCAATTGACAACCGCACTCTATCCCCATCTCCAATCGCGGTGAGGGCTTCGTGATGTGTACCTGTTGAGACGACATCCCCTGGTTCCAGTGTAAGTACATTTGTTACTTCTGCCAGCAATTCTGGGACGAATCGTGCCATTGAGTTCGTAGAAAAGTCGTGTTGAAGTTCGTCATTTATCCAAAGTTTAACGCTGAGTGCGTTTGGGTCTGAAATTTCATCTGCGGTGATCAACACAGGTCCCATCGGTGCGAAGGTGTGCCAACTTTTTCCCAGAAAGAACCCACCCGGCAGACCGCGTGCGGAGACATCAATTAACTGTGTGTATCCGAAGACGCAATCAAGTGCATTTTCTTCGGTCAGATGCTTTGCTGTTTTTCCGATGACAATTGCTAATTCAGGCTCAAAATGAAATACAGTGACATCTGCTTCTGGGAGTTGGACGGTTTCCTTTGTGGAGATGACACTGGTGGGTGATTTGAGGAAAGCATTAAAATCTCCGCGCGAGGGACTATCGGGTTCGATGTAATTGCCAGCAAGACACACAAGTTGTCCGGGACGGGGAAGCGGTGGTTTTAAAGTGACGTTGTCTAATGGGATAGGGTTGCCATTTTCTACAGTCTCCGTTATTTTTGAACGCAGATTGTCATAATCTTCAATCACCATCTGCATCAGTTCTTGGGGTGTATGGTGTGAAATATCTGTGAGTGCATCACTGATATTAACAATTTCGTTTCTGTTTATCACGCCGAGTTTGTATTCATCAAAGAATATGAGTTTCATTCAGTTGTTAGCTCCTGTGTTAAGGTTTTCATTTCCAACAATGCTTGCCACTGTGCTTCGTCTACAAGGACACCTTTTTCAATGCTTTCTTTACGTGTTTGCAGCATGCCTTCTCCTGGATACCGTACCTTTTCATTCTCATCTAATGGTGTGGCAGAATGTAAATCATTGATAATTGCTTCTACGGTTTTATTCAATACTGCTTCTCCCGTCATTCCTGTAACATTAATCGCTATATAGACTTGTGATACAGCATATTCAGAGTGTTGTTTTTCAATCTGATGTGTGGCTTGCCCACCTGAAATAACGGCTGCCATTGTATCAAGGACCAGTACTAAGCCAGAACCTTTCCAATAACCGATGGGAAGTGCTCTTTTTGAATCCAATATCTCAGCAGGTTCAACCGTTAGATTTCCTTTGGTATCGTATCCACCGGGTAAGGGGAGTTGTTTGCCTTGTAGCGACAATACTTCCAATTTCCCGTTTGAATACTGACTCATCGCCATATCAAGCAATATATGTCCATCATCATGTGGTACAGCAATCGCCAATGGGTTGTTGCCGATCTTTTTCTCTGCGGAGCCCCACGGCGGCATGAGTTTGGTTGTGTTTGTCCAACAGATACCGATATAGCCTGCTTCTGCTGCTTGAAGTGCGTAAGTACCGCCACGCATCCAGTGGTTTGTGTTTGACAGTCCTACACAACCGATGCTGTGTATTTCGGCAAGTTCCATCGCGCGTTGCATAGAGAGAAATGCGTTGACAAGTCCCACACCCATCTTGCCATCCCAACGTTCTATCGCACCAAAACTCTCCACTTTTTCTGGTTCTGCTTGGAAATCAATCTGTTTGCGTTGCAAACCTGAAACAAAACCTGGGAAGCGGTTGAGTCCGTGTGAGTAGACACCATCCCGTTGATTTTCAGCAAACAGTTTGGCAACTAATTCTGCCCGTTCGTCAGCGAATCCGACTGACGATAGGACACGATAAAACTCATCACGTAATGTTTGAAAAGGTACACGTATCATTCATTTCTTCCATAGTGGTATGTTCAGTATTATTATGTCTCATCTCTGAAAAGAATGCAAGTTATTTTTGTGGTCAGGGGGAGTGTTTTTAAACTTGATTGATGCGTAGGGCCTGTGCTAAAATGCTGGGAATGGTAGCAACTGAAAATCCTTTTACCTTCATTCATAAAGACACAGAGACCGAAGCGCGCGTTGGCAAATTACGCACGGCACATGGTGTTGTGAATACCCCAATTTTTATGCCTGTCGGCACGCGTGGCACGGTGAAGGCATGCACCCCCGAAACTCTAAACGAACAGATTCAGGCAGAGATTATTCTTGCAAATACATATCACCTTTATTTGCGTCCTGGACATGAAGTTGTCCAAGAAGCAGGGGGTTTGCATCAGTTTATGGGGTGGGATAAACCCATACTAACCGATAGTGGTGGGTTTCAGGTGTTTAGCCTCGGTCCGTTGCGAAAGATTACGGAGGAGGGGGTGACGTTTCGTTCTCCTATAGATGGCACGGAGCGATTTATTAGTCCTGAACGTTCCATTGAAATTCAGAACGCACTCGGGGCGGATATTATCATGATTTTTGATGAGTGTCCCGCGCTGCCGAATGAATATGGGTATCTCAAGAACTCAATGGAGATGACATTGCGTTGGGCAGAACGGAGTAAAAATGCACATCAAAATGTACATCAACTGCTATTCGGGATCGTGCAGGGCGGTATGGAGCGTGACCTGCGTAGTGCAAGTGTGGAAGGGACGGTAGCACTTGATTTTCCTGGATATGCTATCGGTGGTTTGAGCGTTGGTGAAGAAAAGGTTTTGATGTCCGAGGTGTTGGCATACACTGCCCCACTGTTGCCAGCCGATAAACCGCGCTACTTGATGGGTGTTGGCACGCCAGAAGATTTGGTGTATGGGGTTCGCTGCGGGATTGATATGTTTGATTGTGTGATGCCGACTCGGAATGCACGCAACGGGTCTCTGTTTACATCTGAAGGGATTGTCCGAATTAAAAACGCTAAACACACTCGTGACTTTAGTCCTTTGGATCCTGCGTGTGGTTGCTATACTTGCCGAAATTTCACACGTGCGTATCTGCGACATCTGCATATAGAAAATGAGATTCTCGGTTCGCAGCTGCACACGTTGCACAACTTGTATTTTTATATTAGTCTGATGCGCGGGATTCGACGCGCTATCTGTGATGGTAGTTTTGCAGCGTTGGCAGCTGACGAACCGGATATTGGTGCATTAGTCCGGTTAGGGCAGCTTACCGAGGATGTTGGTTAGTGTTGGAGTTGGATGTGAGATCCCAAAGAAGTATTATTCCATCACTACTACTACTTGCGAGTATTTTTCCGTCTGGACTGTATGCTACACACTCAACATTTGACTTATGTCCTTGAAAAACGTCTATTTGCTGTTTTGTGGAAATATCCCATATAATTACCTTCTTATCTGAATCACCACTTGCGAGTGTTTTCCCATCTGGGCTGAATGCAACCGTCAAAATCCATCCCGTATTCCCTTCAAGTTTTACTTTTTTCTGTTTGGTAGACATGTCCCACAATATAATTGATTTGTCATCCAATCCTGCTCCACTTGCGAGTGTTTTTCCATCTGGACTGAACGCCAAAGAGTATACAATATCAGTATGGCCTTTAAGGATATCTTTTTGTTGTCCTGTTGCAACATCCCATAGTCTTATGATCTTTTCTGAGGCACAACTTGCGAGATTATTTCCATCAGGACTGAATGCTATAGCTTCAATTGCAATCCAGGAAACTCTATTGGATTCCAATGGAGGTACTACAATCTTGGACTCTAGTTGTTTTGTTTCCATATCCCAGAGAAGGAGTGAATTATTTTCATTTCCACTTGCAAGCGTGCTCCCACTTTGGTTAAAAGCAACAGCTCTTACACCTAATCCGTTTGTATTGAATGTGGTCACTATTTCTGTGGTGTTAACATCCCATAGCAATACTTGTTCCCCTCTTCCACTGGCGATTTTACTTCCATTTGGGTTAAATGCGATACTGTAAAGTCGACTTGTATGACCTAAAATAGATGTCTTTTTCATTCCTGTGGTAGCATCTAATAACAACACTGTACCATCTTCTCCAGCACAAGTGATTGTGCTACTATCTTGACCAAATATGATATGCATCCATCCTAACTGTCGCATTTTATCTATTTTGAGGGTTGCTTTAGGTTTATTTCTACCTGTACGTAGTTTTTGTAGGAATTTTTCGTTGTAGTTCCACATCCGTAGGGTTCCGTCAAAGCATATACATGCAAACGTGTTTCCATCTGGATTGAAGACAATATCCATAGTATTTGTCCGATGTCCGTGGAGAGTTCCCAAATATTGCTTTGTTAACACATCCCAAAATTGTATATTATGGTCCGATGAACAATTGATGGCAAGTGTCTTACCGTCGTGGCTAAATGCAATATTACCAGCAAACTGGGTATCAACCTCTAAAGTGGTTTTAAGTTTTCCTGTTGCTGCATCCCATAAATGCACTACATTTTCTGTCAGAGTTGAACCTGCAATTGTATCTCCATTGGGATTAAAGACAATCTGTGTGATACTGCTTCGTCTCTCTGGTGTTACGTTTTTTAGTTCTCCAGTTGTCACATCCCACAATCTCACATAACCGTCATAACTCCCACTTGCAAGTATATTTCCATTTGGATTGAACACTACACTGGTTACAATACTCTCATGTCCTTTAAGAATGTGTTTAGGTTCTCTGGTGATAGCATCCCATAACATAACTGTATTATCTTCACAACCGCTTGCGATTGTGTTGCCGTCAGGACTGAACGTTACAGAGCGTACCCTTCCTGTATGTTCAGAGAGTAAGTCTATTTCCTTTCCAGAATTAGCGTCATATAACCAAATTCCGGTTCCGCTTGCAACGGCAATTCTATCTCCATCAGGCGAATATGCTACTTCTCCCACAACACCCTTCCCAAGACGTGCTTTAGCATTTTTGGGGAGTTTCCACTGCGTATAATCTCCTTTTTCAGATACAATCTGATTTGCTTCTTCTCCACTACCATCACTTTTATCTATATCATCAGAATTTTTTCCTAACTGATTTCGGACATCCGGTTTTGCTTCAAGATTCAACACAATAGGTGCTTTAATCAGTTCTACTGTCGTTTCAGATTGGGAGTCTAAACTATAGGGGTGTTGAAAACGTGCTAAGTATTGACTGCCTAATCCGAGCATCAGCACAATCAAAGCAATATTTGCTGCGCTTATTGTCAACGGCACTAACGGTTTGCTCTCTGATGGTGCTGTGGGTTTGATATGGTCTATTTTTTGTATGATACTTTTGGTAAGGTTTGGGGATAGTTTAAAATTGTTAAGTGTATCTCGTATCATGGGTTCCTCCTTTTTTAACCTTTGTTTGGCACGGTGCAGACGGAGTTTTATGGCACTGGGAGTGGTATAGGTTGTTTGGCTTCCAAGCTGCGTTGTTGGTTCTTGGGTTGTGGTTGAAGGAACTGCCGGTAAAAATCTATCACTACATTTTTGCAGAACTCGTCGAGTTGATCTATGGTTGGTTCGGTAACTGGGTTGTAGAAACCAGCCACTCCATCATGATCTTGAGAAAAAAAGCATACGCCTATTTTGGCAAAGGTTAGATCAGTTCCGTTTTCGCGTGATTTATAGACTAATTTGAATACTATTTGTATAAAATGCGACCATGCGTTTTGAATATCATTCTCAATAATCTTAACATCACCGAGCTCCGTTAACATCTGTTCCATACATTTTTGTATTGTCTCTCTAAATTGGGTTGTCTCATCTTTATTTTTTGAGAAGAGGCGTTTAACATCTTCTTGATAGGGAGAGGTAACTTTGACAACAACGAGATGTTTATTATCAACTTTCGATTGTAGGGTTTTAGAACGATACTCAGTGTATTTAACATCGCTATTCTCAGTGTAGGATTCCACTATTGTAACTCCTTTAACTTTAGGCACAAACTGGAAGTTTATGCTACAAAAAAGAGATTAATTAGAAATGGTATTATATCATATATCACTACATTTTGTAGCCCAAACAACGAGTTGTCAGGGTTATTTAGTTTTCTGTATTTTGGCAGATATTCATAACATTCGTGAATTAGATGCGTAGGTCCAAATCAAGAAATCAAGAAATCAACGGTATGAATGCTATATGGCATTCCCCGGGTATGAATGCCATATAGCATTCCCCCAAATCAACGCTACAAATGCCATTTAGGCATTTGGCGGGTATGAATGCTATATGGCATTCCCCGGGTAGAGCGGAGCGAAACCCAACACATTTCGTTCCTGTCGGGTTTCGCTCCGCTCTACCCGACCTACGATATATACAGATAGTAACACTCATCAACTGATAATTCTTAAAACTAAATAATCCTGTTGAGTTGTGCAGAGGTATTCAATTGTCAATAAACATTGTTGTGTGGGACAGAGGAATTCAATTTTCACAATACATCTATGTTGGAGGGGTTTCTAACCCCGATTTCTGCTGCTGTGTATCTCCAATCGGGGTTAGAAACCCCTCCAACAGCAACGAAACCGGACAATTGAATGCCTGTGTTGAGTTTTGTTATTATGTGGTTTGATTTTTAATCTGGTTTTAATTCTTTTGCTTTCTCAAAATCTGTTTTTGCTGCATCATGTTGCCCAAGGGTTTCTTTTGCAAGTGCGCGGTCAAAGTAGGCTTTGGCATCCTTAGGGTCAAGTTGTAGGGTAATATCAAAATCTTCTATCGCGCCGATAGCATCACCCATGGCGGCCTTCACTGCGCCGCGGGTGTGGTAGAAGGCTGCCTCCTCAGGATTAAGTTTGATGGCTTCATCGCTGTCAATTAACGCTGCTTTGTATAAAGTTTGGGTTTCCTCCGTATTTCCTGCTGTGGTGTTAGATTTGCCTAAGAGATGCTTCACCCATGCGCGATTGTTATAAGCACTACTGGACTCTGGGTTTCGTTTGATGACTTGGGTATAGTCTTCAATTGACGCTTGATACCATTTGTGTGCTTCTGTTGTATCACCTTGGTCCGCTTTGAAGGTAGCAATTTCGGAGTGGACATTTCCTCGACTGTAGTAGTTTTCAACTTTTTCCGGTTTTAATTGGATAGCGGCAGTACAGTCTTCAAGTGCTGCTTGGTACAAGTTTTCTGCCTTCTCTACATTTCCTTGGGCAGCTTCGGATGTTGCAAGGTTCGTCCGTAGAATAATCCGATTTGTATATGGGGAGGTATCCTTCGGATTTAGTTTTATGACTTTTTCGTAATCGGCTATTGCACCTTCAACATTCCCAAGCCATGACTTTGCAACACCCCGATTATTGTAAAAACCGGCTGCCTTCGGTTTAAGTTTTATGGCTTTGTCATAATCGGCTATTGCGTCTTCATATTTGCCGAGATCAACCTTCAGAAGTCCCCGATTATTGTAAGCACCGAAATCCTTCGGATTTAGTTCTATGGCTTTATCGTATTCGGATATGGCTGCCTCATAATTCTCAAGGGAAGCATACGCACGGGCTCTATTGAAATAAACCTGGCGGTCCTTCGGATTTAGTTTTATGGCTTTGTCATAATCTACTATTGCGCCCTCAAGATCGCCAAGTTCAGTCTTCGCGAGCGCACGATTGCAGTGAGCACGAAAGTCATCAGCATTGAGTTGGATTACTTTATCATAATCTGTTATTGCGCCTTCAAGGTCACCGAGTTTAGTCTTTGCGAGACCACGATTGTTGTAAGCAGGAAAGTCATCAGCATCAAGTTGGATAACTTTATCGTAATCGGCTATAGCACCTTCAAGGTCACCGAGTCCTGCCTTTGCCAACCCTCGATTATTGTAAGCCGTCAGGTAATCAACGTTAAGTTGGATAACTTTATCGTAATCGGCTATTGCGCCTTCATGATGACTGAGTTTAGCCTTGACACCTCCTCGTGCGAAATAGGCACTAATGAACTCAGGATTAAGTTCAATGGCTTTGTCAAATTCAACTATGGCTTTGCGATAACGTTTCTTCCTCCAGTGCTGTTGTCCTTGAACGTATTTTACATAGGCGCGGACAGGTTTTCGCTTTCGCCACTTTGCCAAAGATTCTGTTGGCTCTGGTTCATCAAGCAGTACCTTGAGTGCGTTTGAAGGGATGGCATGACTGTAAAGATCGCATGAACCGACAACAATTCCGATAACCTGTCTATTATCATTTAGTACAAGACTACCACTACTTCCATAAGCTGTGTTGACGTTCATTCGGATCAGTTTGTCACTTTCTCGGATGCTATGGACAGTGCCTTCTGTGATCTTATATTTTCCATCGGGATATCCTACGACAGAAATAGGATCGTCATTCTGTTTAATATCACTATTGCCGAGTGGAAGTGGTGTGCCTTCACCTGCAACTTTTAGAACGACAAGATCATTTTTAGCATCAAACGCAGCAACACCTTTAATTTTCCAAGTGGTCTTTTTGTCAAACGATTGGACGATAACGGATTTTTGAGGTGCGATGCCATGGATATTGGTTACAACCTTGTCAGGTTCTACAAAAAATCCGCTCCCACTTGTGCCGAATAAAGGGATACGTTTCGTCTCTATGCAGACTATGGAATTGCTATTTTTGAGGTTCGTAAAGTCTTCTTTAGACATAGTACTCCTTTTGAATAAGGTGTAATTTATAGATTGTTGCAGGGCGGATGGTATTTACCGATAAGATCACCGACTATCTGAAGGCGCGTGTTCAGGTCGTCCTCAAAATAAACACAAATAGAATTACCTAACTTTTCACGGACACATTTATACCACTTTTTGTGATACTGAATGCTGCTTATAATGTGGTGTTCCTGTCCAATATACAAAGGCATGTGTTGCTGATTTTCTGCTTTTGTAAAGATATAGACAGCACCTTTATCAGGTAGATTATCCCAGTTAATATAATGATAAGGAAAAGGATGTGGGTGTTGAATAAAACGATACAGCTGTCCTGTTTCTCCTTCAAAAAAGATGGTTTCACCTTTTTTCATTTGTTTATTCTTCGACGTATCATAAGTTTCGTCAGGTTTGAGGATGTGTCCAGCTTGCGCATTGAGTGCGATTTTTTCGATTTTCGTGTAAGGTTTTCCCCTTTGCTTTCTTTTTTTCAAAATTATCCTCCATTTCTTTTTTCAGTTAATGGATTTCACGTTAATTCTTTTCAGGTTTATTCTTAGTGGAGAATTTTTCCCAATCCCATAACAGTACTGTGCCATCGCCGCTGCCGCTTGCCAGTGTCTTACCATCGTGCGAAAAGACTAAGGTAGTGATTCCGTACGTATGTCCAAATAGACTCCCCAAATCATTTCCATTTGTATCCCACAACTGAATCCCACCGCCTTTTTTAATTGAGTATTGAGAGTCAAGAAGGGTTTTTCCATCAGGCGAGAATATTAAAACACTGCTAAAACCTCGATGTTTATTCGTAATTCTACCGCGTTCTTGGATACCTGTGGGTGATACGTTCCATAAAACGATCCCTTCTGGATCACCGAGGGCAAGGATTGTGCTGTCGGGTGAAAATGCCAACGCACTATGCTTTTCCATGTTTGGTGGCGTGAGCTCGCGCTGTGTCGTAATATTCCATACATGGGTTTTCACGTGGGGCCCGTTAGTGGCAAGAAGTTTTCCATTAGGTGAGAACGTTAATTTCCCTGAGTGTGGGGATCCCGTGCTAAATCGGAACAGTTCTACACCTGTGTCCCTGTGCCACACAATAATACTTTCACCACGAATACTGGCAACGAACATATTGCTATCAGGTGAGAATGTGAATGCATTCGTACCTTCAGTATGCTCCCAGGGACCAGATATTTCTTCCCCAGTGGGAAGCTTCCATATTTGAAGAGGGATACTTCGGAGATGTTTGATGTGCGTAATAACAAGACCTTTGCATCCTTTTCTTGCAAAAAAGGATGCATCTGATGAAAGTGCTGCGTCAGCAGAGTCACAGTGGCCATCAGCAAAAGTAAATAGTTCATGCTTAGTTTTTAGATCCCATACATTCGCAATACCGTTAGAGGCTACCGTTGTAATTTCTGTTCCATCTTCAGTGAACGCAACGGATTTCACCGATTCTGTATGTCCACTTGCGAAGGTGAGGAGTTCCTTTCCCTTATGTTGGTCCCAGAATCGGATTGTGCCATCGTAGCTGCTGCTTGCAAGACACCCACTATAAAGCGATTTCCCTTCAGGCGCAAATGTTAAAGTGCTGATAGTGTTTTTGTGACCTAAAAGGGTCGCGCGTTCTTTGTGTGTATCTACATCCCAAAGTTTTATGGCTTTACTGGCATCGCCACTGGCGAGTATTTTTCCATCTTGTGAGAACGCCAACGCATTTACTTGTCCAACCCGCTCTGTGAATAAAACAGTCTTTTTTCCATCGTGAGCATCGTATAGCCACACACCGATATCCGTTCCTACGGCAAGGCGCGTGCCATCAGGTGAAAACCGCATGATATTAATTCCACCTTTTCCGAGCCGTGCAATTACCCATTCTGGTAGACCGACTTGTGTGTTGTTTTGGCAAAATCCGGTTGGGGGTATTACTACTGTCAATAGCACTGTAATAAAAAGCAGATATTTGGTTTTCATGTGTTAATTTTCTTTTTATACTAATGCTGTGTCAACACCTAACTTGTAGGTCGGGTAGAGGAACGAAACCCGACTTTACCAATAATAAATGTATGCCTGTCGGGTTTCGTTCCTCTACCCGACCTACAATTGAACTATCAAACAGATGTTGACTAAGCACTAATCCCATTTCTATAAATTATTATCTCATTGTACGGTTATTGTAGTAGTCATCATTTAGGACACAAACTGAAAGTTTGTGCTATAAAAAAGAGACGTTATCAATTAGAAATGGCATAACGATAGTAGATTTTGAATTATTTATGCATACTCTTCAATTATCTTGTCCTTCGTTGATTTTCAAATCTTCAAATGGTTTTCCATCAGCATCTGTAATCCGTAGGTAGAATCCCCAACTCATTTCCTCATTGCAAACCTTGACGAGGATGGTATTTTTCCTGCCTTTAGCGTTACCGGAATAATATCGCCATCAACTGCTACCCACCTATATTGTGGATATGCGAATACCTCTTTGCCATTTAACCACATCTTCGCCTGGTCATCACTGCCAAATCGCAGTTGTGCTTTCCGTTCATCGGGGGAGGTTACGGTTACCCACGCGGAACTAACACACCAATTGACGTTCCTATCGAGATCTATAAAGCCGTCAAAAGCATTGTCTGTAAACTTTTTCCAATTTATTTGTCCATCTACACCTTGATATTTTGCGGTTAGGTCCATCTGCGTTGTGTTTTCGGGGATGTATTTCGTATTATATCCGATCCCTACTGTGTTATCATAGGGGCCGAGAACTAACCACGCATTCTCATGAATGATTCCGGTTTGTTGCATCTGTTCCATTGCTTTATCGGGCATGTTGTTTTTACTGTAGTATTCAGCTAAGCCCAGATTGACATTTGGGTGGAAGGTTGGTTTGGGGGGCGGCGCGTTCAACAACGCATCTGCTGTCTTAAATTTCAGGTCTGTAAAAGGATTTCCATCTATGTCAGTAAGACGAAAATAAAAATCCCAAGTTTGCCTTGAATTGCAGACCTTAATAAGGATTGTATTCTCCCCTTGCTCTAGGGGGACAGGAATGGTATAACGGTCAATTCTTGCCCCACTGGTTCTTTGGTGGCTAAACACCTGTTTCCCGTTTAGCCAGACAGTCCCCTGGTCATCGCTGTCAAAACGCATGACAATGTTGCGTATGTCTGGAGAAGTAACGATTGCCCATGCATACGCAGCACTGTTATTGTTAATACTGTCTTGGTTCCCGAAATTGAAGAGTCCATCTAATCGCTTATCGCTCGGTTTTTCCCAACTGATGAGTTTATCTTTTCCATAGTATTTTGCGGTTGTGTCAATTTGTATAGTTTCCTCATAGATGTATCCTTTTTTATAACCAATAGAGTTTATACTTTTAAATGGTCCAAGGGTTATCCAACGAGTTTCGGGAATAAACCCGGTTTTTAAAAGGAAGTTTTCTGCGTTTTCTGGTGTCTCATTTTCTCCGTAAAATTCAGCGATAATACCATAAATGTTTGCGTAATCATTTGAATGGGCAAGTGGAATAGAACTTATCAACGCATCCAACATTTGGATGTAACGTTCTTTGTGGTTAGCCTCCTTGCTTATTTCAGCAATTAAATCCCAAAACATATCCGAATAATACTTGCCGGATATGACGCTTAAAGCGTGTTTGAAGTGTTTTAGTGCCTCATCATAAAGTCCGTTAGCGACACATGCCCATCCAAGTATTGCGGGATATGCATAAGACGTATCTGTACTTTTTAGATGTGCACGTCTCGCGAAATTTAGTGCTGTTTTTGGATAAAGTCCTTTATTAAGAAGTCTTTCGGCAAACATACGATAACTGTATGCGCTCTGTGCGCTGTTGAGTGCTTTCTGTCGAATTTGCAACCACTTATCGTAAGAGAGTTCAGCTTTTTCAAAATCACCAATTTTTTTGTAGAGGTCACCTAAAAGTTCGTGCAGGACAGCACTATTACCCATTTTCGGTTTGATCTCTTCAAGGATAGCAATGTGCTTGTTTTCTTGACCTTGACCAGCATAAAGTCCGATAATAGCACGGATTGCAGCATCATGTTCACTTTGTGTGAAAGGTGCGTCTAATGCCCGACGATATACTTTTTCGGCATCGGATGCACGATCAGATTTCGTGTAGGACTTTGCTAATAGGTCATAGAGTTGGTACGAGGTGGGTTTAAGTTCAACCGCTTTTTGATATGCGTTTATAGACTTCGCCAATTGTTCCAGTCTCAGACTTTCATAAATTGGGCGTGTGTAGGGTTTAAGTTTGGCATTTCTAATGAGTGTGCCATTATTTTTGTTAGGGGAGGTATCAAAAATTCTGCCATCCGTTTCTTCGTTAAATTTCCAGTATCCGACTAAACCGGGTTCATCCCCTTTTAACTCTCTATTCATATCAGAAGAAATCTCAATCGCAGTGCGTGCGATGTTCCAGATACGCACCTCATCTATTTGCCCAACAAAGGAGGATTGTGTTGGTCGGTTTTCCTCATGTGTCCAACCGATGCGAAGGGGAGACGACTTTCATATAACCTTTTTTCTCCCTTAAAATTTCTATTGCCGACTTCAATACCATCTATAAAGAGTTTCATGGAATCGTTCTTCGGATCAATGACGCAAGCGATGTGATACCATGTGTTGAGTTTGATGGATCCAGGATCGGAATAGAAAGATGCCTCATGTCTACCATTCGGAGATGCAGCCATTTGGATTGAACCGTCATTCTTAAGATATAGGACGTAACTGCGATTTCTGACACTTGTGATATCGGGACCCCGCTCGTCACCTCTGCAAATAATAGCCTCGTAGCTGTTCAGAAAATCGGTCGTTTTGATCCATGCTGATACCGTCACCTGTTCTGTAATGTTGTTTAAAGACTCGCTGTTGTCTATTTCAACAAAACTTCTTTTTCCGTCAAGAGTAAGTGCAGTACCTTCAATAACTTCACCAGTTTCACGTTTCGCTGACAACAGATTTTTTTGATAGAGCTCACCAAGTTTTTGGTGCCACTGTGAGTTTTCTGGCTCAAGTTCGGAGAGTTTTTCGTATTGATCAATTGCGTCATTTATTTTGTTGAGTTCTTCGTAGTTTTGAGCGGCTTGCCAGATTTGCATGGACTCGCTGAGATTCTCTTCAACCTTCAGTTTTCCGGCTTTAGCAGTCTCTTTCATTCCGGTTTCTGCTCTTTTTTGATGTCTACTTTCGTCAGTGACATTTGCCATCTGTTGATATGCTTCATAAGCCTCTTGATAGCGTTTTGCGCCGAGGTAGCTTTTCGCAAATATTTCGTATAGATACGTCTTATAAAAGGCAATACTGGTATGCTGTATAGCGTTTTCAGAGAGTTTAATGGCTGTTGTGTACATTTCTCCATTTAGGCAGATAGTGGCAAGTGCACCCAGATATTTGCTGTTCTGATTATACCGACTGGATTCAAGCGCAGCTTCAGCTTGTAGCAACAACTCTTTTATTATATCAGGTTGGTTACTTTTTTGGAATGCGGCAGCTGCATGATAATGGAAGCGGACATTATTGGGTTCTACTTTAATAATTTTACAGTAAGCTTCAGCGGATTTTTGATACTCATCGCCATCCCAATAGATTTCAGCGAGTAATTGAAGGAACCCAGGATTATCAACTTCTTTCTTGAGTTTACCTTCAAAATGGGTTCTCAAATCCTCAAGTTTTCTTTGATCTTTATAGGCATTGAGCAAGATTTTGCGTATGTTATCGCTGCCGAATCTGACTGTAATACCGGATGTTGAACTGAATGTCGTTGTTGACCCAAGTTTTGATCGGGATTGTTTTGCTGCTTCATCTTCGTAGAATTCTAATGCAAGGTCTGCTCTGTCCTGTTTTAAGCATGATTTGATCAATTCCTCAAAGACATCATCTCGATCAAAAGAATTATTGGCCATTTCGCCTGCTTTCTTAAAAGCAGTGATGGATTTTTCTAATTCACCTTTATTGAGAAGGAGTCGTGCGCGTTCTATTTGCATTTCAAATGAGATTGTGCCATCCGCTTCAGCTTTCAGTAACATCTCTTCTAAATTTCCTTGAGAACGATAAAGGTTGATTAATTGTCGATCAATTTTTTGCCGATCCCATTTTGATTTGGTGTGCGCCCGGGCGTTTTTAAATGCTTTTTCAGCAGCTGCCATGTCCCCATTGAGAAAATAGTGTTCTGCGAGTTTGAGATAGATTTCTTTGTTGCCATATCCGTGAACAGTTGCTTTTTTATAGTTCGCGATGGCATCGGTTTCATTACCTTCTGCCTCATAAAGTCTTGCGAGCCGTGCGTAATGGACACCAACTTCTGGATAGGTTTGAACATAAGCCTGTGCGATTTCAAGTGCTTCGTTATGTTTGCCAGCAGCTTCTAAACTATTGACAAGTGCGTCTTGATACTTTATGTTTTCGGAATCAGTTTTAAGCAGTTCGTTGTAGGTTTGTGCAGCTTTTTTGTGCTGATTTATGCGTGTGTAAAGCGTTGCGAGTTGTGCGCGAGATTCAAGATCATCAGGTGCTGCTACCACAATTCGTTCGTAGATTTCTATTGCTTCCTCTATTTGGTTTTGCTTGAGATGTTCTTGTGCCATCTTGACGAACTCTTGTATATTCGTGCTATTTTGTTCGGTGTCTTGTGCCTCAAGTCCTGCAACGAAAACACCCATTGTGAATAACATGAGAACAACTAAGAAAAAAGACAATTTAGATCGTGCCATTGAAATATACCTCCTTATTAAGATTATAACTATGGTAGATTTTGAATCCTTTTTTGCATACTCCTCAATTATCTTGCACATTGTTAATTTTCACAATTGGTTTTCCATCAGCATCCGTAACCCGCAGATAGAATCCCCAATCTATTTCCTCATTGCAAACCTTGACGAGGATGGTGTTTTTGCCTGCCCTGAGGGTTACGGGAATAGTGTTTCTGTCAAGTATTGCTGTTTTGGGGGTTGCATCTGCAAATATCTCTTTACCATTTAGCCATATTTTTCCTTGGTCATCACTGCTAAATCGGAAAAAAACCTCTCGTTCATCAGAAGAGGTTACGGTTGCATAAGCGTAAGAAACACGCCAATTGTTATTACTACCGAGATCAATAAAACCATCAAAAGCATCATCGGTAAATTTTTCCCAACTAATTTGTCCATCTATGCCTTCATATTTTGCTGTCAGGTCCATCAGCGTTATGTTTTCCGGTATGTATTCCGCATTGTATCCGGTTCTCGCTGTGTTGTCAAAAGGCCCGAGAACTAACCACGCATTCTCATGAATGGCACCAGTTTGTAGCATCTGTTCCATTGCCTTTTCTGGCATGTTGTTTTGACTGTAGTATTTAGCTAGGCCGAGGCGGCTTTTCCAAAGGATCCTCAAACACGCATTCACAACCAAAGTGCGATTGGAATTCTGTGCTTCAATGGCAGCGTTACCAACGCGTTCTATATCCGGATCAACGAAATTCTGTGCTTCAATGATAGCTTTGAGATTGAGAATAAGAATGAATTCTATATCCGGATCAACGAAATTCTGTGCTTCAACGATTGCCTTACCAGCGAGTTTTATAGCCGGATCGTACATTTCATTCTTAAGACATAAGGTGGCAAGTGCGCCGAGGAATAACCCGTCCTGTTTATAGTTGATGAATGCCAGCTTATCTTCGGCTTGGTTCAGTAGCTCTTTTGCCATATCAGGTTGGTTATTTTTCTGGAAGGCAGTGCCAGCGAGATAAAAGCAGCGTATATTGTTCGGTTCTACTTTGCTAAGGGCGTGGTACGCTTCGGCAGCTTTCTGATAATCATTGGTATTCCAATAAATTTCAGCAAGCATTTCAATGATAGCAGGATTGTCAGCGTTTTTCTCAAGTTTATCTTCTAAAAGGGTTCTCAACACATCAAGTTTTCCTTGATCTTTATAGGCATTCATCAAGATTTTGCGTGCGTCATCACTACCAAATTTGACTTAATATCAAATGGGCCGAAAGTTGTTGCGACAAGTGTTGATCTGGACTGCTCTGATGCTTCTGCTTCGTAGAGTTCTAATGCCAAGCCTGTCCTGTCTTGTTCTAAGTAGACCTTGAGCAATTTATTAGAAATACTACCTCGATCATAAGAACTCTTGGCTGTTACAAGTGCTATCTTAAAATAAGCCGCAGATTTTTCCAATTCACCAGTGTTGAGAAAGTGCTGTGCACGTTCTTTCGCATTTGATATTTCATAAGAGAGTGGAATGCCTTCAGCTTCAATCTTTTGTAATACTTCTCCCAAATTCCCCTGATAAAGATAGAGTTTGATCAATTGCAGTTCGATATCTCGCCTATCGAATTCTGATTGTGTGTATAGCATGGCATTCTTCAATATTTTTTCAACAGCTGCTATGTCCTCATTTAAAAAATAATGGTTTGCGAGTTTGAGATAAGTTTGTACTTGTACATCACCGGGTGCCAATTCAATTGCTTTTTCATAGTTGGTAATGGCTGCACCTCCCTTACCTTCTGCCACATACAACCTTGCGAGGCGTGCATAATGGGCACCCACTCCTGGCTCCGTTTGGACGTATGCCTGTGCAATTTCAAATGCCTCGTCCACTTCACCAGCAGCTCGTAAATTATAAACAAGACCATCTTGATATTTTGTGTTTTCTGGGTCAGTTTCAAGCAATTTTTCCCAGGTTTGTGCAGCTTTTTCATATTGTTTTGTGCGTGTATAAAGCGTTGCGAGTTGTGCGCGAGATTCCAAGTTTTCAGGTGTGCCTTTCACAATTCGTTCATAAATTTCTATTGCTTTCTCTATTTGGTTTTGCTCCACAAGTTTTTGTGCCATTTTGACGAATTCTTGTACAGGCGCGCTATTTTTTTCGGTGTCTTGTGCTTCAAGTTCTGCATCAAAAGCACCGACTGTGAATAACATGAGAACAACTAAGAAAAAAGACAATTTAGATCGTGCCATTGAAATATACCTCCTATTGGTGTTATATTTTGCTTTTTCCACTTTCACCTATATCCATTATTGCAAAAACGGATTGAATTGTCAAGGTTTATGCTATTTTTGGCGGGTTACAAAAAATTAAAGAACGGGGTTTTTCGTCTCCCCGCAGGACGTGCGTTATCCCTGGCACCCGCCCACAGAGAGGAGTTGAACCTACTTACAGGATAACGCGTGCATTATCCCCGGTCACCCACCGATGATAGGAGTTGAACCTACAACGGGATAATGCAAGTACAAACACGTGTTGAACACTGATTGTTTGCATGACTATTATAACACGCTTCTTGTATAACGACAATAAAACTATTCACACAACACTCAGCAAATCAAGGAGGGACCACTTTCTCTATAACACTGAATCTTTTTCCAAAGTCACGTATCTACAGTGTATCTCATAAATGCGATTTTGTCCAAATTCACCGAATCATGTGTTGGTAAATCGGGGTTAGAAACCCCGCCTACCATTTATGAAATAGGTTGTACTTATTTTCCTGTCGGTTTGAACCCTTGAGCACTTCATCCCAATCCCACAAAAGGATTGTGCCATCTTGTCCCGTGCTGGCAAGTGTTTTGCCATCGGGTGAAAATATCAACGTTTGCACTGTCGCAGTGTGTCCTTCAAGTGTAGTGAGTTTATTTCCTGTTTCCGTGTCCCACAACTCAATTCTACCATCATGAAGTCCAATAACAAGCAGAGTATTATCTGGTGAAAACACTAACGCTATAGGAGTAAAAGGCACTTCCATAAGGAGGATATGTTTATGACCTTCCAACAAATGGATTTGTTTGATACTTGGTATAGCAATTAAATTGCCATTTGGTGAGAATACCAATGTTTGAATATTTTCCTGAGAAGCGATACTAATATTAGGGGGAGTGCCTTCTACTATAGGCTTCTTTCCTTCAAAGAGGCGTGCTAACCAAACTCCAGTTTTCGCATCCCACACCTCGACCTTTCCGCCATGGGTTGCACCAAAAAGTTTTTTGCCATCTGGCGAAAAAACCAGAACATTGATTTCAGACTCAAGTTCACTCATTCGAGTCTGAAGGTGGTGAGGTAACTTGTTAATATCGTCCTGATCTAAGTGAGATGTACCAAGAGATATATCAAAAGTTTCATCTGTCTCTGTATTCCAAACACGAATCTTACCAATAACGCCGAATGCCACCGTTTTTCCATCAGGTGAAAAAGTTACGGATAAAGGACTTTTTGGCGTATCCAAAGTCTGCAACTCATGCCCTGTCCTAACATCACTCAGACGCATCAATCCATCCGCTGTATACTCCCGCCTAACGGAACCTGAGAAGGCTCTATTACCTTTTACACCAGCAGTAATAATCTTTGTTCCATCAGGTGAGAACGCCGCAGCCAATAACCAATCTTGGTATTCTCTATCTTGATCTCCTTTATGGTAGAAATCAGTTTTTCGTAATGTTCTGGAATCGATTCTTTGGGATGTTTTCACATCCCATAAGCTAACTACCCCATCATTCGCGACAGTTGCAAGTGTGGTATTATCTTTAAAGAAGGTTGCTGTTTCCACCTGCATTGTGTGTCCGGTGATAAGGGTAGATAATGAATTTCCTGTCTTGATATTCCAAAACTGGATTGTGCCATCTGCACTCCCGCTGGCAAGTGTGCGATTATCAGGTGAAAACGTTAAAGCATTGATGCCGCTGCTATGACCTGTGAAAGTGATGAGAGGTTCTCCCGTAGCGATATCCCACAACTGCACTGACTTATCGCTGCCTCCACTTGCGAGCATTGTTCCGTCTGGAGAGAATGCTAACGCGTTGACCCACCCCGTGTGTTTATGGAGGAGAGTTGACTCCTTACTTTCGGTATCCCATAATTGTAATGAGACTATGCTATCACTACTCCTACCCGCACTCGCGAGGCGTGTGCCATCAGGCGAAAATTCCAAGGCTAAAACATAGATGTTTCCGTTGAGTGTAGACAGTATTTCGCCTGTTGTTGTGTCCCACAATTCAATCTTAGTTTCTGTTCCAACTGCAAATTTATCATGTGTGAGCGCAAAAATATCCGTAAAATTTCGACTTCTTTGTACTTCAACATGCTTTATATTCCCGTTTCTGGTTTCAACATCAAACTTGCTGATTGAATCTCCCTCGGCACTCAAAGCAAAAAATGTTTTGCCATCTTCAGAGAACCGTATTTCTGAAGCAGCAGGTATAATATCACTATTGAATACCACTTCCCGGCCGGTAGCTACTTCCCACAACTGGTGGGGCCCGTGACCACCAACACTATTCGCAAGGAAGCGGCCATCTGGAGAAAAGGCAATGGATTCGTACTTACCGGGGAACATAGTTACTTCTTTCCCCGTTTTCACATCATAAAGCCAAACACCGATACTACTACCTATCGCGAGTTGCCTACCATCTGGTGAGAATCGAAGCACATTAATCCCACCTTTCCCAAAACGCGCTTTCGCTTCTTTCGGTAGTTCCCATGTTGTGTAATCTTCCACTATTTCATCTCCTTGTGCTTCTGCAGTTGCTGCAGAGGAATTATTAGGTTGTTGTTCAGAATTATTGTGTTTACTTAATGCATTGGTACTTTCGATTTGCGTCCGCACATCAGGTTTGGACTCAAGGTTCGCGACTATTGGCGCGTCAATGATGTCAACCGTCATTTCAGTGATAGCATCAAAACTATAAGGTTTCTGAAAACGCGTTAGGAACCGGTGGTTTCCAAAACCGAGCATGAGCAACACAACTGCTAACGTGGAGGCAGCAATTGCCCATGGCAGTAATGGTTTGCTACCGGACGGTGCAGCATGACTGATGTGCGAAATCTCTTTCATGATGTTTTCTGTCAATTGTGTTGGCAGTTGAAAACTACTTAAGTTTTCTTTTATCATCGTTTCTTCTTTCCTTAAGCGGTTGCGTGCACGGTGAAGTCGACTCCGCACGGTATTTGGAGATACGCCCAAAAACTTGCCAATATCTTCACATGTCATTTCAGCGATGTAATACAGATTGACGACTGTGCGTTCACTTTCTTGCAGCTTGCTTAGCAACTTCTGTACTACTTCACGTCGTTTTTGATTTGCTGCTTCTTCGCGCTGTTGGGTCATATACACTGAACAATACACCTCCTCCAATGCAACAGGATCCATCGCTTCTAACGATTGGGGTTGTGGTTTTTTCTTTCTGTGCCACGCGATACATTTGCGGTTAGCAATGACATAGAGCCATCCCGCAAAACGATTAGGGTCTTTGAGCGTTGTGAGTTTGTGATATGCCGTGAGGAACGTATCCTGCGTAATCTCTTGTGCAATGTGAAAATCACCAATCTTCTGCCATGCTAATGCGTGAACCTGTTTTTGGTATTTTTCCACAAGTGCCGCAAACGCTTGCTGATCCCCTTCTAAGGTTTGTTGAATCAGGTCAACATCATCATATATCATCTGATACCTCAATACGCAAATTGGTCTTTGATTAGTATAGACGCGATTTTGAGGAGAAGAATTGCATATTTTTGAAAAAAGAGGAAGTGGGTTCAGAAGTCCTTATTTTTTATTTGTAGGGGAGGATTGGATATCCAGTTCCGCTTGTGCTTTAATATCCAAATTCAAATACGGAAGTTGTTTCAGGAGATTTCGGAGTGGTACTATGTCCTGGATTGGATTGTCTTTCACCCATAACCCCTTTAAACCTATAAGATTCTTAACAGGACTAACATCATTGATATGATTTTCCTTGAGAAATAAAGTTCTTAACTGTGTCAATTTAGTAATTGGTATGATGTTGCTAATTTCATTCCTTGAAAGGTTTAAACTTTTTAACTGCGTCAAGTTGGTAAGCGGTGTAATATCATTAATCTGATTATCCTCAAGCCATAACTGTACTAACTGCGTCAAGTTGGTAAGCGGTGTGATATCATTAATCTGGTTATCCCGAAGGTATAAATAGGTCAGTCGGGTTAGCTCTGTGAGAGGAGTGATATTGCTAATTTTATTATGCCCAAGGTGTAAATTTTTTAACTTTGTCAAGTTCATAAGCGGTGCGATGTCGCTGATTTGAGTGCCCGCGAGGCTTAACCTTGTCAATTTTGTTAATCTTGTGAGTGGCGTAATGTCACTGATCTGATTAGAACCAAGGGATAACGATGTTAATTGTGTCAATTTTACGAGTGGCGTAATGTCGCTGATCTGATTCTGATCGAGGTTTAACCTTGTCAATTTTGTTAATCTTGTGAGTGGCGTAATGTCGCTGATCTGAGTATGCCTGAGGTATAACTTTTTCAATTGGGTTAGCTCAGAGAGTAATTTGATGTCGCTGAGATGATTAAACGAAAGGGATAGCGTAGTTAATTGTGTTAATCCTGTGAGTGGCGTTATATCGCTAATTAGATTCCAATTGAGCGATAACTTTTTCAATTGTGTCATGCCAGCAAGTGGTGTGATGTCACTAATCCGATTTCCTTCATGAGGGTCACTAACCTGATCTCCAGTAAGGTCTAAATATACTAACTGTGTCAAGTTCTTAAGTGGTGTGATATCACTAATCAGATTGCTCTTAAGAGCTAAATGGGTCAATTGCGTTAGATCAGAGAGAAATTTGATGTCGCCAAGACCACTATTCTCAATGTTTAACTCTGTCAATTGTGTCAACTTAGCAAGGGGTGTGATGTCCTTGATCTGATTACGATAAAGATGTAGAACTGTTAGACCTGTTGCCTTTTCCAATCCTGTTAAGTCTTTTATATTTTTTTGTCCAGCGTATAGTTTCTCTAACCCTTCCAACAGATTTTGTGGAATAGGGTCGGTTGGACCTAAATTGAGTGCATCTCGGATGGCAGCTGCTAAGTTCACATCCGGTATTTTTACTACTAAACTATTCATAATGTAACCTCCTTTCAAGTGTTTCCTTATTACACCAATTCAAATTAATATTGTCCCAT
>JAAXHO010000262.1 GCA_012270795.1 Candidatus Poribacteria bacterium
TCTTAAGTTTACACTTATAGGTTTCGTTGGCACTCTACCCAACCTACGAACTATCTACCTAATCTGCTGCTTCTTCCAATTCTGCCTCTTTTGTTTGCTCAAACGCTTCGTCAATCGTGCCGATATAACGCAACGATTGTTCAGGCAGTTCATCGCAATCACCGTTAAGAATTGCTTGGCAGCCTTGTACGGTATCCTCAATTTTGACATATTTGCCAGCGCGTCCAGTGAAACGTTCAGCCACAAACATCGGTTGTGTGAGGAACATCTCTATTTTCCGCGCCCTATTGACAACTAACTTTTGTTCGTCCGACAATTCATCTACACCGAGGATAGCGATAATATCTTGTAGGTCACCATATTCTTGTAACACCTGTTTGACTCTAAATGCAGTCTGATAATGTTCTTCCTCGATAATCTCTGCAGTGAGAATACGTGAACTTGAGGTGAGCGGATCCACTGCTGGGAATCTCCCCTTCTGAACGATACTACGTTCCAATCGTGTTACAGCGTCAAGGTGTGCAAAGACAGAGACAACCGCCGGATCGGTATAATCATCAGCAGGGACATAGACCGCTTGGAATGAAGTGATTGACCCATGTTGCGTAGAGGTAATACGTTCCTGCAGTTCACCCATTTCGGTTGCGAGTGTTGGCTGGTATCCAACAGCGGAGGGCATCCGACCAAGAAGTGCTGACACTTCACCGCCTGCCAATGTGAAACGGAAAACGTTGTCAATAAAGATAAGAACGTCTTGTCCCTGTTGATCACGGAAGTATTCCGCCATAGAGAGACCTGCAAGCCCGACGCGGAGACGTGCGCCCGGCGGTTCATTCATCTGTCCGAACACCATCGCTGTTTTGTCAATCACGCCGTATTCGTCAAGTTCAAGCCAGAACTGATTACCTTCGCGTGTGCGTTCACCAACACCACAAAAAACGGAATAACCGCCATGTTGTGTAGCAATGTTGTAAATCAGTTCAGCAACCAGAACGGTTTTGCCGACTCCAGCCCCACCGAAGAAACCGACCTTTCCTCCCCGAACAACAGGTTGGATAAGGTCAATAACTTTGATGCCTGTTTCTAACATTTCGGCAACTGTGGTAAGTTCAGCTTGTGGCGGCGGGGGTCTGTGAATAGAATATCGCTCGTCTTCACCGACATCGCCTCTTTCATCAATCGGTTGACCTGTAACATCAAAAACGCGCCCAAGCACTGCGTCCCCAACAGGAACAGTGATAGGACCACCAGTATCCGTTGCAAGTGTGCCGCGCACTAATCCATCGGTTGTGTCCATAGCGACTGCACGCACACGATTTTCGCCTAAGTGCTGCTGAACTTCAAGTACCAACTCGCTGCCGTCGTAACGTTGAACTTTAACAGCGTTTAGGATATCCGGCAGTTTGCCTTCCGAAAAATCTATGTCTACTCGTGCGCCGACAACTTCTAATATTTTTCCTTGGTTCATGAGAGATTCCTTATTTAATTAAGTCTAAAGTAGTTGACTAAAATGATATTATATTGAAAAAATAGTGTTAACTTCCATAACTGTCCTTTTTCGTTGGCAGCGCAAACTTATCAAAATGAAAATATATAAATGCTTACAAGCAGAAGACAGCACAATGTCCCTAAAGAACAACTGTAATGAGTGACTTTATCTGATCAATACTTTATTTTCCAATGTTAAATGATAATAGATTTCTTGGGAAAAGTCAAGTAAAATCAATTGTTTGCGGGGTTATTTCGTTTTATGAATGACTAATTGATGCATGTTACTAAAAGTTTATATCGTAGGGCGGATAGAGCGCGGAGCAACCCCCGACAGAGGTTAAACGTATCAGGTTGCGCCGTGCTCTATCCGACCTACAAACTATTCTGCGTTTTCCAACTACTTATAGTTTGTATCAACATCTTTCGCTTTGCAGTGAATTTTCCTGCAGTGAGTGATAGACACCATTCGCTACAGAAATTAGTGCTCTGCTTTCAAATCTGCCCACCTTGTCGTCAGTTTGCCGCTGGCAGACACAAGACCTCTCAAGCGAACCGTTGCTAACTGCTCCCGCACACCTGTATGCGATACATCCTCTATCCGATAATAGTAGACAGTATTCGGTTTGGCAGTGGCATCTGTCCATGTATATTCATTGCGTTCACCTGTGGTGTCAGCACCTTGAATCATTGTTGGGTTGACAACCTTGAATTCACCATCTCTTGTTTGACTGCGGTAGATGTAGAAACCTGCGTTGTCTACCTCTGACTCGGTTGTCCATTTGAGGATAACGCCTGCATTGGTGTGTTCTGCACGGAAATGGGATAGGCTGACAGGCAACGGCTCACGGTCGTTTTTGAAATAGATTTTGACATCCGGATTCTTTTTCAAGAGTTCAAGGAGTGGTTTTCTGTTTTTAATTGGATTTCCCACGAGGTTTAATTCTCCAAGATTCGTAATTCCAACAAGAGAACTCACATCACTAATCTGATTGTTCCAAAGATTTAAATATCCCAATTTCGTTAATCCTGCAAGAACACTTACATCGCTAATTTGATTAAATTCTAGACCTAACTGGCGTAAATTTGTCAATTTTGCGATGGGGTGTATATCGCTAATCTGATTGCCACCTATCTTTAGAGTTGTTAAATTTATTAGCTCTGAGAGGGGGGTTATATCAGTAATTTTATTATTCCAAATCCAGAATTCGCTTAATTGTGTTAAACCGGCAAGAGGACTGATGTCTCTAATTTCGTTTCTTACAATCAACAGTTGTCTCAATCGTGTTAAGTTTTCAAGTGGTGTGATGTCCTCAATTTGATTATCGTTCAACTCCAAGTGATTCAGTTTAGTCAATTTTGAGAGAGGCGTGATGTCCTCAATTTGATTATCGTTCAGCCGTAAGTCGTTTAAGTTAATTGCATGTTCAAGACCTGTAAGGTCTGTTATCCGACGATCATTGACTGACAATTTTCGTAGTCTTAACAACATATCCCTTTGCGTGATGGTGCTGCCTGGTGCTAATCTAAGGGTTTCGCGTATCGCCGCTGCTAAATTTGAATCGGGTATTGGGACAACTTCGGAGAGAGGCAGCAGATTGGTAATATCTATCTCAAATCTATGATCCTTGAAGTTTCCATGTTCATCCATAACCAGCAAGCCTAATATGATTTTTATTTTCACTATAGAACTCATTTGTAATAAATTCTACGGTCCTATTATAACCGCTTAATTGTTTACATTCGACCAATCCGATTCCTCTGTGTGCGTATAATATCACTTGGTGGAGTCCATCAGGATCGGATATCTCAAACTTGAGACGAATGGTGGCTGGTGGTTCAGCGAGGGCCGGTGGAAGCATTTGAATTTCTGTGTTATCATTGACTGTAGAATCAATAGCGTTGAAATATTTTTGTGTATCCAACCATTTGGCAGCACATGATGATAATTCGGAAACCTGCAGTCCACCGTAAGACATAATGTAGGTCTCGCTTCGGAAATTGTGGGGCAATCCGAAGGCGTGTCCAATTTCGTGTGCTATAGTTCCCCAAACTCTCTTATATAAATTCCCATCTCCGCTGTCAAAGTTCAATGGAAAAACCCAGGCAGTCCCACGCACTGATTCGCCAATCCCCACACCTCCGCCCGAACTTGCCCCTTTATTTGGATCATATCTATCCACCCAAATCAAATAGATAATTTTCTGTGATAAGTCTAACCGCTCGCTGATTTTATCTCTTGTATTTTCATCATAGGGGAAATTCCCTTTAAGATGATGCACGATTACATTATCAGCCGCATCTGTTTCAAGCTGAAAGGTTTTTCTACCGTATCCGTAGCGTTCCATTTCGTCGGCGTAAAACGTTTGTATATCCTTGACCATTGCCTTTAGTGTGTTGACACTATCTTCCTGCGGTTCAATGTAGTTCGATTGAACGTAGATAACACGCACGACATATTCGGATGAATCATCTTGTGCAAAAATGTTTGGCACAAATGTGAGTGTTAAAATAGTAAATAGTGTGAGTGTGAAATATAGTGTTGTTTTCATGAGTTCGTTCACCTTATTGTGAGAGGGTGATCTCTGTGGTTGTGTGAGTAACACAGAAACCACCTGCGTTTGTAAAAATTTACTTCCGTATCAACAACTTCTGTACCGCAGTAAAATCGTCTTCGGTGGTTAATGTTATTATTGCCAGTATTTTTTAAGACACAAACGTCAGCAAAAACTGCAGTTGATGTACTATATGACAGAACTTACGCATTTCCTCTTAAAGTCCCTTGATAAGGGGGTTAAAAAGACTAAAAAACACTGAAATGTCACACTATTATTTACCCCCTTCGTAAGGAGGAATGCGTCCGTCCTGAACAATAAGAGCTATGTTGGTATGACGTTAACATTTCGACGTTGATGCGCGTTTTATTGCACGTTCACACCCCATAGCAACCCAATAAAAAATATTGCAACTAACAAATTCAGTGTTCCGTAAGAATCTATTTAACTGACCTATAAAATGTCGGATCCATGCATTTTGCCGTTACACAAATCCTTCGTATTTGGAATTCGGTTTGTGTGCTTGGGATTGAAAACCTTATCATGTCCGAAAATCCCTTATATTTATATCAAACCGAATGTTATATTCTTACTAACTTCACCTATTATCATATTGGTTTGAAAAAAAATGTCAACCTAAAAATTGTGTCGGGAGTGCGTAAAGTTTTGCTTGTGTCTGAACCAGGATTATCAAATTTCCAGGATTACCTCATCAAGGCTTTTTGATGCATTTTGATATCAACTTTGGGGATAGAACCTGTTGAGGGAAATCCCGGGGAATGCCATAAGGCATTCATACCGTTGATTTCTTGATTTGGAAATCTGATAATCCTGAAAATCCTGGTTCAGACAAAGAACAGGATACTATACAGCTACTCTAAAAAATTAAATAAACAAGTTATTACCCGATTAAAAAATTAATCTTCATACGGGACTAAAGACATATACATGAACCGCCTACGATAATACCTCCCGTCGAATTGGCGAGTCAATAAACAGTGAATCTCCACCATCGATTGTCAATTCCAATCCCGTAACCCACGAGGCTTCGTCGGAACAGAGCCAGAGTGCTGCGTATGCGACATCAATTGGATTGCCTAAGCGTTCTAACTGTGTCGCTACTGGTGCGATTTCTCCTTCAGGGAGCGGATCCCAGATAATGCCTGGACATAACGCATGGACACGGACATTCTTATCATATAGTTCTTTTGCGAGGTTTTTTGCTGTTGCGACCATACCTGCTTTTGCTGCGGCGTAAGCAGCGTTGGCATCTTGCCGAACGCGTGCACCCGCGGAAATAGTGATCATACATCCGCCTCCGCGTTTCTCCAAAATTGGTATGAGCCTGCGGATAGGATTGAAGAGCGTTCGCAAGTTGTTTTGCAATGCATCATCCCAATACGCCGATTCCATAGCAGTAATATCATGTTCTGTTGAGAAAAACCCGCCTGCAGCATGGATAAAACAGTCAACGCCGCCAAACTCAGAAACAGACGCATCAATCAGCAAGTCCACTTGAGCGACATCCGCTAAATCGGTTTGATGTGTGAGCACAACACCGTCGTTTGACCGAATCCGTTCTGCAGTTTCTTCCATCTTTTCTGTTGTGCGTGCGGCGAGGACTACCTTTGCCCCCTCTTGTGCGAAAAGGAGTGCTGTTGCGCGGCTCATGTTAGAACCTGCTCCACCAATTAATACAACCTTGTTTTTCAATCGCATTTATTAATTCCATCCTTTCTATCTAATGAGTTATTGTGAATCCTACTATGTAGCATAATCTGTTAGATTGTGCTACTGCTACAAAAACATTTGTAACTTCAATTGGTTTTAAGTAGATATAGGTGATAACTTTCATTACCGATCGTGGCACCAGTAAAACTGTTCAAAAACATAAGTTGATACTGTTCAATTAAACCTTCCCCTAACACATAATTTAGGATAATGAGGACGTTTTGAGTGTGTTGTAGACTCAGCTGTTCGGCTTTTATAACAATATCTTCGTTTGTAACGATGTTTCCTCTTGCCCTGTCCCACCTGACAAAAGAGCTGAATCGTGTTCCCTGTGGATAAAACATTCTATCTTTTTCAAGATAACCGACGATGGTGCTTGCTGGTGGGGATCCATGTCCAACCATGATCATGTCTTGCATCCCTTGTTCCTTGATATATTCGGCTGTTCTTTTCGCGTTAGAAAATATATGCTGACTATCCATACGGATGGCAGTCATACCACCGAGGAAATTAACAATAAGAAGCACTGTGAATACAGGACCGAAACACTTCTGGGCTAACGCACTGATGCGACTAAATGGGCGGTCTATTTCTGGACAATCGTAGTAAATCCAACTTGTGAAAACAAAGGTGATAAATAGGAATCCGTGATGACGGATACTGCCACCATATTTCACATAGAAAAATGCAAGCAGTCCAACAGTCGCCATAAAATAGGTAACAAGTGCAGTTGGACGTTTCATGAAACGTAGGATACACCAGAAAAAGATGAGATGACAGAGAGGCAGCCGGATTAACTGAAACAATCCGATATCGTTGAATCGGTTCCTACCCCAAAATCCCACAACTGCTTTTGGGAATGGAAGGAGTGCTTGCGTCATAATTTTGGTGATGTTGTTGATTCTTTCTATTTTTAAGTTAAAGTTCCATCCGACTGCAAATCCGGTATCAGAGGGAGGGTTGAGTTGCAAAATAGCGGTAACGATACCGATTCCGATAAGGGCAAAACCTAACCAGATGGGTAGTCTATTTCCGGTGAGTGTTTCTTCCTTGCAGCAATAAAAATAGAGATATTCCACCATGAGTGCCACCCCGATTGAGATTGCTACGATTAGGGCATGAACACTTGTGTGTGAAAGTAGGATTAAGACAATCCCGATCCATACAAATCGTTTGTAACGTTCCCTATATAGCACACAGAAGATAGTGATAAGAAGCATCCCGAGTGCATAATTTCGTGCTATAATTGCATATTCATATAGTGCAAAATAGCCGAAAGTGAAAAGGAATTTGTGAATCCAGTGAAACGGTGCGTAACGCGTGAAAAGGAAGACTGTTGTTGCAGCGATGAGTAGGTGAAACACCTGCATGATAATAGGGGAATGGGTGATGCGTGTGAGTGGCATTAGACAGAGATGCCAGAGTGCTGGATGTCCCTCATATTTCATGTTTGCCAAAAGATCAAACACGGAGGTGCTATCTCTTGCAAGGAGCCATGCTTGGATTTCGTCCCGCCACATTTCATGGTGTGCTGCGCCATATCCACCAACAATCAGGAAAAGAGTGGTTACACCGATGGCGTAGTACAAATTCCTTTTATCTTGTCTGAGTGGAAAATCAGGTTCTTTTGTTTGAGGTACCGGGGGTTGTGAATAAAATTGGAGAAACATTGGGTTGAATCTATTGTGTGCTTAAACTTGAAATAGGTAGCCATATACCACCGGTGTGACGTGTGATATACTTATTAAAAGGTTCGTTGCGTCCTATAACATCCACCTTGATTTTTGCATCAGTTATCTTATTTAGCACATCTCTTGCAGTATATTTCCCACTGACATATTCATCGGTGATCAAGATGAAATGTACATCAGCGTTTTTTCTTGATGTGACTTCGTCTGTTGCGCGGACGAGTGCGTCTAAAGCCTTTTCTCCGCCTGCACATTTCACTTGTGCAAGATGTCTCTTAATCTTTGCAATAGATCGGGTTTGTGCTACAAGTTCAAAGTCCCATCCAAGCAGGCTGTATCCGGTGTGGTCTCGGAAGATAACGATTCCGAAAGTGAAATCCAGCTCAGCGGCGTTGAACAACTCTGTCATATTGTTTAAGTGGCGTTGGATTGCGTTGATGTTATCTTTCATACTACCGCTACCATCAATAATAAAGACAATATCTATCATTTTCGTCTGATGGTTTGCGACGATGTGCTGTCCAAGCCGTGTTAGAATTCCATCTGGCATTGAGACATCACTCACTGGTGCTAGAATAGTGTCAACAGGTGGTTTGAAAGATTTCTGTATAGTTCTACGAGGCACCTTTTGTGAATGAAATCCACTGTACCCACGTTGATTTCCCGTGTCATGTGTCACCATAGCAAACGATGTGTCTATACCTGTTGTATCAACTTCTAACATGCTGTGGTTAAGAAGTGGGAAATTTCTAATAGGGGTGACAGGATTCCGATGTACAATTGGTGTCGTCACTTGTATGGGTGCGACCTGTGGGGTAACCGCAACTTTATTCTCTTGGTGTTTTATAAGTGTATGTTTTGGCGGATTATACTTTTTTCGCTTTAATGTGTGCATAGCCCGTTGTGAACGCACTTCTGATATATCAAGGTGCGTTTTGTCTTTTACAGAACGCGCTTCGCTGGTGTATAGCACTTTGAGTACGGCAAACAGCGCGATGTGAAAACCGATAGAGAGGATGAGTGCAATGTGGATGGTTTTAGAAATCTTTGGTTGCATACCGTGAAACCCAATTTATTAGTGCACAAATTGAAGTACTTCTTGTTTTATTGTTGTGCTGTGATAGGTTATTATCACATGAAATATTTGAATTTTCAAGGAAAAACTGTAATTATCATAGCAAAAATCACTTGCAATTTCGGAAAAAATCTGTTAGAATAGTTATGTAATTCTTTCAAGTCAGGAGGATATATAGTAAATGGACATTAGAATTGAGTATTGCACATCTTGAAACTATAAACCACGGGCAGCCAGTTTGGCAGAAGCCTTAGAAGAGAAATATAGTGGTCAGGTTAACAAGGTGAAACTTGAGCCGAGTGGTGGTGGTGCTTTTGAAGTGTATGTAAATGAGGAGTTACTCTACTCTAAACTTGAGACGCGAAAATTCCCGACAACAGAGCAGATCACTACTGCGATTGATGACATTGTATAAAGCATAGCAATGGGCACGGAAATGATTACCATGCCCATTCTTTTTCTTTTAAACTTCCTGTACCAAGAGATAGCACATCCACCTTCCATCTATTTTCTATAAAAATAGCACCCACATTGGGTTTTTCCCCACAGCATAACTTTCAATCAGCGAAAGTAATCCTGTTTTCCGATCAATACGATAGGTAGCGAGTTTTCCCGAACTTTGTCCGCCAGCAAAAAGGTAGTTCCCGGTTTCGTCAATATTGAAGACGCGGGGTGTCGGTTCTGTTGGTTGATGTCCTAAAGCTGCCAAATTCCCATTCTCTTCATCAATAGAAAAGATGGCGATGCTGTCGTGTCCACGATTGGAGACGTACAAAAACTTTGCTTGTGGGTCAATGTGTATCTGCGCACAGGTGTTTTTTTTATCAAAATCTGCGGGTAATGTGGAAAGCGTTTGGAATTCCCATAAGAGTCCAGGGGCATCGTTAACTGTGTAGTCTGGTGTTCCTTCCGTTGGAACTGGTACTTCTGGATCACCTTTCTGTAGATTGTACGCAGACACACTAGATCCTTGCTCATTTGAGAAATAAAAGATCGGCTTATTGGGATGCTCACAGTAGTGACGTGGTCCAACAGGATCGTCGGGATTTAGATTGCCAAAGAAGTTTTGTGTCAACTTGCCAGTATCAGCGTCAAAATGGAACTGGTAGATAGCATTACGCGGGACAGTGTGTGGGACAAAAGCAAATCGATTTGTTGCGTCTGTTTCAATGTAGTGTGCATGTGGTGCAGTTTCTATGGTTTGGATCGGTCCCTCTTGCACCGTTTTATCCTTACCAATTGAATGTACTGTGACCTTCCCCGCACCGTAATAAGCAGAGAGCAAAAATTTTCCTGTTTTGTCCGTTGCGATGTAACATGTATCTGCATCAAGTTTGATTGTTCGTAAATGGGTTAGTTTTTTCTGCTTTTCATCAATACGGAAAGTTGCGATTTCTCGACTGGATCGGAGTCCTGCGTACAGAAAGTTGCTGCACGGAGAAAGGGTTAAGGGACCGGGTGAACCGCTGACGTTAACATCTTCTTGAAATGTAATTGCACCGCTAGAAACATCAAAGGTATAGATTGCGATTTTGTTTTCGCCTGCAATGGAGAGATATAGGTGTGTTTGCATGATTTTCCTCAATATTTATGATTGATGGTGTTGAATACCTAGTGGTATTATACTGAAAAAGGAGTATTATGACAATTCAAAAATTCCAGCAACAGATTGAGGCCATCTATTATACGCGTGATGCTGCACGGGGTGTACCATTAACCTTTACTTGGTTTGTAGAGGAGGTCGGGGAGTTAGCAAAAGAGATACGTAAACAACCGCAGGATATGGCAAGGTTGCGCGAGGAGTTTGCCGATGTTTTCGCATGGTTATCTACATTAGCGAGTTTGCTTGGTGTGTCTCTTGAGGATGCAGCGGAAATATATGCAGATGGGTGTCCGAAGTGTAAGGCTACTCCCTGTGATTGTTAGAGTAGACTAATGGTTCGAGAGACAAGGTTGACTATGACTGTGTATGGATATCCGTGGCAGCACGAATATCTCTACGGATTTGCTGAGCTAAGGCGTACATATTTGAGAACTTGCGTTCACTACGAATTTTTTCAACGAAAAAAATCTCAATGGTTTCACCATAAACGACTTCATCAAAATCAAACAGATGACTTTCCACCAAGAACTTAGAGCCGTTGAATGTTGGTCGGGTCCCGACATTCAGTATACCTGTTAACATACGTCCGGACAGTTTTGCGCGAATAGCGTAAACCCCATTGGGTGGACAGAGCTGCTCTCCCGGTTCAATATTCGCAGTGGGGAAACCGAGCTGCCGCCCGCGTCCATCGCCATGCACAATTTTACCACTCAACGAATATGTGCGTCCGAGCAGTTGTGAGGCTAAACCCAGGTCACCGCGGGCAATTGCTTCACGTATCCGCGTACTATGTACAGGTAACCCGTTTAGTTCTGTCGGGGGTACAACTGTCACACCGAATCCCGCTTCCTTGCCGAGTGCTTCCAAGAGTTGTGCATTCCCTTGCCGGTCCTTCCCAAATTGGCAAGCATAACCGACAACCACATGTTTGGCGCGGCACTTCCTCAGCAAAATACGGTTCACAAACGTCTCTGGGCACATAGAAGCGATTCGTTCATTGAAGTTAACAAAAATGGAGATATCCATCCCGAGTTGTTCAAGAACTTCTATGCGTTTGGGCAAACACATCAGTACAGGTGGACATTTTTCGGGAGCGAGAAATGCAAGGGGATGCGGATAAAAACCGAACAGGACAGTTGTCAGTTGATCAGCATCGGCACGTGTACGTACTGCCCTGAGTACCTCTTGATGACCGACATGTAATCCATCAAATACGCCGAAGGTAACAACCGAGTCCTGTATTAAGGCAGGGATAGATTCCAAGTTAAAATAGGTTTGCAAAATTCTTCTCCACGCGTCGATGCCTCTTTATTGGAGGGGTTTACGCATCAACCATTTTCATCAATGTGCAGTTGCGCGCTTGTCACAAGCCGTTTTATAGCAGTCGTGATCGGTAGTTCAATGCGACATCCAGAGGCACGTTCATGTCCGCCGCCATCAAATTCAGCAGCCAGAGCAGCGACATCAACATTACCTGCACTCCGCAAACTCACTTTCGTATTGCCATCCGCCAACTCACATACACAGATAGCCACATCAACACCGTCAATCGCTTGAACCTGATTGACAAACCCCTCAACGTCATCCAATGTTGTATCGGTATCATTTAACATTGCTTGCGTGACCCGCACCCAACCGATCTTGCCATCTGGTGTCAGTTCTAATGTTCGCAGTGTTTGTCCTAACAAATGCATCTTACTCAACGGTACCTGCTCAAACACCTGTCGATAGACTTCATCGGGAGCAAATTTGCCGATCTCTATCAGTTCCGCTGCAATACGATGCGTTTCTGGCGTTGCGTTGCTAAACCGAAAACAGCCTGTATCAAACATCATCCCAGTATATAAACATACTGCCCCTGCTTCATCAATCGCAATGTCGGTAGACCTAATAAACTTGTAGATGATTTCTGCGGTTGACGAAGCAGCAGGTTCAATTATATTGTAGTCCCCAAATGCCTTTGCAGTCGTATGATGGTCAATGTTGACAACAGCGTGCATCGGTAGCAAACGTTTCCGTAGAAAGTTGCCGATTCGTTCTCTTGAACTTGCATCTAAGATGATGAGTACATCCGAACAAAAGTCACTCGCTGCTTCCGCATTTTCAATGTTTTCCCAATACGGCAGAAACTGATATTTTTCTGGTACAGGGTCTGTATTGAAGATTCGGACAGTTTTCCCTAATTTTTCCAGGAACAGGTACAATGCCAACTCAGAACCGATTGCATCACCATCTGGATTAACGTGAGTTGAGATTGCAAACGTCTGGTATTGTTTAAACAAAGCGAGGGTTGAGCGAAAACTCTTCATTTTAGTAAATCGTTTTCTGCCGGACTTTGGGAACCGTCATCTTCATCACCTATCTCTTTTAGCAATCCATCTATTTTCATCAGATGGTCAACAGAATCATCTAAACTAAAACGGAGTTCTGGTGAATATCTGAGGACTAAGCATCGACTGATCTCCCGGCGGATAAACCCAGCAGCACTCTTGAGGCCTGCAAGTGTTTCTTCCTTTTGGTTAAACTCACCGATAACGCTCACCTTCACATCCACATATTTCAAATCTGCAGATACATCTACATGAGTGACGGTGCAAAATGCAACACGTGGGTCTTTCACAACGCGATGAATGATCTCGCTTAACTCTCGCTGAACAAGTGCCCCTACCCGGTCCTGTCTTCTATTTTCTATCATGATTATAACCCCTTAGCGTACTATTTTATGTGGGGTGTACCCACCTACAAACGCGAACCTTTTCACAAAGCGTTTTTAGAAGAAAAACTCTGTCTCATAATCAAGTACAACAACAGAAGCATCTCCTTCAACAAATTTAACGCACTGGGATAGAATTTGGTTAACAAACTTTGCTGCATTTGCAACTGAAACAACGCCTAAAACAGCAGATTGATGTACATCAAGTGCTTCAACTTCCGCCACTGCGACATTAAATTTATTTTTTATCCGAGCAATTAAACTTTTTAGTACCCGCCGTTTTTCCTTCAGGGACTGACTCTCTGGTATATATAATTTGATTTTACAAACACCAATATGCATCTCTTTTATTCTGGGGCGTAACAACGCCATTATTTCACGAACAAGTCTAAAACACTCATTCATCTTACAGACAGATAATTAAACTTAAAAACGCTTGAAATTTACTTTAAGATACGAATAAACGCGATTTTAACCTAAACCTTTGGACCGTGCATATATTAAAGGGTTCGTGCGATCTGTTCGTGGACGTAACATTCCAACACATCCCCGATTTCTATATCGTCAAACTCATTGATACCGATTCCACATTCATAATTCGCTTGTACTTCGTTGACATTGTCTTTAAAACGTCTCAATGAATCAACCTTACCTTCGTAAATCAACCGATTATCGCGTAGAACCCGGAGGGGTTGGTCATACGCGATGCGTCCCCAGTTAACATAACTGCCAGCAACTAACCCGATACGTGGTACTTTAAAGATTTCCCTGACTTCAGCTCGTCCAATTATCACTTCGCGCACCTCTGGGTCTAACAGGCCTTCCATAGCGGATCGGATATCAGAGATAATGTCATAGATAACGGTATAGGTGCGGACATCAATTCCTTCAGTTTCCGTTGCTTTGACAGCTTCTGTTGTAGGGTGAACGTTGAACCCGACAACAATCGCATCGGATGCAGAGGCAAGCAGTATATCTGTCTCCGTAATTCCACCTGTGGCTTCGTGAATTATATTGATCTTCACTTCAGGTGTGCTCAATTTTATCAAGGATTCTGCTATTGCTTGAACAGACCCTTGTACGTCCCCCTTAACAATAACGTTAAGTTCCTTGATGTCCCCTTCCTGAATCTGCTGGAACAGGTCATCCAGACTGACATGGCTGTGTGTCCCGAGTTTAGAGATTCTATATTTGTCTTGACGTTCTTCACTAATTGCCCGTGCATCTTTTTCGGAGTCAACGACAAAGAATAGGTCTCCTGCTTCAGGTACACCTGTAAAACCGAGCACCTCCACAGGAGTGGAAGGACCAGCGACCTTAATCCGTTTACCGTCATCACTCATCATTGCTCGAACTCTGCCAGAGTATCTCCCAGAAACGAAAGTATCACCAACTTTTAGGGTGCCACTCTGTACTAAAACGGTTGCAATTGCTCCGCGCCCTTTATCCACTTGTGCTTCAATGACAACGCCGCGAGCAGATTTGTTTGGATTGGCTTTTAGTTCCAAGAGTGCCGCTTCCAATAGTAGCATCTCTAACAACAACTCTATCCCAGTACCTTCTATAGCAGACACCTCAACGCAAATCGTTTGACCGCCCCAATCTTCCGGTACCAAGTCATTTTCTACCAACTGCTGTTTTACATAATCTGGACGCGCGCCTTGTACGTCGATTTTGTTGAGAGCAACAACAATGGGGACCTTCGCTGCTTTTGCGTGATTAATTGCCTCAATTGTTTGCGGCATCACCCCATCATCTGCAGCAACGATAAGAACGACGATATCAGTTGCTTGTGCGCCCCGTGCTCTCATTGCAGTAAACGCTGCGTGTCCGGGTGTATCAAGAAAAACAATATTTCCATTTTCTAATTCCACATGATACGCCCCGATGTGTTGGGTGATATTCCCCGCCTCGGATTCACTTACATTTGACTTTCGGATAGAATCCAATAGAGAGGTCTTCCCGTGGTCAACGTGCCCCATAATCGTGATAACAGGTGCACGCGGAACCAATGATCCAGGCGGATCTTCCTCGTCAGACAAAAGTTTTTCTTCAAGTGTTTGTTCCCGAACAACTGCAAAATCGTATTCTGCCCCTAACACTAACAAAGTCTGATAATCTAACCTTTGATTAATTGATGCCATCACCTTCATCTTCATCAATTGCATAATCAATTGTGTGGATTGCAAGTTTAGCATAGCTGCCAATCCACCGACAGTAATTCCCTCTTGCACTTGCATACGTTCATCTGCAGGTATTTCGTCCTCTACTTCTTTAACATCATCTGCCTCTTCTTGCGTTTCTACTTTTGTAATTTCTACCTCTGTTTCTTTCTTTTTACCTGTTTCTTGCTTAGGATTCAACTCGGCTTCAACTAACATGACGGTATCTGGATCCAAAGAACTCATGTGATTTTTTATTGCCACCCCTAAATCATTTAGGATATTAATAAGTTCCTTACTGCTTAGTCCGTGGCGTTTTGCAAGTTCATAGATTCTCACATTTTGGCTTTGCGTAGATTTTTTTGGAGTTTCAGCGTGTTGCTGGCTTGTTTTTTTCATCGACGATTATCTCCTTATCAAGTAGTGCTTGTTTGAACTCGGTGATAACCGATTTCGACAGGCGCACTCGTAGCAATGCGTTTATCCGTTTGGGTGTATTAAAGGCTGCTTCAATGCAGGCTTTGGAATGACAGACATAGGCACCACGTCCGGGCAGTTTTTTTGCTGTTTCCATCTCCAAAACGTCACCTATGCGACATACAAAACGGATTAACATTTTCTGCGGAAATTTACAACGGCACCCAATACAGGTGCGAATAGGCACTTTCATTCTTTTCACGGGTTGACTGTGTAGACAAGTTACCTCAAATCATGTTCTAACAGTGGTTAACAACGAACAGAAAGGTTCCTAGAGCTATCAATTCTCCTCAGGTTCAGTATCCTCAGCTGCGGTTTCAACAGTATCTTCAGTGACCTAAATTGCCACCTATAAGTTTTAGACCTGGAAACACCGTCTTTAATGAAAAAATGCTGATAATTAGCCAATATTTGTAGCAATCCAGTTTGCGCCCCTTATGACACAATCTGGTAGATTGTGCTACATAGGTAGCAACTTAGGTTTCAGTGGTTGTTTGCTCACCGTTGTCTGTAGACATTTCTTCGATATTATCAGATGTATCTTCTGTTTTCGTTGCATCCTCAGTTTCATTCAAATCCTCTTTAAATAACGTTTCCAGTGAAACAGGTGCTTCAGATTCGCTCTTTATGTCAATATGCCATTCGGTGAGTTTTGCAGCGAGGCGTGCGTTTTGGCCTCTTCTTCCGATAGCGAGAGACAACATCTCATCTGAAACGACGACATTTGCTATCTTTTCTTCTTCGTTGAGTTCAACTCGACGAACTGCTGGTGCTTTTAAGTTCAAAGCGTTTGTAATATAGACACGTGGATCCTCGTCCCATTCAATAATATCAATTTTCTCGTTTTTTAGTTCTCGCACAATAGTTTGTACACGCGCGCCTCTAACACCTACACATGTCCCTAAGGGATCAATGCCTTCTTCGGTTGCGGTGACAGCAACTTTTGCACGGAATCCTGGGTCTCGTACAACTGTGAGCACCTGGACCTGTCCATCATAAACTTCAGGTACCTCTTGTTCGAATAACCTTGCTATAAGATCCGGATGTGTTCGTGAAACGATTATCTGTTCTCCAGTCATGGTATCTTTTACTTCCAAGATCAGACATCGCAAGGAGTCACCTCGGGTGTATCGGTGGTGGGGTGGAATCTGGCTTGCGGGCAATAGTGCCTCAGTGCGCAAGACATCTGTTCGTTCCAAATCAATAATGGCATTCGGTCCGTCATATCGTTGTAAGTACCCGACAACGATATCGCCTTCGCGCCCTTCAAATTCACTGTAAATTAGCTCGCGTTCTGCTTCTCTAAGCTTCCCAAGTAGAATCTGCCGTCCTAATTGCGCTTGTATCCGTCCGAATTCATCAGGGCTGATTTCAACATCAACCATATCCCCGATCTTTGCATCCGGATCAAGTTTTTGAGCTACCTCAATTGGAATCTCGGTTGAAAAATCTTGCATGATATTAACAACCTTTTTCGGCACGTGGCACTTTATTTCCTCACGATCAAGATGGATATCTATTGATACCTTTGCCTCTGGCCCGTAGTGGCGCAAGGCAATTGAACGTAGGGCATCTTCAATAGCACTAATAAAAACATCCTCCGGTAAATCGGTGTGTCCCATCATTTGCCGAATAGATTGCTGTAAACTTTCCCTTCTATCTTCAGTTCTCTGTTTCATACTTCTCCTAATCATGATGCGGTTCGTAAGTGGATATGATTCCGACTGCTTACCACACGAGTTGGATAT
>JAAXHO010000115.1:0-72803 GCA_012270795.1 Candidatus Poribacteria bacterium
TGTCACGCCAGTGGCACCGCTGGGTAGCTATGTGCGGAATGGAGAAACGCTGAAAGCATATAAGCGTGAAACCAACCTCAAGATAAGATATCCCACAACGTTAAGTTGGTAAGGCTCCTTCGAGATAAGGAGGTTGATAGGCCAGATGTGTACACCGTGCGAGCGGTTCAGCTAACTGGTACTAATAAGCCGAGGGCTTGATAACTTATTTTTCTCTACCGTTCCTCATACCTATACAGTTGTCAAATATTCATAAACACCTTTCCGGTGGCTACAGCGAAGGGGACACACCCGTTCCCATTCCGAACACGGAAGTTAAGCCCTTCTGCGCTGATGATACTTCGGGGGCGACCCCGTGGGAAAGTAGGTCGCTGCCGGGAAACCTCTCAAAAGGGCAGGCATCACACCTGCCCTTTTAATACTTAACTTTTTCAGGCGCACTGAACCTATGAGTTCATAATCAAATTTACGTTAAATTAACGCTTGCATTTCTCTATTAGACAACATCTTTATCTTTTACTCAATATAAGTTCAAAATGAAAAATTCTGAATACATCAATACTATCAAACAAGGCGATTGCATTGAGTTGATGTCAAAAATGCCGGATGCGTGGGTTGATCTTGTCATAACAGATCCGCCTTTTGCCATCGATTTCAAAGCAGCTCGGAACAACTACAATCGGACAGGTAATCGTGTACTTGAAGGTTACAATGAAATAGAAGGAAGGGATTATCTCGCCTTCACACTTAAATGGTTGTCAGAAGCAACACGAATGCTAAAAGATTCTGGAAGTATGTATATCTTCTCTGGTTGGAATTATCTCAAAGACATTCTGATTGCAATTGATACATGTGGTCTCACGACAGTTAATCATCTAATTTGGAAATATCAGTTTGGCGTTGTGACCAAACGTAAATATGTTACTTCTCACTACCATTGTCTCTTCCTATGTAAGAACGACAAAAAACGACAATTTTACCCATACCGTCGCTTTAGTAAGGATGAGAAGACTAATAACGGGGGATCGGCACACTATAAAGACAAAGAAGATGTATGGGAAATCAAGAGAGAATATTGGCAAGGTGCTGTAAAGACACCGACAAAATTGCCAGCTGAACTGATTGAAAAAATCCTTGATTATTCAAGTCAGAAGGGCGATGTTGTTTTAGATCTGTTTTTGGGTTCTGGACAGGTTTCAGTCGTTAGCAAAATGAAGGGACGGTGTTATATCGGTTTTGAAATTGTACCTGCATATTATGAATTTACACGCGAAAGACTTGAGTCAGGGAAATACTTGATAGAGAGTATCGGATATTAAAACAACTATACACAGCGAGGTGCCCCATGCGTAATAGACCCCCAACAATCGGTGAATACCTACTCAAAAAACTCAAAAGTTACGACATTGAACACATCTTTGGCATCCCTGGCGATTATGTGTTGCGTTTCTACAACCTCATTGAGCAAAGCGACATTCAACACATCGGCATGACACGAGAAGACGCAGCGGGATATGCCACTGATGCCTACGCACGCACAAAAGGGATGGGAGCTGCATGTATTACTTACTGTGTCGGTGGTCTGTCTATGGTAAATGCAGTCGCGGGTGCTTATGCGGAAAAATCACCCGTAGTTGTGGTTAGCGGAGCACCAGGTATCAAGGAACGTGGAACAGACGCACTCCTTCACCACAAAGTCAGAGATTTTCACACACAGCAACGTATCTATGACGAAATCACCGTCGCTACGGCTTTGCTTGATGAACCGTTTACCGCATTCAACGAAATTGATCGAGTGCTTGACGCTGTGTATCACTACAAACGTCCGGGATACATAGAACTTCCTCGTGATATGGTAGATGTACGTGGCACGCTCTATCGGCGTCCCACAACGGGCGGACGCGTTAGCGATCCAGAAACGTTGAATGCTGCTGTTGAAGATGCAGTTAAGTTCATCAATCAAAGTAAGAACCCAGTCATCCTTGCTGGTGTAGAACTCCACAGATTTGGGTATCAAGACAAATTACTTACCCTCGTTGAAGAAAAACGTATCCCTGTTGTCGCAACGTTACTGGGCAAATCTGTGATTCCAGAGTCACATCCCCTTTATTTAGGTATTTATGAAGGCGCAATGGGGAGGAATGAAATTAGAGAATTTGTTGAGGATTCGGATTGTGTGATTATCCTCGGAGCATTCATGACCGATGTAAATCTTGGGATTTACACCGCAAACCTTGACCGATCCCGTTCAATCTATGCAACATCAGAGAAAATAAATGTCCGTTACCATACCTATGAAGCGGTGATGTTTGATGATTTTATTGATGGATTGAATTGCCAAAAACTCCGCAAACGTAAAAAGCCAAACTTAAGCTGGGTGTCCCCAAATACAGAACCGTTTAAAGTTAAACCGAACTCCCCATTGAAAGTTAAACGACTGTTCAAACATCTTAATGAATTCATTACTGATGAAGTGACAGTCATAGCCGATGTCGGAGATAGTCTCTTTGGCGCAGCAGAATTGGTTATACAGCAACACACCAACTTCTTGAGTCCTGCCTACTATACCTCAATGGGTTTCGCGGTACCAGCCTCCATCGGTGCACAACTCAGCACACCGAACACCCGTCCACTCGTGATTGTTGGCGATGGTGCATTCCAAATGACAGGGACAGAGTTGTCAACGACAGTTCGATATGGGTTGAACCCGATAGTGCTTCTGTTGAATAACCATGGATACGGAACGGAACGGCATCTGCTTGAAGGTGATTTCAACGATATAGGGTGTTGGAATTATAGCTGCATGCCTTCACTCTTTAGTTCAGGACGAGGGTTTCACGTACGGACAGAAGGTGAGTTTGAGGAGGCAATGAAAACTGCCTTTGCTGAAACACAGCAATTTACACTTATTGAAGCGGAACTTGAAAAATTAGATAGGTCACCAGCCCTTGCCCGTTTAGCAGAACGCATGTCTAAAACGGTCTGACACTTACAACTACTAATCTGTCTGCCAACAGGCAGAGGTATTCAATTGTCGATTAAGCACACATTCTAACTTATGTTTCCTAAGGTAGGAGTGACCTCTGGTCGCGACCGGAGGTCGCTCCTACAGAAACTGGGGAAATCGGGGATGAAAACCTTTCTTACAAGAGTCCATTTTGACAATTGAATGCTTCTGCCTAACAGAATAAACACTTTTCACTTGTGGAATCATGCACAATGTGCTAAACTTATTCCAAAATACAATGCAGGAGGAGAAATAAATGGTTCAAGCCAAACCCCCACGCGCATTTCATGTCATGACAAAACCCATCGGACCCATCTGCAACTTAGATTGCGAATACTGCTTTTATCTGGATAAAGAGAAATTATATCCTGAAGCCCGTTCATTCCGTATGCAAGACGATACTCTGGAAAATTACGTCAAGCAGTATATTGAGGCACAACAGGTAAACGAAGTGACGTTTGCGTGGCAAGGAGGCGAACCTACACTGATGGGTGTGGATTTTTTCCGGCAAGCTGTCAGATATCAATACAAATATAGACGCTCCGGTATGACAATACAGAATACATTTCAAACTAACGCTACACTACTTGATGATGAATGGGGACAATTCTTCAAACAAAACAAATTCCTAATTGGTATAAGTATTGATGGACCACCAGAAATACACGACAAATATAGATATGACAAACGCGGTCGTCCCTCATCGCATCAAGTCATACGAGGATTGGAGATATTACAGAAGCATAAGGTTGATTATAACGTGCTATGTGTCGTCAACAGACATAATGCTGATTATCCGAAAGAGGTGTATTTATATTTCAAGGGGCTTGGCGTGGAGTTTATGCAATTTATTCCGGCAGTTGAGCATTTTGATGGCGAAAATGTGTCCCCGCGTTCTGTCACAGCAAAACAATACGGGAAATTCCTATCTACTATTTTTGATGAGTGGGTGGTGAGTGACATCGGAAAAATATACGTCCAGATTTTTGATGTCGCATTAGAAGCGTGGTTGGGGTATAACCCAAGTCTCTGTGTCTTCAACGAAACGTGTGGCGATGCAATGGCTATTGAACATAACGGTGATCTCTATTCCTGCGACCATTACGTCACACCTGATTACTTCATCGGCAACATTGAAGAGACTTCAATAGCAGACATGGTAGATTCACCGTTTCAACGCAAATTTGGCACTGATAAACGCGACACACTCCCAGAATATTGTAAAAAATGTGAAGTCAAATTCGTCTGCAACGGTGGCTGCCCTAAAAACCGAATTATCAAGACACCTGATGGAGAGGAAGGTCTTAACTACCTTTGTGAGGGGTATAAGCATTTTTTCAAACATATTGATGAACCGATGAAACTCATGGCTGAGGCACTTCAGGCAGGTAAACCCGCAAATAGTATCATACCCACAATGCGGGAACGTCAACGAGGGAAAAGTAAAAGTAACCCTGTTAGAACACAGACAATTTCAACCTTATCGCAGAAAGTTGGACGAAACTCACCTTGCCCGTGCGGTAATGGTCGAAAATATAAGCAGTGCTGTTTAAATAAAACATAGTCAATATTTGAATTGCTTTTTTGCGACAGAACACGTTACTACTATGCATCAAATACAGAGTGATTTGGTTTCCTTCCGAGAATTAGTTCCTGAAATCAACGACACGGGATATTTGACACACGCAATTTTCTATTACCCCGCAAAGTTCATACCGCAAGTTGTTAGATACGCTATAAACACTTTTACAAAGGAAGAGGACTGGATTATTGACCCGTTTGCCGGTTCAGGAACAGTAGGACTGGAGGCATATTTGTGCAAACGCAACGCATTATTACTTGACCTGAATCCGCTTTTGAATTACATCATCCCACTTAAAATATATCCCAACAAAGAACGACTGAATAAGGGACGTTTATGTGAGTTATTAGAAGGAATGGAGCAATCAGTACATCCTTTCATGCCAAAATGGTCAAATGTTGAATACTGGTATCCACAGGAAATGTTGGAGACACTATCAAAGTATTGGGGATTTGCCAAGAACATTGAACAGAATTCTTATTCACAGATTATAGAATCCGTTTTGCTAAAAACCAGTAAGCATTTCTCCTATGCAGAACACCGAATTCCCAAACTATACAGATCAAAACGGAAGAAAAGTTATATTGAAGACCTACTGAAAGCAGAATGGAAAGATAAACTGAAAGAAATGGTTTGCACGCTATCTTTAAAAACGCTACAAGACATCAACAACTTCATTAGCATAACGCAAAAACACAAGAATAGAGTTGAGTACAAAGGTGGCATTGATTCATCCTACTATCAAGTTGGTCATGCATGTGATGCACTCATTACATCACCGCCATACCTACAGGCACAGGAATATATCCGCACAGCGAAAATGGACCTGTTCTGGTTAGGTTATATTCCGAAGAAGAAATCCGAAAATTAGCACGACTTGAAATACCGTATCGTAAAGCAGATAGAATCATACAGACAAAAACATTGGATACAATCAGAACCGTTTTAGAACGAAAAGACCTTATAGACTTATTAGATTCCTATTTTTGCCACACCATCAACGCAATTGAAAATTCAATGAATTCCCTCAAATCTAACGCAACCGCCTGTATCTTCGTAGGCAACCCTTCAATTGATGGCATAAAGGTAGAAATCTGGAGAATTCTAGTGGAATACTTTACACAACGTGGATTCATATTTGAGAAGGTCTATGAAGATAAAATAAAAACAAGACAACTGTTTGGTGCTCGGAAAAACAAGAACCCCGAAGGAATGAAATCAGAATACTTACTGATATTACGAAAGGCATAAAGGAGATTTATGGATAACACCCGACCGAACATATTGCTAATCACAAGTGACCAACAACATTGGAACACATTGGGATGTCTAAACCCAGAAATTCAGACACCCCATTTAGATGCGATGGCACAGGATGGTACCCTCTTCCATCGCGCTTACTGTCCAAACCCAACCTGCACACCGACCCGCGCCTCCATCATAACTGGAAAGTATCCTAGCCAACACGGTGCCTGGTCTCTCGGAACAAAACTCTTGGAAGATGAACATACCGTCGGTGAAGATTTCATGGATGCTGGCTACAGAACTGCTCTTGTGGGTAAAGCACATTTCCAACCTCTGCGCGGTTCCGATGAATTCCCATCTCTGGAATCTTATCCTATCCTGCAAGACTTAGATTTTTGGAGAAACTTTAGTGATCCATTTTACGGATTTGAGCATGTGGAACTGGCGCGGAATCATGCCGATGAAGCACACGTGGGTCAGCACTACGCAATATGGATGGAAGAAAAAGGCTGCACCAATTGGCGTGACTATTTTTCACCTCCTACAGGCAACGCTAAGGGACAATACAGAAAATGGCCAATTCCTGAAGAATTTCACTACGATACCTGGATTGCAGAACGCACAAACGCACTTATGGAACAATATCAACAGAACGGAGAGAACTTTTTCCTGTGGGCAAGTTTCTTTGATCCGCACCCAAAATACCTTGTGCCTGAACCGTGGGACACTATGTATGATCCAGCAGCATTAACGGTTCCATCTGTAACAGAAGGTGAACATGACAATAACCCACTGCATTTCCAGATGACGCAACAACGCAAACCGGACTTCTCCGAATGGCGTGAAACAGGCAAAGGTATTCACGGCTTCAGGTCCCATCTACGGGATAGAGATGAACTTGCAAAGGACATTGCTGTTTACTACGGCATGGTCAGCCTGATGGATAAGTACATCGGTGAAATCTTGGGAAAATTTGACGAACTCGGTCTCGCTGATAACACGCTGGTAGTCTTCACCTCTGATCATGGACACTTCTATGGACAGCATGGACTCATTGCAAAAGGTGCTTTCCATTACGAAGATGTGATACGCGTGCCTTTTCTCGTACGGTATCCGGGTGTTGTTCCTGCTGGAAAACAATCCGATGCGTTGCAGACATTAGTAGATTTAGCTCCAACTTTCCTCAGTGCTGCTGGGATTGACATTCCGCTACAGATGACTGGCGTAGACCAAACACCTGTTTGGTATAGTCAGGAAGACCAAGCACGTGACCATATCATCGTTGAAAACCACCATGAACCGACAACTGTTCACGTAAAGACTTATGTGGATGACCGCTATAAACTTACCGTTTATTACAATCGGGATTATGGAGAGTTGTTTGACATGCATGATGATCCAGGTGAAATCAATAATCTATGGAATTCACCTAATCATACTGAATTAAAGGCGGAGTTAGTGATGAAACTGTTGTTCGCGGAAATGGGAAAAGAGTCGCTGCCTGTTCCGAGAACATCAGGAGCATAATTCATTGATGGTAGTTATACGTTGTGGTATACTATTATGAAAGTTTTACTACAATATAAGGCAAATTGACGCATACTGCATTTAGAATCTTTGTTACTTTTAGGAGATGGTATGATGATGCGAAAAATACAGTCTGCACCGACAATCTACTATCCCGAATCAGACGGTAAACCAATGGCAGAAACAGATAAACATCGCGATTTAATGGTGGCTATCATTCAGATGCTGCAATACTATTTCAGGAATAAACCTGTATATGTTTCGGGAAACCTATTGATATATTACGAACAAGGTAATATCAAGAAATGTGTTGCGCCGGATGTCTTCGTTGTTTTTGGTGTATCCAAGAAACGCTGCCGCACTTATCTAACATGGGAAGAAGGCAACACACCCGATTTTGTTCTGGAACTCGCAAGTCCAAGCACTTTTAGAGAGGATATGCGTAAAAAGAAGGATCTCTATGCGTCTGTTCTCGGAGTCAAAGAATACTATATTTACGATCCTTACGGTGAGATAAATCCGTATTTTATTGGGTTTCGGTTAATAGACGGAGAGTATCAAGAGATAGACTTTGTCAATGATCGTTTGAACTCCGAAGTGTTGAATTTGGAACTGGGTGGACATGATGGTAAATTAAGGCTATATGACCCTAAAACTGAACAATGGCTGCAACCACCACCAGAACGGGTAGAAGACGCTGAAGAACGTGCACAAACTGCTGAAGAACGTGCACAACAGGAAGCTGCTGCCAGACAGAATCTTGAAGCAGAACTAACTAAGGTGCTATTGGAAATTGAACAACTACGCGAAAAGTCAGGTAGTTGAGGACAAACTTCTTAGTTGAATCAAGTTGCAGGTTTCAAGATTCTGCGGAATAAACGGTTAATATCTGCGCTTCCAGTGCCAACTATCACTACCAGAAATCAACGGACGAATATCTTCAGGAAGTGTCTCAATAAATTCTGGACTTACTTCATTACCAGGCCACTCGCGCACCATCGGTGGTGTATAACCTGCTATCAGTATAACCCGTTCCTTATCGCTTCGTATAGCAGTGGTGCTGTGAATGAGTGCTTCCGCAAAAAGTAACACTGAACCCGCAGACGCTTCTACCTGATAGATGAGTTTGTCATCGGAGAGTGCGGCTTCAATCATCTCTTTTTGGTTCCACGTCAGACGGTGACTGCCCGGTATTACGCACGTCCCTCCATCATCAGGACCTACATCAGTCAGATAAGCCAACGTTTTCACAAAAATACAATGGAACTTGTCCTGTTCCATATAGGTGCCCCAACCGTGTTTTGTGCCACGATGGAAACCGGTTGGGTTGTAACGTCGTTTGTGAAGTTCATCTAAATCTTGATCAAGATTCCTTCTGTTGATTATAGCCTCTGTCTCTTCAAGGCGGACTTTACCACCGACGACCTCCTCTACAAAGGGGACAAGTTTAGGGTGTGCGGCATATTCCAGCAACGCAGGATCATATTCAACGAGATTTCCCATGTGTGCATGGTGTTCACCCCGCCAATTGCAATAAACCCTTGTGTCGTCAAGATTCTCAGATGCTTTAATTCTATAGAGCGCGTCCTTCATCCGCTCAATTTCATCAGTGGTAAGGACGTTCTCCAACAGAACGAATCCATAAATATCAAAATGCAACCTTTGTGCAGATGTGAGATGCGCATTTCCATTGTCCATAACCATTACCTAAATCGTGTGGAATAGTGTCTGAATGCGTTACCTTATTGCCATACGGAAGTTCTTTTAATATTTCCCCAAGTTGTTGCAAGTTTTTCTTTCGGGTCAACATCAAGATTCAAGGGTTCGCTTCCCTCATAGATCAGCAAATCATCTACATATCCAGGTGAAACTATTGAATAGACATGAAAAGTAACCCATTTCGCAGTTGGATTTTTAGCGGCATTCCTAAATGCAAGTCCATCATGTCCTCTATCTTTTAGAGCTTGGTTTCTATCGTTTCCGATGTAAATTTCAAATTCGCTTTTATCAGCATCAGCAACAACACGTACGTATTTCCATGTCTCCGTTTCAAAATTGTCAATATGCACCCAACCTTTACCGTCAAAGAATTGGATTTTTTCAGCATCCCAATTTATATACGGTCCACCATTGTTATCCGTGATATTATCGGAAGTGACGACTTTGAAATTGAATGAACGACCTCCACTTGTGATATAAACCCAAAATTCTACTGAGATGATGGGATTATCGGTTTCTATCGGCACACCAATCGTTTCATCATGAGCACCACCCAAGATTCCAAGGGATTTATTGTCGGTCTTAACCTGTTCTGTTGACACTTCCATCATCTCTGAATCTGCTTGTACTTCCCAATCAGTTGGTGGTTTGCCAACAGTGTCCTTTTCAAACCCAGTTTGTAAATATACTTCTTGTGCGCTTGCTATTGATATGATAAAAAGACTCATGGCAAATATTATAAAAAGTATTGATCTCACCACAAGATAAGTCGGTCTTGTGGTGGTAGATCCATTTCTTATACGGCTCTGATTTTTATACATTTTCTCCTCCTTGAAAGCAAATTTAATGCCACAATTGAAAACCCAAAGGGGAATCGGTTCTATTTTAGCGCGGATTGCTTTTTGACGTGCCCCCAGTAGGTTGTAAGTTTTCCTTTTGGTTCAATAGGTGTTAGAGATGGTGGATCCGCACCTTCGTAAACGAATAGGTCATCAACGAATCCTTGTGCGACAGTGGAATAAACATGAAATGAAACCCACTGTGCAGTAGGATTAGTGGCGGCATTCCGGAAAGCAAGTCCTGAAATCGGATCAGCTAACAAAACTGCTTCACGATCATCACCGACATAGTAATCAAAAACACTGTTCGTCGCATCTGCAACAATCCTAATATATTTCCAAGTTTCAAAAGGAAACTCGCCAACCGGAACCCAAGCAGAACCGTCGTACAAACGGGTCGCATTGTCATTCCAATTTAGATAGACACCACCATCGTTTATTCCAACTGATTCATTTGTAACCACTCTGAAATTAAACGACCGACCAGTACCCTTGACGTATGCCCAAAATTCTACTGAGATGATGGGGTTTTCGGTTTCTATTGCTACACCGACATTATCGTCATTGGATCCCAAAATACTAAGTGATTTCCCACCATTTTTTACAGTGTCGTCTGACACGACTATCTGGGACCCTTTTACTGCCCAATCTGTTGGCGCAGCCCCCAGGTCGAATTCCTCAAATCCGGTTTCTACTAAGACCTTCTGAGCAGTTGTGGTATATACCAGAAAAAGACTAAAAACGACTAAAATTACAAAAGAGATTGAAAAAACAGAATTGTGGTATTTTCCACATGTTAATGTTGACATATTTCGTTCATGATATTGGTTCATAATATCCTCCTAAATTAAGTTTATAAGTTTTTCGTTATTAGTGATTGAATTTACTAAACAATAAGTGATGTATCTATAACTATTAATTTTATCTGAATATAAAAGATAAAAAATTTGATTTTCCAACTATTCTATTTCTACACATGTCCTGAGTCCTTCAACGAATACTTGAAAACTATTTGATCTATTGCGACTCAATTCCATGTGGGGTGCTATGTTTTGTGCGACTTCAATTTTTGGAATTTTTTCCACATAATACAGGGTTCGTATTAGCAAACGTTCCAATGCTTCGTATGTTCCACCTGTAATTGCATCAGGAACTCGGTACTTTTTCTGATATTGCAGCGATTTTGAAACTCTGGGATATGCTTCACGCAATGCCTCTATGTCACCAAAAAACCATACTTCTAATTCCTCTATGGCTAATCGGTTGACTACTTGAAAATCACCGTTTGGAAGAGGACTGGATTTTGTCACAAAACCTGATTGATGCGCTGCATTTTCTAATTGTGTCTTGAGTTCTTGGCAATTTTTTCGATCTTCATCAATTAGCACCACAATCCGCCAATCGTCTGGTATCCATTTTGAGTAACCTTTCAACCGCGCCGAGAGTTTTTTTAGCAAATCTGGTTTTCCGTTAAAAACATGAAAGTTATAACTAACATCATCGGGAAGTATCTTAGGTAGTATATACTTTAACGCTACTTCAGCAGAACGTTCCTCCAAGAGTAATTCAATATGCATGCTTATTCCTTCTTTGGACCACCAACATTGGTCAAAGGATCACCGAATTCAAAGTACCCTTCCATCCAGAGCTCTCCCAACTTCGCTCCTTCGTCCAAAAACTCCTTGATTCCCTGCATATCAGAGGTGCGTTTACATACCGTAAATCCGTTTTCATCACGATAAAGCACCCATACCTCATTTGCACGAAATTCGTTAACAAAGTGCGGCGAATGGGTTGTAATCATGAGTTGGGACAAAGCTGAAACCTGATGGCACTCCTCGGCCAACCCTGATAGCAAGCGGGGATGTAGATAGTTTTCAGGTTCTTCAATACCAATTAACTGTGGTGGTTCTGGGTCGTGTAATAATGTTAAATATGACAACATTTTGAGCATTCCATCAGAAACAAACTTCGCCAAAATGGGTTGATCAAATGGAGCATCTTTTATCTGTAACAATAGTCTACCATCTAACATTAGTTCTGCATTAACTTTTTCTAAACGGGGCACTCTTCTTGATAATATTGATAGTATTTTTTCCAGACGTTGGGGGTGTTGTTCTTTCAAATACTGAATAACATTTGGCAGATTGTCCCCCGTTTCTGATAAACGTTCTTGTGGTCCAGCTTCCGTAGTACTGCGCGTCGCGTCAGCTGAAAGATAAGACAGGTGCCAACCTGTAATAAAACGACGAAGAGCACTTACACGAGGATGTTTAGCTAACTGTCCCAATGTGCTTACAGCAAGCATGGAATCATCATCAAGTTCTTCATCAATCCGAGTATCTGCCTCATCTGGGATTTCACCTGTGATTACACTTCCTTTTCCTAAACGAAAATCCAAGAAACGAAAAGGTCTTCCGTATCGTTTTCGTCGCCATTGCAATGATTCTGTTTCAACATAAGGTCCTCTATTTTTTTCATTTATTGCTAACTGATATGTAATAATGGGTGTTTTTGGTCTTTCACGATATTTCAGTTCAAATTCAATTGGTTCATCGCTTCCGCGTGTTCTTAACTCTTTAAAACGTCTTCTTTTGTCCCAAGCCCGGCGCATCCCTTCCGTGAAACATTCTGCAAGAAATGCAAAGACATCAAAAAGCGTTGATTTTCCATTTCCATTTGAACCTAAAAAGGCTGTCAATGGTGTGATTTTTTTTAATTCTACATCACGTAATGCGCGATAATTTTTCACTCATAATGATTCAATGCGAGGTACAGTTTGTTGTGGCATTATTTACCTCAAATACCCAGTTATCTTAATTACACTTTTTTCTACATTTTCTTATACTGTTTACGGCATCCAGATATTCCATTCTCCTTTTTTCTGCCATGCGCGGCAATCATAGCACAGACACATATATCGGATAGCAAAGCGAGGCGAAGTACCAACATTCATTGTGCCAGAATGTGGTAATAGGTGATGAAAAAAGAGGACATCTCCTTGCTTTGCGACAACTTCCATCGGTTTTCCTAAATCCAGTTTTGGAAAATGTGCGCGCATATCACGAACATGGTTGGAGAATTCTGGATTCTTTTTCCGAAATGCCCGAATTCGTTGTGGTCCCTCAGGCCAAATCATTGTCGTACCTTGATGCGGTTTTGCATCGGTGAGGTACGTTAAGCTTGTTGCTCGGAATGTGCCAGGATCCAATCGTAAATCCCGAAAGTCTCCATCGAGATGGGGTGTAGGAGGTTTCCACTTCGCATCTATTGGAAATTGGTTAATTGCCCAAATACCATCAGGTTCTTGACTCTTACAGTGTGGGATAGATGGATATTCTTGAGCAAGTTGTTTTAGGACCTCAAGATAATCTGGTGTGCAACATGCTAACACGTCCGGATGTGTTAAACCATATAGTTCAACCCGCTTCCCTTTTGCAAGTCTTTCTATATAGAAACCTGTGAGAAATGGACGTTTGAAGTGTTGCCATGTATTAGGGGCATCAGCATCCATACCTAACGAATGCCACATTGCTTGTTCCACTTTTTTGATAGTGTCAATCGGAATCAAGCCAGAAAGTAGTAGAAATCCCTGTTCGTCAAAGTGCCTTAGTTGTGAAGTAGATAGCATTCTATGTGCCTTATAAAACTCAGACTATAGTAAGTTTTGAAACGTCAGTATTGGGTTCAGGGAATTTCATTTTCAAGTCTTGAAGGGTTTTGACAATGCGTTCAGTGATGACAAGGTCTCGATACCATTTTTTATTTGCAGGAATTATATACCAGGGTGCCCATTCAGTACTACATTTCTCAAGAACGACTTCATACGCCTGCATGTAATCGTCCCAGTATGTGCGTTCGTGGAAATCAGCTTCGTTGACCTTCCAATGCTTTGAAGGCGTGTTTATCCGAGATTCAAGCCGTTCTTTTTGTTCATCTTTTGATATATTTAGGAAAAACTTCAAGATTACCGTTCCATTTTCTACAAGCATTCTTTCAAAATCATTGATTTGTTGGTAACGTTTTTTCCAAACTGACTTCGGGACGAGATCGTGAACACGAACTACCAGTACATCCTCATAATGTGAACGGTTGAAAATTCCAATCTTACCTTTCGGTGGAACAGACTTATGCACTCGCCATAAGTAATCACGTGAAAGTTCATCTACTGTGGGTGCTTTAAAATTTACAACTTCACAACCCTGCACGTTGATACCTGCCATCACTTTCCTAATGGTACCATCTTTGCCGCATGTGTCCATACCTTGTAAAATAATAAGCAGCGCATGTTTATTCTCAGCATAGAGTATTTCCTGAAGTTCAAGCAATTCTTTATGTAGTTTTTTCAAAGGTTTTTTCGTATCATCTTTTTTATTGTAAGAACCAGTATTATCGGGATTATGATTAGATGAACGACTCTTTTTTTCACCTATAAGACTGATACTTTCTCCTGGTTTTACAATAAAAGGTTGTTCCATAATATACTCCAATTAGCACAATATCGCGTGTGCTGTAAATCGGGGTTAGAAACCCCGTCTACGATTTATGAGATAGGTTGTAAAATAATTGCAGGGACAACCGGGAACTTCCGAATTGTCCCTACAAGAATATTTAAGAAATAGAAATTCCTACTTTGCTAATGACTCATAATAGTTATCAACAAGTTTGCGGTATTCAGGAGGGACATCTTCTTTTGCAACTTGCCTCAATTGTTTTTTCTCTTGAAGCTGATTCAAACGTTCTTCTAAAGCGGACTCTAACTGCTGTAATGCACGAATTGCAAGTTCATAATTCGGTAAGGGACGTGAGCGATTTCTTGATGGCGGCTGCATGGAATCCAGCATTTCAAGCCACAACTCTTTTATCTCGCGATACGATTCAACACCACCACGTGCCATATCAGTATCGTCTTCTGTCTGCCCTTCCTGTCCGGGTTGCTGCCCTTCCTGTCCGGGTTGCTGCCCTTCTTGTGCATTTTGCATGGCTTCTTGTGCTTCTTGCATACGTTCCATCAGTTGTTGATTCTGCTCAGCAAGTTGTTGCTCACGTTGCTGTTGTTCTTGTCCTTCCATCCCCTCTTGTTCACGTTGCATATCTTGCATTTGTTCTTCAAAGGTATCAAGTTGTTCAAGGGCAGCTTCAAGTTGCTCTTCTTCGGTTTGTGCCATATTGGCTCTCGCTTGTTGCATATCCGCTTGTGCCTGTTCAAGTGTTTCCACAACTTCCTGTTGATTCAAATCAGCAGATTGTAAACTACGCCATTGCAATGCGCGCTGTGCTGTTGCCATATCCTCTGCAGTCTGTTCTTGTGAAAGTCTTTCAGATGCATCAGCGACATTTTCAGCAGCTTCAGGATTCGCCTGATTCAGTTGTTCTTGAAGATTATCCAAGTTCTCCTCAAGTGACTCTAAGTCACGTTGAAGTTGACGCTGCTGATTAGCGAGTTCGGAAGCTTGTTGATAATCCTCAGTATTCATCCCACCTTGTTGCTGAGACCGGTTTCTCAGTTCTTGTGTCTGCTGTTGAACTTGAGATTGTTCTTCAGTCATCTGTTGAAGTTGCTGTGCTGCTCTTTCTAATGCGTTATCTGTAAATTCAGCAGCTGCTTTTTCAAGTTGTTCAATAGCTTCCTCAAGTCTTTCTTCCGCCTTTTCACCTTTTGCAGCACTCATTTGGGGTTGCTGCTGTTGCATCCCTTGCGATGCTTGTTGCATCTGCTCACTCGCTTGCTGCATGGACTGTCCTGCTTGTGCAAGACGTTGTTGCTGTGTATCTTGTGCGTTGCCCTGCATTTGACCGAGTTGTTGCGACATCTGTTGTGCTTGCTGCGACAACTGTCCCTGTTGTTGACTGTTCTGTTGCATTTCACTTTGGGAGGGTTGTTCTTGTCTACCCATCTCTTGACTCTGCTCATTCAGATTTTGTTGTTGTTCCAACATTTCACGTGCTTGGTCCAACATCTGCTGAGTCTGTTCCTGCAATTGCTCATCAAGCTCCTCTTGGTTTTGCTCTAACTCATTTTGCAGGTCTTCCAATTCCATCTCAAGATTCTCAGCCATCTGAGGTTGATTTGACCTTGCTTGCTGCAAGACTTTTGGCATCTCAAGATCAACTTTAATCAGCAGTTCAAGTGCAGCTTGTTCAGGCGGTATTGCATCCATAGGTTTGGTAGCATTTAATTCGTCCATCGCTTCACCCATTTTGTCAACTGCCTCCTCAAGGTTCATCATAATTTCCGGTGGAATTTGTACTTCCTGCATCTGCATGCTAAAGTTGTCTACCACTTCTTGAGTTTTGTCCTTAACTTCACCCTGTTTTTCCGAAGTTTTCTTGACACTTGATGCAAATTCTTCTGTAGCAATTTCTGGTTGGCTGTTAACGTGAGTCCAAGTTTCTCGAATCACCTGTTTTTGAAGTGCGATCAATCCTGGCATAGGATTAGGCATACCTTCCATATCCATTGGTTCTTGATCTTCATATCTCCGATTGAAAGGTTTAACCTCTATAAAGTAAATATCACTTCTTGCTTCACTCGGTCCTGTTAACGTATTATTGTCAACCGCATGTGCATAGTAAGAGATGACTTGACCGGGTTCAATGTCAAATTCCTCCAGATAAAACGTATAGGTGCCGCTGCGAACTTTTTTACCTGATTGCATATCTGTTGCATCTGCTGCAAACTCGCCTGTTGCTTCTAACACAACTTCCTTCAATTCACCTGCACCTATGCGATACTTCAAGTTAAGTTCTTCAACACCAAAATCATCTGTAGCCTCAGCAACGATTTCCACCTCTTCCAGTTTTGTCGCTTTTACATCACGTCCGGGTTCCTTAACCACGACTTCTGGGGGTTTATCGGGTATCGCTTTGATAGAATATTTAATTGGAATTTCGTTGTGGAATTCATCAATACAAAATAGGTCAACAGTATATTTGCCATCTTCTGTGACTTCAATTGTCGTTGTGAGTGTATTTCCATCTGCAATAGTCATCTCAATAGAATTTGTAGAAGCGGTATCATTTTCACCAACACCTTCAGTTTGGGCAGCATCCTTTTTACTTTTCATGGTGAATGTTGCTTTCTGTATTGCCTTATTGGTAGTAAATCGTATTTCTGCTGTCGTGCCGACAACTGCCTTAATATCCCCACTACCTTGCTGCACAACTGGAGAAAGATCTGTATATTCAGGATAGGTATAGGAAACAGAAACATCCTCTACACGAGGCATTTCAAAGACTTCTACTGTAAAACTTTCAGATGTTGTCTCATTCGCTACAACGTAATACTCCATCTCCTTTTCAATATTGAAAATCTCATAAGCAAAACCCCGTTTGTCATCAGGATTCTGCAACATATTGATTTCTTGCTTGCTACCTTCGTCTTCTGCAGTTGGTGGATTGTCCTTATCATAGTATGTTAAGACAACCTTATCAGCATCTTTACCTGTTACAGTTACTTTAATTGGTAAACTCTTGCCGCGAAGGATACGAGCATCTCCTGGGGTGACATCAACCTTAGTTGTCATTATTGGGTCGGTCTTTTCCCACGGTACAAGCAACCGCATCAAACTCGTCTGAGTTTCTGTTGGGAAGAGGAGTGTTAGTAGACCACAAGCCGCAATCACTAAAGCCGCAATACCGACATACTTGCGCGTTCTACTGTGGTCAACCGTAGCTTTGAAATCAATGCCTTTAATACGCTCAACGGTATCCGTGAGCAAACGTTGAAGCATGTGTGCTTCAATCGGATCATCAGTTTCTCTTGAGCCGAATTGGACAGCACTTACGAGGCGATCTTCAAGGTCCGGATGACTCTGTTCAACGTTAAGTGCAACATCGCGAAGTGTAAGGGCAGCTCTTATCGGTACAACTAAGTATCTGTAAAGCAGGTAGATGGTCGTACCAACAATTCCCACCAGAAATGCAATACGTACTGCACTCGGAAGCGGCATCAACCAATCTACAATTGAACCTCCTACCAGAATTGCTAATAGACCTATCAGAACAATCGCAATTCCAGTCCAGAATAGACTTCGTTTCCACACACGCCGTGCGGCTAATATCTTCGTTTGTAGTTCTGTATATTCTTCTCGTCTTTCCATTATATTCTCCTCTTTTCACATCAACTTTTATAGTAGGTTTTCAAATACTTGTGCCTTATTATACCAATTCTAAAAAATATTGTCTCATTAAGGAATTCCACTGTTGTTGCTGGTTGGGTCCCTCTCTTCGGTAGGAGCGACCTCCCGGTCGCGACCGGGAGGTCGCTCCTACCGGGTCTCTGCAGCTAATGAGAAATTATATTTTAGAAATGGTATTAGAATCAAGTGAGTTTTGGTTTTGCTGAACGCGTCTGTCTATTTAATGTTAACCCTAAACAGTAATTTAAGTTCCAAATTAGTTTTTTCGACAAAAGTAGTATGCTGAATCTTTAACGTATAAGACCTAATTGTAACAACAAAAAAGTTGGAAAATTGATTTACTTATATAGAATGATAAATGAATGATGAATACTATGTACATTCTTGAGTAATAATATAACAGAAAAAGTTAACTTTAAGCAAGCGTTTTTTGTAGAATTGCCGAGGTATTCAATTGTCAAGATGCCCTCATGTAGTGGTCAGAGGCATTCAATTGTAGAATCTGCATAAGATTTATGAATTTGGATTAGAGATTATTTGTGGCTGAGCGTATCGTTATACTGGTTAGGTTAATTGTTGGTGTTTAGGGGTCTATATAAGGTTTCAAATTCCAAAGCATGATAGTGCCATCAAAACTACCACTTGCCAAAAGTGTGCCATCTGGTGAAAATGCAAGCGATTGAATATCTGTCGGATGTCCCCAAAGGGTAGTGATATTCTCACCACTTGCAACATCCCATAACTTAATTGCCATCTTCTCCATTCCCTCTTGCCACCAAGTACCTGATGCGAGATAACGTCCACAAGATGAAAATGCCAACGCAAAAGGTTCTTCTGATTGAGGTTGTGGAATTGCAAAGAGCGTTGTTAAGTTTTCTGCACACCACATTCTCAGTTCACCGTACATTCCACCCGCAACCACTTTCCCACATGGCGAAAATGCTATATTCATAAGTGTGCATTTTTCCTTCAGTGGTAAAGTAGCAATCTCTTTACTTGTCTCCACATCCCACACACGAGCGGTTTTATCACTTGAACCACTGACAAGACGTTTGCCATCTGATGAGTATTTTACAGACCAGATGAAATCTGTATGTTCAGCGAATGGTTTTAATTTCTCTTTATGTTTGAATCCCAGTGATAGATTGTGCCTTCTCTACTTCCAACAGCAAGTCTGTCCCCTGTCGGTGCGAATGCTATTTTCCAAGTCAATTGTGCCTGTTCGGTAAATTCTGCAATCGGTTCGTCAGGTTCCCTTGCATCCAACACACAGCCAAAGTCATCGTTGGCTTGGATATACGCAGCGATGATGTATCCACAAGGTAAAACAGTGAAAGAGGTAATGCGCTTATCTTCAAGTAATGTTTCCCGTACCTTTTTCCTTTCAATATCCCATAGCACAATTCCCCTACGATCACTTGTGCTTGCAAGCGTCTTTCCATCGGATAAAAATAGAACAGGTTGCGGAACATTGTCAAATCCGCGAAGTGTTGTAGTTAAGTGTGTGTTATTGCCAACTTTCGTTTTTTTATTCAGTGTGATGTCTGTAAGGGCCAGCTGTGGGAACTCTCTAAACCACATTGCATCAATACTGCGAGGATGAATTTCTGGAGTGGGAAGTTTTCTCTTCGTTCCATATTCCAGACTTCAACCGTCCCTTCTCCATCCACAATCGCAAACAACTCACCCTCTGCTGAATAGAATGGTTTTATTCGAGTCGATCCAAAATCGTTATAAACCTCCTTTTGCACATCCTTTGCAATGTCCCAGACGCGCAAGCTTTTATCTCTACTACTTGATATGAGGAATTTATTGCAAGGTGAGAAGGTGATATAATCTACCCAATCGTTATGTCCTATGAAGTCTGCAATACGTTCACCTGTCACTATATCCCACACTGAAACACATGGGGCAATCCAATCGCCATCGTTAACCGATTCGTCAGGTGTGGCAGCAGCCAAAAGACGACTATCTTGAGAGAAGACGAATTCCATACCCATAAACTTATAGATGATCTCACCAGTTTCTGAATACCAGATGAAAGTTTTTGTTACTATTGTGTCAAGTTCATCTGCAGTCGCTGCGACGTACTTTCCATTTGGGGAGAATTTCAATTGTGAAATATCAGCTGAAATAACTTCGCGCTCACCTCTGTCCATCTGTGCGATGCAAACACCCTGAGGCACATCCAACACTTCAACGTGTCCTTGCCAATTCGCGGTAGCAATCCAGTTACTATCTGGTGAAAAATCGAGATAGTAATAAAGATTCTGTTCTTGTATCCGTTTTATCTGTGCAAGATACTCACCACTCTGAACATCTAATAATTTGATTACTCCGTCCCAATTTGCTATTGCGATCCATTCGCCATTTGGAGAAAATTCGGCAATAGAAATCAACCCTCTTTTACTCTCCCACAACGCGATAGGAGACTTTGAGAACATATCATACCACCAAAGCCCGATCATGGTTCCCACTGCGAAATACTCACTGTTGGGGGAGAGTGCAAATTTAGCCCTTCTTCCTTTTCCGAATCGGGCGATTGCACCTTCAGGTAATTCCCATGTCGTTCCTTCAGTATCCCCCGGTACAACATTGACTGGTGCGGGTTTTCTATTTTTTTTCATATTAACTCCTTGACTATGTTTTAAATGTAACATAAGATTATAGTTGGCAATTGCCCGCACACGCTGAGGTGCTAACTTTTGATATAAGGTTTCAAATTCCAGAGAAGAATGGTTTTATCATAACTTCCACTTGCTAAAATCGTTCCATCTGGTGAGAAGGTAAGAGCTTGAATATCGCTGCTGTGTCCCAAAAAAGTGACGATATTCTTACCACTTTCTACTTCCCATAAACGTATTGCCATTTTATCCATCCACACATTCCACCACGTACCGGACGCGAGATACCGTCCACATGGCGAAAATGCTAACGCATGTAGTTGCCCCCAACTATCCTTTGGCTGGGGAATTACCTTGACAGTTTCACGATGCACAATATCCCAAAATAAAATATCTTTTTCTCCACAACAAGCGGCGATGGTACTACACGGTGAAAACGCGATGTGTTTGGCTTTATTTGGAAAAGCTTCGATTGCTGCACCGCTTTCAATATCCCACATTCGCGATACGGGACCAGCATGCCTGATACTCACGAGATGTTTTTCGTTCGGACTAAATGCAATAAAATGTATCCAAGAGGAATGTGCTTTGAGTTTATGTAACATCTTTTGTTGCGCCACATCCCACACATACAGTGTGCCTTCATTGTCCCCGCATGCGATCAAGTTACGGACTGGCGCGAATACTGAACTATACAATGCTACTCGATTTTCTTGCTCAGGGAACGTGAAAGAAGCAATTGGTACCTTGTCGTTTCCAATTTTCCATACACTTATAATCTGTCCTTTCGTAGTGCCCTGCTCAGGTGCAGTCGCATACAATTTATCGAGCGGTGACATAGAAAAAGTGAAGTTCCCGCGAGCTTTCTTAAAACGACTTGGAGGTTGAGGGAGATTGGCAGTGTCCCAGAACATCAATGTATTTCCCGTACATGAGGCTGCAAGGGTTTTTCCATCATGAGAAAAGGCGAGGGAATAAGGTACACCAATATACGAATAATTCAATGTCTTGGGTTGGGTGTCGCCGACTTTCCATACCTTAAATTCGCTTTCGGTTAAGGAGACGAAGGGACATTCTTTTGGTAAATGGTTACCTTGAAGTCCGTGATGTACTTCAAGGTACGTGTCGGACTTTTCACCACTTTCTACATTCCACACGGCGAAGGTATCATCGGAGACTTCAGCAGCATATAGGACGCTCTCTGGTGAATAGAAAACTTTCTTGGGATCTGTACCATAATTGTGGTATTCTTGTGTGAGTTTCCAATCGTCAAGTGTCCAAACCCTAACCACACCCTTCTGGCCACCTGATGCAAGAAATTGACCGCACGGCGAAAAGCAGAGGTTCTCTGTGAAATCGGTGGGTTCTGTTAGGCAGGCGATCTGTTCCCCGTTCTTCAAATCCCATACCGCAATATAGTTAAAAGAGTGTTCAGGGGCTCGGATTCTATCGTTAGTGTCTGCACATACTAACAGGCTGTAATCAGGCATTGTGCATGCCAACAGGTTACCGTCGGCGGAGAAGGCAATAGGACGTGGAGATCCACCGGACCATTTAAAATTGGTTTCGACGTGAAATTTTGTAATCCGACCACCAGTTTCTGTGTTCCAGACATACAGAACGTAATCCCACCTACTTGAAGATGCAAGGTATTGGCCGTCTGGTGAGAAGGCTAAATGTGAAACAAGATTTGTATTAAACATAAATTGCTCCGTTTTCTTCAACTCATCTCGTTGCATTTGTGAAATACAATCTCCGCTATGTACATCCCATACTTTTACGATCCCTTCCCCGTCCCCGGTGGCAAGCCATTTGCCATTTGGAGAAAATGCGACAGTGCTAATCCATCCTCGCCTTGTGTCCCATAAGGCGACAGGAGTCATAGTAGAAAGATCATACCACCAAACTCCTATTGTATTGCCTACAGCGATATATCTCCCATCTGGCGATGGAGCAATTGGTTGCGGCGTTATATCGCCCATCATGGATCCTTGTCCTAATCGCGCAATTGCACCCTCAGGAAGTTGCCAAGTCGTTATATTACTGTTTTTATTTTTTATAAATGCAGGTAACCATTTTCACTATTTTGCATATATATGTCCTTTGGAAATTGGTATAATTAATACTATTAATAACGATTCTTCTCACGATTAGAAGGGCGATTCTTCTCACGATTAGAAGGTGAATAGACTTTCATGCAATATAAATGATTATTCACTTATACGCATTCTTGGATGCACTTCTGTTTCTTGCACCAAACAAAAAGAGTATGTTGAAGTGCTAATTGACTTTAAGTTAAACTGATTAAACACCTTCCCCGTTTTCACGTCTAAAATAACACTTGTTCTAATCCGCAGAACGAGGAAGTTTTTTCTGGAGGATTCTCACCATTCGCAGTCTATTCGGTCTGAAAAAATACGTCAAACGTTATCGATATGCCATTTTGTTTAGTTTCATTTTAGTGATTCTGACCAATGGGTTGCTGCTAATTAGTCCAATAATATTGCAAGTATTTTTTAATGAGTTAGAACAAGATTTCAGAGACACAGATTTTTCAATATCTCAAAGACGTGTTTTATTTTTTGCAGCCCTAATATTTGGTGTTGCCCTCGTCGGTGGTGTTATACGTTTCGCACAAAGGCGTATTATCCAAGGTGTCGCAAGACAGATAGAATTTCATCTGCGTGCGGACTTTTTTCTCCATCTTCAAAAACTCTCCGCTTCATATTTTGACAACATCCGAACAGGCGATCTGATGACGCGTGCCACAAGCGATCTGAATGCTATTCGCATGGTACTGAGTAGTGCTATCATGTATACTGCTGATGCAACAGTATTTTTTGGTTTTGCCCTTGTAATTATGGTTCGCATTGATGCAACCTTGACTCTCGTTGCCTTGTTACCGTATCCGATTCTTGCGTTTATTATACGTCTGCTTAGTAAACACATACACGCACATTACGAACGCATACAAGAAGCGGTTTCTACGATGAATACCAAGGTGCAAGAGAACTTATCAGGTGTGCGTGTCGTCAAAGCGTATACGTTGGAGACGAATGAAATTGAACATTTCAAGGAATTGAATCAAGAGTTTGTGAATCGCAACCATAAACAGATACGTCTGATGACCTTTTTCTTTCCATTGTTTCGTTTTCTGCCAGGAATAGGTGGGGTTGTGCTTCTATGGATGGGTGGAGTCCATGTGATTCAAGGAAAAATAACACTGGGTGACTTTGTTGCTTTCAATGCTTATCTCATGATGCTTGTGCGTCCAATGATAATGCTGGGTTTTATTGTGAATACCTTTGAACGTGGTGCTGCGTCAATGGGTAGGATAAACGCAATCATGAGTGAAAAACCAGAAATATATGATGATGAAAGTGTTCAATATAATAAAAAAAGCATTGAAGGTGAAATAACTTTAAAGCGTCTGAATTTCAGTTATCCTGATGGACAACCTGTGTTAAAAGACATCAACCTAACTATACCAAAAGGCACTACACTTGCGATTGTTGGAGGAACAGGTTCAGGGAAGTCAACGCTTGTAAATCTTATTCCGCGTATTCGGCAAGCAGAACGAGGAACTATATTTATTGATGGTAGGGACATACAGGATATTCCTCTAAACGTTCTCCGTTCCAATATCGGTTTTGTTGAACAGGAACCTTTCCTGTTTTCTGACTACTTAAGGTATAATATAGCCTATGGTGTTGAGTCACCGAACGATGATGAAATTAGGGATGCTGCACATACAGCAGACTTGTGGGCCCAAATTGAGGAGTTTCCTGATGGGTTGCAGACTATCCTTGGTGAACGTGGTCTGACGATTTCAGGTGGACAACGTCAACGGAGCGCGCTTGCACGTGCTATTTTGATAAAACCAAAAATCCTTATCCTTGATGACGCATTTGCTAATGTGGATACACAAACAGAGGATACAATACTCAGTAGGCTTTCAGAAATTATGAAAGATAGGACGACTATACTTATTTCACATAGGATTTCTACGGTAAAAAATGCGGATCACATCATCGTATTGAACGATGGGAGTATTGTTGAGTCTGGGACGCATGAACAACTCCTTGACAAGCGTGGTATTTATGCGGGTATATATGAAACACAACTGTTGCAGGATGAACTTGAAGAACTATAGAGAGGAATCCGTCTATGTTTGGCATGAGCGACCTATATGAATATAGTGATGAAGAACAGGACCTTGGAAAAGTCTACGATTGGGATTTGATGAAGCGTTTGCTTACATATCTCAAACCCTATACTTTTCAATTGTTTTTCATTGCCTTTCTTATGATAGGAACGACTCTCTCGCGTTTAGTTGGTCCCTTTTTGATGCAAATTGCAATTGATAGTCATATTATCCCTGGTGAGTTAGAAGGTTTGGGATTAATCGCTGCTTTTTTTGTCTTTGCATTGATTAGTGAGTTTGTGTTTGCGTACTTTGAAGAATATCGTATCCAAATGATCGGACAACATGTCATGCACGATCTCCGTCAGACGCTTTTCTCACATCTACAACGTTTAGACGTGCAGTATTTTGACAAAAATCCGGTGGGTCGATTGATGACACGCGTGATGGGTGATGTTCAGGTACTAAACGAACTTTTTACATCTGGTGTCATTACGGTATTCGGAAATTTGCTGAGTATTCTGGGTATAATGGTAGCGATGTTATTATACAACTGGAAGCTGGCGTGTGTTACATTTGCGGTTATCCCGATTATCTTCGGTGCGACGCTTGTCTACCAAATATACTCACGTCGTGCTTTCCGTGAGCAACGGAAGCAGTTGGCACGAATCAATGCATTTCTGCAAGAAAACATCGTTGGTATGACGACGATGCAGTTATTTGCACAGGAACGCAGAAGCTATCACCGTTTTAACGAACGCAACCGTAGGTATCTTGCAGCAAACCTTCGTAGTATATTTTACTTTTCAATATTTCATCCTATGATAGAAGTAACTGCATCTCTTGCGACAGCAGTGATTATCTGGTATGGAGGTGGTCAGATTGTGCAAGGGGTATTGACTTTTGGTGTGTTGGTGGCGTTTATCCGCTATGCAGAACGTTTCTTCTGGCCGATACGTGAACTTAGTGAAAAATATACTATCTTTCAGAATGCAATGGCTTCTTCAGAACGAATATTCCAACTTTTGGACACGGAACCGATTATTGTTTCCACTGTAGATAAAAGTGGTACAGATACACTGAAGGGTGAGATTGAGTTTCGGAATGTCTGGTTTGCATATAATGATGAGGATTATGTTCTGAAAGATGTGTCTTTCAAGGTGAAACCGGGAGAGAAGGTTGCACTTGTGGGACACACTGGAGCGGGGAAAACCTCAATTATCAACCTACTATGTCGTTTCTATGAGATTAACAAGGGACAGATTCTGATTGATGGTGTAGACCTAAGAGAAATGAATTTGGAGGAACTGCGGAGTGCTATCAGTATCGTGCAGCAGAACATTTTTCTATTTTCTGATTCCATTGAACGGAATATTAGTTTAGGTGATTCATCAATATCATCAGAGAAGGTTGTACGCGCTGCAGAAGATGTGCATTTGGATCGGTTCATACAAAAGATGCCTGATGTTTATGACACCGAGATCAAAGAGGATGGCGGTGGGTTATCCGTTGGACAGAAACAGTTGGTTGCCTTTGCACGTGCTTTAGCTTCCGATCCGAGTATTCTTATTCTTGACGAGGCGACTTCAAGTGTTGACACCGAAACTGAAATCTTGATTGAGGATGCGCTCAGTCGTCTGATGGAAGATCGTACATCTGTTGTCATTGCGCACCGTCTGTCTACTATTCAGAACGCAGATAGGATCATCGTGATGCATCGTGGGGAAATCCGTGAGACTGGAACGCATAATGAGTTGTTAAAGAAAGAGGGTATCTATTATCGGTTGTACCAGTTGCAGTATAAGGGTCAGGAAGCAGAAAGACAACTTAAAACTGCTTAGGTCATCCTATAGGTATCTGCTAATCTAAATTGACTTTAACAATTCACGCATCTCTTTCTTCTCATCTTTATCAAAGTATTTTATTGCATTTTCATGACTTTCTCTGGAGAAATATGGACGGTATTTTGCGATAAACTCTACTACTATCTGTTTATTTACCTTTGATAGTTCTCTCAGTATCCATCCTACTGCAGTTTTTGCGAAACGTTCCTCTCTTTTGATCAATACCGTGTTTGATTTCAATATGAGTGAGGTGTATTTGTTCTCTTTCGTTAGGGTGGTAAATGACACAACAGAACACCTTGCTTGCCATACGTTATTTGCGGTATGCCATTTAGAAACTGCTTCGGCACACTTTCTACCATTAGAAACTGCTTCGGCACACTTTCTACCATTTGCTTTTATCATCTGCCGTAACACTCTGGTACAGAACCAGTCGCAGACACTCCAATCGTAGATGTATCCCTTCTCAAAAACCGACTCAAATCGAGAAAGCAAGTGATTGTAATCAAACTTATCATAGAGATAAAGCTGCAAGAAGAGGATACCAGCAAGTTTGTCTTCAGCATAATCTTCTTCAAAGAATGAAAGTGCTAAGTCTAACTGGGAATCAAGTGGTAGTTTGTCAATGCTTTCTTCTTGATACCATGTTTTCAATTCGGTTCTAATTGTAGGCATTTCAATGCCACGGTATTTTGTATTGTGTTTGATGTAGTTTTCGAACCATAGTTTTCTCTTTTTATCAGCAAATTTAGTAATCCGAGATTGTAGTTTTTCTTTTAATGTTTTGGAATTAGGCATGATTACAACTTCTTTTATTTTGTTTTTCGATTTTCATACGATAGTTAGGTTTTATTAGCATTGCGAATATGTTGTAAAACTTTCTGAAGTATTGCTTCATTGCTGTATTGTGAAATGACATTATGTGCGGTGTTTTTATCTGAAAATGCTTTAATTTCATCACATAACAAAGGTAAAGTTCGCACGACATTATCAACGATGGTGATGCTTGCCTGCTGTGCTGTTCTTGACATAGGGTTCAAGTCAACCGTTACGACATCTTTACCCATTTTGCGTAGTGCTTCACAACGATCCCCATCTTCAAGCGGAACAAACACGACATCTGCTTTAAATATTCCCTTCGGATGAACAAACTTTCGGTTGGAGTCAATATAATCGAGTTGTGCTTCGGTGGAAGGTAGGAGGACTTCCTTTGCCCCGTGCTTTAATAGATGGTCTTTGATTTTCTGTTCGCGTCCTGTTTCCGTGTGGAAGATGTTTACCTCTAATGGAGCATTCAGCACTTGTCCTAACTTAATCAGGTCTTCTGGTACCAAGGCTGCGACATTTCCATTTACAGAGATAACAGGATGTTTTGCTAAGCACAGCATTGCTGCTGCTGCGTGTATTGCAGCAGTCGCAAAGTGTTGTGTTTTCTCGGCTATAAGGTAGTCAAACGCCTCGCCACGCCCATGTGCAATGAGGCCATGGATAGAGGTAATCCCTTGTTCTACGCCGCGAACAATTCTATCGCGCAAGGTGAGGGAGAGATAGCGGGGATGCGTTTTTGGAACGTCACTCAATTAGCATTACCCCTATTGTAGAAGATCATTTGAAGGTTCTACTTAGGATCGGAGATAGTCAAGTCGTCATAAGGATTTCCATCCTTGTCAGTGATTCGTAGGTAGAATCCCCAGAATCCTGTTTGCTCACATACTTTGACGAGTATGGTATTTTTTCCAGCGTTGAGTTTTACAGGGATAGTCGTATTATCCATAACAGCGGTTTGCGCGGAGTTATTTGCATGAACCTGTTTTCCGTTCACCCACACTTTTGATTGGTCATCTCCGCTATATTTGAATTGGACTTCACGTTCATCGGGTGAAGACACAGTCGCATAAGCATAAGCGGCACCCCAATTGATATCTTCACCGAGACTCACATAACCGTTGAGTACATCATCTTTACATTTTTTCCAACTGATATTACCGTTAAGTCCCTTATATGTTGCTTTCAGATCTATTTCTGTTGTATCTTCGGTGATATATGCTTTATTGAATCCTATTCCGCCAGCATTGTCAAATGGACCAAGGATCATCCATTGATGTTCTGTGATGAAACCAGTTGATTTAATAACATCTTTCGCCTGTTCTTGCATGTCATTTGCCAGATAAAATTCTGCCAGCATCAACTTCAGTGTCATTGGAATTGTAATATCGTTAGTTTCTATTTTGATTAACTTTTTCAACAAATCCTCATAACTGTCCTTGTGTTCAGTGTTCTTACCGACTTTTGCGATCCATGCAAACATACCCCGTTGGTCATCTCTATGTGTAACCATGATTATGCTCTGTTTGAATTGGTCATAAGCTTTGTCGAATTCTTCATTGGCTAAGTATGCCCGTCCAAGTGTCAATAAGTATGTATAACTTGAACTTGATGTATTTTGGACGGCTTGTTGTGCAAACTTCAATGCGGATTCTGGAAATAGGTTTTTAGTCAGAAGCTCATCAGCAAACGTCCGGAAATCGGCAGCTTGTCCTGATTTGCTAATTTGTTCTTGTCGTATTTTCATCCAATCTGCATAAGCAAGTTCTGCTTTTTCAGCATCACCGAGTTTTTTGTAGGTATTCCCAATAAGTTCGTGTAATTTCGCGCTCCATGCCATTTTGGGTTTTAGTTCTTCAAGTACAGGTATCAAGTTTTCTTCTTGACCTTTGTCAGTATAGAGTTTCACAAGGTCTTGAATGACAGCGTTCTGATCTGCCTTTGAAATCGGTGCGTCTAAGGCACGTAGATAAACTGTCTCTACCTTAAAGGGATCATCTGCTTTTAAATAGATTTGAGCTAAGCGTCTGTACATTTCATAGGAGTCCGGTTTGATTGAAATTGCTTTTTCATAGGCAGCGGCAGCTTTTTCCATTTGTTCTGCACCTGGTGGTGCATAGATTGGACGTGCATAGGTAGTGAGTTTGGGAGTACCCATCAGTTTACCATCGTTACTATTGGGAGACACATCTGAGATACTTTCATCAGATTGTTCATCAAAACTCCAGTAACCGACTAAACCGGGTTCATTTCCATTTAGTTTATTCTCCATACTGGATTGGATCTGTTCCTGTGTCAAGGCGATATTCCATATACTTACCTCATCAATCATTCCAGAATAGGTGCCCTGACTCTCATTATGATTTTCATGGGAGTTACCGATCCTGAGCGGGAGGGTACTTTCATGGATATTCTCTATACCTGCATAATCTTTCTGTGCAACTTCAGTCCCATCAATAAAGATTTTGATTGAATTATTCTGTGCATCAATAACACCTGCTACGTGATGCCATTCGTTGAACATGACAGAGCCGGGGGGAGAATTCACAAAACTCTGTTTGTTTCCTTTTGGCGATGAAGCGAGATGAATTGCACCGTCGTTGCGTAACCATAGATTATAGCTGCGGTTACTATGGTCTGATTTTGTTTTATCCCCTTTATAGATGATCGGTTGATATCTTTTTTGGTAATTAGCTGGTTTAATCCAAGCAGTCATTGTAATTTGCTTGTTTATGTTGTTTAAGGTTTCACTATCTTCAACTTCAAAGTAGCTATCCTTACCATCCAATTCCAGTGCTGTATTCTGAACTTCCCCGACTTTCTGGCGTTGATTCTGATATAAGTCCCCGATAGTTCTTTGCCATTTCGGTTTATCTGGTTGAAGTTCACTGAGTTTTTCGTATTGTGCGATAGCTTTATCAAATTTATCGGTATATTCATAGCTTTTTGCGAGGACAACATAAGCATTTGGGTCATCAGGATTTTCTTTTACGTTTTTCTCTTGTTCAGGTATTTTCTTTTCATATAGATTCCCTTGCAAGTTTGCTTGATGTAGTGCGGTTTCTGCGGCTTTTCGTTCAGAATCATTTCTTGCGATATTCACCAAGTTTTGATAAGTATCAGCAGCATTTTCGTATTGGAGAGTAGCGATGTAGCTTTGTCCAAGAAGTTTTAATAAGAGTTCATTGACTGAACCTCCAGTAAGATTCCTGTTTTCTTTTGTTATGGTTTTTACAAGGTCAATTGTTGGTTCAAACAAACCGTTGTCATGACAGATGGTAGCAAGCGAGCCAACAAACCAACTATTATTTTTTCTGCTGTTGTTAGCAAGTGCGGTTTTGCCTTGTTCTATCATTGCTTTTGATTTTTCAGTCTGTTCATTTTTATGGTATGCGATTGCAGCTTGGTAAAACCCTCTAACGTTACTGGGTTGAACTTTACACAATGCTTGATATGCTTCAGCAGTTTTTTCATAGTCGTTTGCTTTACGATAGATTTCTGCTATCATTTCAAGGAAAACTACATTTTTTGGGTCTTTTTCAAGTTTTTCTTCAAATAGCGTTCTTAAATTTTCAAGTTTGTTTTCTTGGTTGAATGCGTTTATGAGCGTGTTTCGTGCGTCATCCCCACCGAACCTGACAGTTACACCTGATGAACTATAACTTATTGACATGCCGGTATATGAGTACTGTCCCAGCGTTTCATAGATTTTTATAGCGGCATCAGTTTTGTCCTGTTTGACAAATAATTTAAGCAATTCATTAGAGATGTTTTGGCGTTCATACCTATCACCTGTCATGTTTATTGCTCTTTTGTATGATGCGACTGCTTCATCTAATTTATTTTCGTTTTTGTAATGACTTGCCAATTCCTTTTGGAGTTCTAAGGTGATAGTTCCATTTTCTTCGGCTGCCTTTAACTTCTCTTCCAAAGTGCCTTGGCGTTTATATAGTGAAATTAAATTTCTTTCAATATTGCGGCGTCCATAGGTATCAGTTGTGTTTCGGATGGCACTAACATAAGCGTTTTCAGCTTTGTCTAATTCATCTTCTTGGAGATAGAGTTTTGCTAGCTGTTGATGCACTTGTGCGTTCCCGGGCATGAGTTCAACAGCTTTCTTATATGAAGTAATTGCTTTTTGGTTTTTGTTATCACCAGCATAGAGTCTTGCGATTCGCATATAGTGTGCGCCGACATCTGGCTCCTGATCAATGAAGTTTTGAGCGAGTTCATAAGCAGTATTGAGATTGCCGGCGTTTTTATAGCTTGTTACGAGTCCGTCTTTATACATCGTATTCACTGGATCAGCTTCAAGCAATGATTTCCAAATTTCGGTTGCTTTATCGTGTTGGTTTTGTCGTGCAAAAAGAGATGCGAGTTGCTTCCGAGATTCAAAGTCTTCTGGCATTACCTTGACAACATTCTCAAATATTTCTATTGCTTTTTTTAGTTCATTGTTTTGTAAGTATTGTTGTGCTAACGCCCGTTGCAGTCCGATATTCATGTTTTTTATATCTTCAATGGAATCTTCTTTCTCAGTTTTTCCGTCTCTTTTCTGTTTGATCGTTAACAGTTGTTCTCTTGCACGGTCTCGATAATAACGGTCTACAGAAAGGTCATTCAGAAGTTCAGAAAAGAGTGCTTCTGCTTCATCCCACATTTTATGTTGCATGTATATTCGAGCGACGCTATCTTTTTCCCAATAGTATTGCCGTGTTAGGCGTAGTGCCCCCATTTTACGGAATGCGTCAATTGCTTTCTCTTCTTCTTTTTCTTTTTTATAGGCATTACCGAGTTTCTGATAAACTGAAGCAATTTGAGATGAATGCTGTGTACTGTTCCTCTTTAATGATTCCTCCAGAAGGCTGATCTCACGTTTGCTGTCTTTTGCACCTCGAAATGCGTCTGCTAAACTGGTAATCCATTCTGTTCTAACCGTTTCCGTATCAAGCAATTTTTGTGTGAGTTGGTCCGCACCTTCCAGGTCTTTTACCATGATTTTCATTCTTGCGAGTAGGTATATGAAGATAGGTTTATCTGGGTTTTCAGAAAGTTTTGTTGTATATTCGGTAATTAATCCGTTAATTTCATCTGTGTCTTTATAAATTTCAATTAATTTTGAAACCATTTGTTGCTGATAGTAGATATCCACAGTTTCTAAGTTATCACGTACAAATTTGATTGCTTTTTCACGTTCATTGGCTGCAAGGTAAGCTGATGCCAGTGACGAATATAAGTAACCGTAATTTGATTGTTCTTTAATTAGTAACTCATAAAGTTCAATAGATGCTTTTGGGTTGTTTCTACGGAGGCACTCTTGTGCGACGTTGCGTGCAAAGTTGCTTGCGTAACTTTGTCCGATAGCAGGGATGACGGCATCCTTGACCAGAGCAACGAGGACATCAACTTTCCCCGTTGAGAAAAAGAGGTCGGTTACCTCCCAATAGTTATTACCAAGTATATTTGGGTTTTCTTTTATAAGTTTGGTATATTGGGTTACAGCGTCAACTGAGTTTCCATTTTTTTGTAACATTTGTGCATAACGGTGTCGTGTCATGCTATCTTTCGGTCTTATATCCAATGCAGCTTTGAAAGCGTCTGATGCCTTTTTTACTTGATTGATACTATCATAATAGTTAGCTAATTTGATCTGTGAACGGAATGATTTTGGATTTTTACTCACTGCATCAAGCAAAATCATTTCACGTTCATTGTTGTATTTTGATTGGCGTGCTATGCTTGTGGCTTGCTGTAGATAGTAAGAACCCATTGTTCGCCCGTATTGGTCACGTTGGTTTGCGAATCTTAGAGCTCTTTCAGCGAGTATGGCAGCATCCTGTCCGCGTCCGAGTCTTTGTAGGTGTTGACTGAGTTCCACCAAGAAATTTGGGTCGCGTTCTCTCATGGATAGAGTCATAGCTTTTTTCGCGACTGCAACAGCATATTGCGTAAGTCCCGCATCTTGTAGTTTTCGTGAAAATTGATAGATATCCCGCGCGCCACTTGGCGAGTTAAGTATATTTGTCATCAATTTTCGGACTGTAACCGTATTGCCGTGATGTAGTGCAAGTTGTAGCATCAGATCAAAATACTGCCGCCGATTTTTGGGGTCTGCTTCTGCGAGTTCTTCAAGCAGTGGTATGACTGCACTATGCTGACCTGTTTGGATACTAACAAAAACTGTATTGAGTTTGATAGTAAGGTCGTTAGGAAATTCCTTTTGTAAGTTTGCAATTGTTTCTTTTGCTTTCTCACGTTTTCCATCCCACCAATATAAATAGCTCATGGCTAAGCTTGGGAAGACGCGTTCAATGTCTTTGGCTTCATCTAATTCTGATTGCAATTTAGCGTAAAGCAAGTTTTGTTGATTAACTATCCACAGACGGTTGAAGGTTTCTTGAAGGTAACTTAATCTATTTTGATTGTAGTATTTGGTTGATGTCGGATAAACTGCTTGGACTGGGGAAGAGCCGCCATAAGAGGAGAATGAAGAGGTTGCAAGAGGTGCGACATTTCTTGCGTGGGAAGTCTTCGGTTTAGTATGCTCAAAGAGTTTCCAAGTAAAATCTACGTATTTGTCATATTTTCCATCACGATAATAGACATTTGTTAGCGATTGGAATATTTGTTGGTACTGCCACCAACTTGTTTTTGGAGGAAAAGTTAGGTTTGCGATAATTTTTTCTGCTTCATCAATTTTTTCTAATTGAACCAGGGCATTGACATAAGTATAGGTTGTGTTAATTGAAGTAAATTTGAGATTTTCAATATTTGTGAAAAGTTTTTCAGCTTCAGATTTTTTCCCATCTTGATAAAGTTTACTTCCGTAACTAATTATATACCAAAGTTTTGCTTCTTCAGATAATCCATCTATATTGTTCAAGTATTTTTCAAAGGTCTCAGTTTCTAAGCCTTTCTGTATTTTTCTATTTAAACGTATGGCTTTATATGTAATGTCGTTGGGAGAGGCATCAATTAACCGATTAGTGATATTTTCTGATTTCTCTGTGTCTTCTAATAGCACATAGATTTGTGCTAATTTTTCAAATGTCTGAATGTCCTTTGGATTTTTGGCAACGTCCGCTTCCAGTTTGTCAATTAGTTCGTTGTGTTTTCCTTTCTGTTGTAGGATAGTCACGATTTGCACAAGGGCAGCAGACTGTGCTTGTTCGTAGTCTCTTGGTACCCATTGTCGTCTTCTATTATTGGATGAAGATGAATTCTGTATTGTATAGACGAGGTTTTTTGCAGCATTGAATTTGTAAATGTCAATACCGGGCGGTCCAATTCCATTAGATGCATTGGTGGCTGATGCTTTCTTGGTATCTGTCTCATCAGGTTTTGGCATTTCCAATATACGTTGAAAATGGGGTAATGCCCGTTCCGATTCATTCAATCGAACAAACATTGCACCGAGTTGATATAGGGGTTGAAATGCGTCGGGCCCTGTTATTTTTTCGGCAGCACGATCTAATATTAGTAGAGCTTCATCAACGAGACCGTGTCGTATCAATAAGGTTGCAAGTTTGATTTCAGCTTCCAGTGTCTGATTCTTTGCATGTAATAGTTTTGTCCATGACTGGATTGCTTCCTGTTCTCGTCCGGCATCAAACAGCAATTCACCGAGTCTGCGTTGATGTGCGGCATCAGGGTCAGTTTTTACGAGTTTCTCTTGGTAAGAAAGAGCGTCTTGATTGTCTCCAATGTCCAGACTGATGTTAACGAGTTCTGATAGGAGTTCTGGATTATCGGGTTTCTTGTCTAAAGCGCGTGCAAGTTGAAACCGTGCTTTTGATAGGTCATCCTGCATACGATATAGTTCAGCCAATGCAATTACAGGTGCAACACTTGATGGACTGGTTTTCGCCATCTGTTTTAATTTATCCTCAAGTTCAGTTCGCTGTCCTAAATCGTAATATGTTTCTGAAAGAGGTTTTATGAAGATGAGTTTGTCACTTACAGAGCTGCTTAGTTCCCAGCATCTCCAGTATTGTGCGATTGCTTGTCTCGGTTTCCCTGCAAGTTTGTAAGTGCCTGCAAGTTCACTTCGTATGTCGGTTGCGTCTGGTCGTAATCGTATTGCTTTCTTTAGGCTGTCAATTGCGCCATCAAAATTTCCGGAGACTTTTGCTATTTCGGCGATCAGTTGATGTCCTTCAGGATTGCGCGGACTGTGTGCAACGACTTTCTTCGCAAATTCTGTTGCTTCTTCAAAGTCCATTACATTTAGGTAGGACCGTGCAATGTTGGTGTAATATTCTCGTGCATTTGCGTTGTCTACTTCAATGAGACTTGTAAAGATTGCATTAGCATCATCCCGTCTACCTTGCTGTTCGTATATTTTAGCAAGCCATCTGTTTATGATGACATCATCCGGTTTGAGTTCTTTTGCTTTCAGTATAACTTCTAATGCATAAGTAATATTCCCCAATTTCAGATACATTTTCGCAAGTCGTTTTTGTTGATCAAACATATCTTCAGTTGGTAGATTTGACTGTGTGAGTTCAGTCTCAACTTCTTCAATTTTCTCTACCAGCGTTCCTTGCCGGCGATATAGTTCAATACGTTGGTCATTCATCTTTTCCGCAAAAAACTCGTTTGGAGCAAGTTTCGCCGCGTCTGAGAATTCTACTAATGCTTCGTCATACTTGCTGTTTGCCATGAGTCGTTTTGCTAACGCTTCGTGGTAGCGATATTCTTCAGGTTTCAATTCTACAGCTTTTCGACTTGCAGCTAATGCTTCTGCTTTAAATGCTTTGGTATCAAGGAGTCTTGCCAAACGGTCGTAATTTTCAGCAACGTTTTTTGCACCTGCAACCATACGATTCCAAGTTTCAATTGCTTTTTCTCGGTTCCCTTGTCGGAAATAGAATTCGCCGAAATATTCTATATAATCGAGATTGTTAGAAGCTAAGGAGAGTGCTTTTTCATATTGTGCTGCAGCATCGTCCATCCATTCATGTCCGGTATATATTTCAGCGAGGATTAGATGTGTCCCTGCATTATCAGGGGCACGGTCAATCATCTTTTGATATGTTTCCCTTGCTTTTTCTTCGTCATCCAAATGTAAGTACAACTCACCAAGTTCTCTGTATACACCGAAATTGTCTGGGTCTTGTTGGCTGATTGCTTCATATTCCTCAGCAGCGTCAGCGAATTTTTCTGCATTTCTAAGGGCAGAAATAAGATTTAAGCGTAAGTTGGTATCAGTTGGTGCAAGTTCAACGCCTTTCCGATATGTTTTTATTCCTTCTTCCTGCTGTTGGTCTTCAATATAGGCTGCGGCAAGGAGGCCGAGCAGCTCAGGTTCGTTTGGTGTCTCTTCAAGTTTTGCCTGATAGTATTCAATCAGTCCTTTCCAATTGCTATCGGCTGCATATATTCCAATAATACGATGTTGTAGGTCTTTCCGCAACCAATTGCCTGGCGCAGTCAATGACAATGCTTCATCGTAACTTTCAATAGCTTTTTGATATTCTGTTTTTGCTTCATAGATGTTTCCAATTTCTCTACGGCTGAGACAGATACGGTATGGATCATCTTTTTTTAGTTTAATTATTTCTTGATGTTGTTGGATTGCTTGTTCGTATAGTTCCTGCTCACGGAATAGGTCTGCGAGTTCAATTCGTGCGAAGATGTCATTTGGGTCTAATTCAGAGATTTTCTGCCATGCTTTTATTGCTTCATCAATTTTGTCTCGTCTGAAATATGCATGTCCAAGTGACTTATATATATCGGTTAATTCTTCTGGGGGTACGTCTTGTGCCTGTTCAGACAGTGTTGCTGCTTTTGTTAACTCACGGATAGCGTCTTCATGTTGACGTAAAGTTACATATATTTTACCAAGTGCAAAAAATGCGTAATAATTGTTGTTGGAAAGTTCTGCGGCACGTTGATATGCTGCAACAGCGTCTGTATCTTTCCCGAGTCGTTTCTGTATGTGTCCTAAAATCAGTTGGAGATTGGCATCATTCGGTTTGGCTTTTGCTTCCGCTTGATAGTCTGACAACATTGCCTCTAAACCATCCCCTTCAAGGTAGAACTGGTATAGACGGTCAAATGTACTTCCTTCTTTCGGCTTGCGTTGAAGCATTAACTTATATCGTTCAATAACTTTTTCGTTGGATATTTCGCTTTGTGCAAAGATGTGAATTTCTAAACACAAAACACTGAAGAAAACAAGACTTAATATATAAGCTGCAATTTGAAGTTTCCCTATTTTTTTCACCTTAAAGGACCTCCATTTTTGTTATGTCTAAAAACATTGTATGTTGTAATTAACAGACTATGCTGCTAATGCAGCAAATAGTGCTTTGATATAGCCTACAGAATACGCTAACCCGACATTACCTTCTAACCTTGGAATGTGGTCTGCATTGATACACCCATCAAAACCGACCTTTTTTAGTTCACTGACAATTCTATACATATTCATATCACCATCGTCAAGGAGCGTTTCCTCAAATGCTCCAGCAGTCGCGAGACTTCCTCGTACATTTCTGAGGTGAACCATAAAGATGCGATCTTTACGTCCATAGTTGTTAATTTCATCAAGCACGATGGCACTCCCACCAGCTTCGGCACGCGTGCCACAACAGTAAAGATAACCGACATTCCTACTTGGGAATGCATCAATCACACGATGAAACCCGAGGCTCCCGAGTGGGGTATCAGGATTTGGAACATCTGACGGATGGATAGCAAGTTTAATGTCGTGTTCATCAGCAATTGGAACTAACGCACCGTAGACTTCACAGAAACGTTTCCACCACTCCTCAAGTTCTTCCATCGTTGGCGTGTCAGGGGGGTTTTTTGTTGCTGCCCGACTTTCTCCACGAGAGGTATAACCACCACGATGTACCGCAGTATACCGTGTCATTAGATAGTCAAAAGTATCTCCCCAAAACCTTTGTCTTGCGATTGGTACACCCGCTTCTGCAAACACTTTGAGTGCATTGCATGTGTTCTCTAACTCCTTTTCCCCACCCGTTTGTCCTTTCATAAACTTTTCAGTGATGTTTGGCAGGGTTACACGATTTATATCTAATCCATAGGAACGTATCCGTTTTTTTATTTTTAGTAGTTCATTTAAATCAGGATATCCCTGTTCTTTGACACCAGGAAATGAACCACCGTTGCCAAAGTCAATACAATCAGCACCGAGTTGGGTAACCTGTGTCAGATATGTGTCTGTAAGTCCACCGTCCCAGACAGAAATTTTCATATTTTCTCCTTTACAAAGGCAATGTTACAGGTTGTCCAGATTCAACGGATTGATATGCAGCTAAAGCGATTTCAACTGCAGCACGACCATCACGACCTGTGATTGGAGGGGTTGTGTCGTTCCGTATTGCATTTGCAAATACACGTATCTCCTGTTGCACAGGTGGTGGTACCTTAATATCTCCGATGCGTATACTTCTGCCTTCCCCTTCAAAAGGTTTTATCTGAATAGAAGCATCACCACCCCAAATTTGTGGAAAGTAGATAGACCCATTTTCACAATCAACTCTTCCACCGTATCCCCCCACTGCAGCAGCATGGCTGGAATGCAACAATCCTACAGCACCATTCTCAAAATTGAGTGAAGCAAGTACTACATCAGGATAGTCTGTATGTTCTTGGACGTATTGACCGCCTGCAGCATAAACAGATTTGACATCTCCACATGTCCACCGCATAAAGTCAATTTCATGTGCGTTGATTTCCATGAGACTGCCTCCAGATTTTGCTCTTTCCAACCGCCATGGGGTGCGATGTCCACCCCGCCACGGTCCACCGATGCGATGCACCATCATGTTGACAGGTGTTCCTAATTCACCGCTATGGACAATTTCACGAACTTTGGAATGTGTGGCATGGTAACGACAAACCAAACCAATTGTCAATTTGACTCCGTTTTTTGATGCAGCATCAATCATTGCATCACAATCTTCCAATGTCGGTGCCATCGGTTTTTCGGAGAAAATGTGTTTACCAGCATTTGCAGCGTCAACAGCCATTTGTGCATGCAAGAATGGTGGTGAAGCGATAAGAACAGCGTCAATATCATCGCTTCCGAGCAGTTCATGGTAATCGGTTGTGTATTCTGTGCGGAGGTTGTCTGCAAGTGTTTTTGCTAATTTTTCTTGTAGATCACTGACGCAGATGACTTCTATATCTTCAACAGCATTAGCCCCGTTTGCAAGGCTTCTGCCCATGCCGCCACAACCAATTACTCCTACTCCAACTGTTTCCATAAATAATTAGCTCCGTTGTCTAATACAGGTCTCGTATTGCCCGTCGACGGCGGTCTTCTCTAATATCTTCTCTTTCTTCATCAGAAACTTGGTCAACCCCTACAGCCTCTATTGAACGGTATTGTGCCGCTTCACTTCTACGTTTAAAGAGCCGGAAATAATCAAATCTTGTAAGGGTTGGTGGGATATTTCCTGGGCAAAGGGAATGCAGACCTACCTGTACTCTTGGTCCCATGGCAACACGTGTGACACCGACACCCCTCCAATGAATGCCGTCTTGGCTTGCAAAAGCCATGAATTGATTACCTCTGCGTTCAAGGCGTAAGAATAGTTCGCGAACTCTCCGCATTCCCCCACGAGCGACAAGGCTAAACCGCCGATTGACATGTCGTTCAAAACGCACATCTCCACGGAAAGCGTGTGGTCCTGATGTTTTCTCTAATCGTAAGAACTGGTTTTCGTTTTTCCAAATTATTAAACCACCATGTTCTCTGAGCTGTGATGAGATACGCATGCGTGTTTCAATTGCGAAGTCTTCGGTCACTTCCATCAGAAGTCGAGGGGCAGTCATATCTCCGCCTCTCCCATCAGGCCCGTGCCACAAGTCTTGTCCAGGGTCAGTTCGCATCTGAAGGTAACCTTGGCGTTCAGTCCAATCACCACCTCCTTGTGGGTCTACCCATCGCCATTCAGGACGCATATCGTTTCCAATAAACTCGTCATCAAAAACCATTTCAGTGAATTCGCCTGAGGAAGCCCATCCTTCAATTTTGATGGCAGAGATTTTATCCCCAAAACTCTGGGGTAGAAGATGAAGATTTGGGAATTCTTTCTTATAATCTTGCGGTTCCATCCGTACCATTAACCGTTGCCCTTCAAAATCAGGGTGTTCATAGAAAATAACATCAGCACCTTCTGAAGGGAAGTTGGGACCTTTAAAGATTTGGACAGATGAAATCCTGTCTTCAAACCAAGTGCCGCCCTGTGGGGTACGCAAGTTGGCTATGTCACGTAATATTGTGATTTTCTTTCCTCTAAATTCTACGTGTTCATAACAGTCAACGATTAAGGGAATGGTGCCCCATTCAGGTCCCACAACATCTATTGTTGAACCGAAGTTGATAGATGACACTCTATCCGCAAAGTTGTATGCGACATCATGCAAGTTAGGATAGAATCCAGGGCCCAGTGCCAACTTTTTTCCTTTGTAGTTAGCATGTTGATATAGGATTGCCTTATAATTTGGGCTACCTGAAAAATTTGGACCTTTATAAATTTTCAGAGATGAGATGTTATCTTGAAAACCAATTCTTCCCGTATGCGGAACAGGTTCTAAGATATATCCCATTCTGCCACGATAGTTTACATGCTGAAATGCCTCTACGATGAGACGGGGAATTACGACTGGCATTTTTTTCTCCTATCTGTGAATATGTGTTCAATTCAATCGCGCTTACAAAGCGCACCTACAGTTTGCACGTTATTTAATAGAGTTATTCTTCAAAAGCAGCATCAAAAGCAACTGCAGAGGGTTCAAAGTCATACCCTTTGACTGCACCACACGCTTCGCTTGCCCCATGTTCCCTGTCCATGCCGCTATCTTCCCATTCAATAGAAAGCGGTCCGTCATAACCGATGTTGTTCAATGCACGGATAATTTCTTCAAAATTAATACTTCCACGTCCAATTGAACGGAAATCCCAGAGCCGTCTTGCATCCCCGAATCCGAGATGTCCACCAAATACCCCTGCTAACCGTGGTGTATCTGCCCACCAGACATCCTTCATGTGCACATGATAGATACGATCGCGGAATATCTCAATGAAAGCAATATAGTTGACACCTTGATATCCGAGGTGGCTTGGGTCATAGTTGAAACCGAACGTTTCTCTACCGTCAAGTGCTTCAATTGCCCGTTGTGCAGTGACGATGTCAAACGCGATTTCAGTCGGATGTACTTCAAGACCGAACTTGACACCGACCTCATCAAAGACATCAAAAATTGGATGCCATCTGTCAGCAAAGTTTTTGAAACCAGCATCAATCTGTGATGCGTCAACGGGTGGGAATGAGTATAGCAGGTGCCAGATAGAACTTCCTGTAAATCCGTTTACGACATCCACACCGAGTTTTGCTGCAGCGCGCGCAGTGTTTTTCATCTCTTCTGCTGCACGTTCCTGGACACCTGAGGGATCACCGTCACCCCAAATTGCTTCTGATAGTATCCCTTGATGTCGACTGTCAATGTTATCACATACTGCTTGCCCGACAAGGTGATTACTTATTGACCACACCTTCAAGTCATATTTTGCAAGCAGGTCATGTCTACCTTGGCAATAACCATCATCGGATAAAGCTTTGTCTACTTCAAAATGGTCACCCCAGCAAGCGAGTTCTAAACCGTCATATCCCCACTCGCTGGCTTTCTTTGCCAAATCTTCAAGTGTTAAATCTGCCCACTGTCCTGTAAACAGGGTCACAGGTCTTGCCATATTGTATCTCCTTCTTTACATTGAAATTTATTTTTACTTCATATAAGATGATGTGATGATCACTACTACCCAGGAGGTGTATAACTTGCATCAACCCAACCCCGCTGCTTACCACTTTCTACTGCAGTATTGATGAAGTGGACACCACGTGCTCCATCTTGAACTGTGGGGAAATCGGTGTCAAAATCGCTTGGTGTTTCCCCTGCTATTTTTGCTGCCATTGTGCGGGAAGCGTTGACATAGATATTCGCAAATGCCTCAATGAACGCTTCGGGATGACCGAACGGTATACGAGAATTGTGTTGGGCAATCTCTGCAAGATAGTCGTTTCCACGTTTATATACCTGTTCGGGCCCGTCAGGATAGCGGACATAGAGGTAATTTGGGTTTTCCTGATGCCATTCTAACGATGCGTCTGTTCCATAGACACGAATACGTAGATTGTTTTCTTCTCCGACGGAGATCTGAGATGCAAACAGGACACCACGAACACCGTTTTCATAATGTACTAATAAGTTTCCATCATCCTCTAACAAACGCCCTTCAACAAAGGTCGTCATGTCGGCACAGACCTCTTCCATATCAAGTTGTGTAATGTAGTGTGCTAAATTTTCTGCGTGTGAACCTATGTCTCCGATACATGATGATGCCCCTGCTTGTTTTGGATCTGTTCGCCATACTGCTTGCTTCGCGCCTTCATTCTCCAAGAATGTTGACAACCAACCTTGTGGATATTCTACGACAATCTTTCGAATTGTGCCGAGTTTTCCCTCTTTAACAAGTTCCCGTGCTTGTTTCACCATAGGATAACCCGTGTAATTGTGTGTCAGCGCAAAAACTACATCGTGTGACTTCACAAGATGACACAAAGTTTCCGCATCTTCTACTGTTGTTGTCATCGGTTTATCACATACAACGTGAAATCCTGTTTCAATAAACGTCTTAGCAACATCAAAGTGAACGTGATTAGGTGTAACAATTGAGACGAAGTCAATCCGTTCATCTTCGGGGAGTTGACTTTCCTTCTCCGCCATTTCCTTATAAGAACCGTATACACGGTTGTCGTCAAGAAAGAGTTCTTTTCCTTGTTGTTTTGATTTTTCTGGAGAGGAAGAAAATGCCCCAGCAACTAAATCTATTTCCCCATCAAGTGCAGCAGCCTTCCGATGCACAGCACCGATGAATGCATCCGGACCGCCGCCTACCATTCCATAACGTATTTTCCTACCAAGTGGCATATTGCGTATCCATTCCTTTGTTCTGTGTGCGTTGATATTTGCATGCTGCAATCTGCGGTATATCAACACACGAGATAGAGTATAATGCGTATTATAGAATTATCACATATTAAATTATTTTTTTCAAGGTCTTTTTGTATAGTGCTGTCTCGTATAAATAATCAAGCTATTTTAACCCAAGTTGCCACCTACTTCAAAACACTCCTGTTGGAGGGGTTTCTAACCCCGATTTATGATAATTCGCATCAGAATTCGTTGTTTTTATGTTTTCTTTTATCAATCGGGGTTAGAAACCTCTCCAACAAATAATGGGTAGCAACTTGAGTTATTTTAAAATCATTATTGTTGTTAATTTCCAAATAATAGTAAAAAAATCAACACCAAAACCATTGTTTTGATGTTGATTATATCTAGCACACAAGAAGAATTAGAAAGAGATCAATATGATCCTATCTTCCCCATCCGTTCTGTGGTCTTTGTCTCCGTTGAAGGATGACACGATCCCCTTCTGCAATACCACTTTTTACGATGACTTCGGTTTCGTTCTGCATACCAGTTTCAATGGGGGTTTCAATTCCTTTACTCCCATCACCTTTATCCATCATTACAAACTTTCCTTTTGATACACTTACTTGTGCAGGTACACCGTTTGCTTTCTTTTCGCCCTTGATTAAGAGTGAGATTGTTGCGGGCCCGTTGACCAGACCGCGTTGTGAACCGTCCAAATTGATAGTTACGCTCCCACTACCAGCACTTTCAACGGTGCCATTGAAAGTTTTCTCACTAATAGTTTGCATTGTTACCGGTTTACCGACTTTGAAAGGTGAAGTATCCCCAACTTGTGCGACAACCGTAGCAGCATTTTTGTTTATTACGGCATCAATAGGAAGCAACAGAACATTCTTTTCTTCATAGGTGATAATGTCAACGTCAGCACTCATGCCAGGACGGATGTTACCTGATGTGTCATTAACCTCAATCATCACCTCAAATGAGATGATGTTATCCTGTTGCTGTCCACTTGGTGAAATCTCGTAGACATTCCCGCTAAATTTTCTTGTTTGGAAAGCATCAATTTTTATGACTGCAGGTTGACCGAGTTCAAGACGTTCCATATCAACTTCGTTGATGAAGGTTTTTACGACCATTTTTGAGAGATCGGCTATTGTCATGATAGGCGGACTCTGCGAAAATGCCGAACGACCAGAAGTGACAATTTCACCTTGCTCTATAGCGAGTTGTGTTACTGTACCTGACATGGGAGCTTTAATTACTGTCCAAGCAAGACGTTCTTCTTGGTTCTTCAAGCTGCTTTGTCTTCGTAAAAGGTTGGCATCCGCACTGACGCGAGATTGTTCTGTCATCAACTTTTCATTGTCAATTGTTGCCTTTAACTCCTCTAACTGGGTCTTAGTATTATCAAGGCGTATTTGGCTTTCCTCTTCTGCCTTTGCCCTTGTCTTTTTGAGATGTTCAAGGTTTAGTTCTTGATAACTCAACTGTGATTCGCGCGTTTTTATGCCTGTTTTACGAGCAAGGATAGTGCGTTCTTGCGATTTGATCGTTTGTTTTTGTGATTCTACGCGCTTGTTTGCGTTTTGATATTGTGAATCCGCATTTGCATGACGAGATTTAGCATCTTCCAAAGATTGCTCGGAGACTAATTCTTTCTCAAAAAGAGACTTATTTCTTTCGTATTCTGATTTGGCAGTGTCTAACGAAACCTTTGAAGACGCAAGGGATGTTTCATATTCAGCAAGCGTTAATTTAGCTTGTTCAAGTGATATTTTTGCCTGTTCTAATGCGATATTGTCCTGATCTAATAGGTTTTTGGTCGCTTGAATATCTGTTTCTGCTGAACTGATTTGTGTTAGAGATGTGGCTTTAGTCGTTTCAAGGTTGGCTTTTGCAATTTTGACGGATGCTTCTGCTTGAGTCAGTTGGCTGTTTAAGCGTTCTTTTTTCAGTTCTATGTTCAATTGTGCCTGCATTAATTGTGCTTCAGCAGCGTTTACATCAGCCTTTGCCTGTTTCTGTTCTTCTTGATATATTTCCGGATCAAGTTTAACTAAAATCTGGTCTTTTTCTACGTAGTCGCCATCATTAACGAGCAGTTCAACGACTTCACCTTCCACATTTGACTTCACTTCAACATCAAGAAGGGGTTCTAAATTGCCGGTTGCCCTGATACTCATTTGGAAGTCTCCGCGTTTGACGACCTCAATTTTTGGGGCAAGCGAGGGGTCAACCCCGTTTTTGCCACGGCTTAGCACAACCCAACCAACAGCGACCACAAGAACAACCATGATGGCAACAGTAATAATTAATTTTCTCAAAACTTATTCCTCCTAAAAGGTTTGATGGTACAGATGATGTGTAATTTTATCTTATCCGCACATATTAAGTCTGCATTGAACTAATGTTTTTTCATTGCACATGTTCTAATCAGATCGAAGGGCTTCAACAGGTGTAAGTTTCGCAGCTTTGTGTGCAGGATAAAGACCAAAGAAAACACCTATTGCAACAGATACTACCAAAGCAATAAACATGGTTTCAAATGATATGACTGAGGGCCAGTTGCTTCCTTCCCATACAAACTTTGATATGAGTGCAGCTGTACCTTGTCCCATAAACACACCTAAAATTGAACCAAGAATGCCACCCGTTAGGGTTAAAACAGATGCTTCAATAAGAAATTGCGTAATAATATCGTTAAAAGTTGCCCCAAGTGCCTTACGCAGCCCAATCTCTTTCGTGCGATCTGTTACGGAGACAAGCATAATGTTCATCACACCGATGCCTGCAACCATCAGTGCGATACCTGCTATCCCACCCATGAGTGCTTTCATGACCAAACCGACTTTGTTTGCTGTAGCCAGTTCCTCTGTGGCAGTCCAATAATTATATTCCTCTCCCGTGTTTTTGTGTATTCTGCCTAAAATCCGTTTTGCGTCTGAGATAGCCAACGGTATATTTTCTACCGTTGTCGCTTCAACCCGAATCCGTTCAACGTCCTGCCGTCCTTTGAAACGTTCCTGTAGTGTCGTAATAGGAATAATGAATCTATCATCCCATCCAGTCGTGTCCATTGCATCGCCCTTTTCTTCCATAACACCGATAACTTTAAGACGGACTTCATATAATCCACTACGTCCTCGCCAGAACGAAGGACGCGAGGCTTTAATTTCCTTACCGACAGGGTCCTCGTGGAGAAATACCTCCTCTGCAATTTTTGAACCTATCACAGCGACACTACTTGCAGATTCAACTTCTTCTGGACGGAAAAACCTACCGCTTGAGGTGTACCAATTATAGGATCGGTCATAGCCAGCGGTAGATGCGACTATTCGGGATTCCTTCGTACGTCCCTTGTAACTCACATTCCAACCCGGCATATCATCTTCAGCAACTACGTTGACGATTCCGCGAGCGTTTCTCAGAATTTCAAACGCATCATCCGTTTCAAGGTGTTCTGCTCGGTTCCGCCGCCAACGACTTCTGCCTCTGACCGCTTCACCCGCTGCCCTGCTTAATGTCCCCGATTGCCGATCCCAATCATCTTTGTAGATTTCTATAATCTTTGTACCGCCTGTACGTTCAATTTCTCGTAACACCATTTCTGTAGAACCATCACCAACAGAAACCATACTGACAACAGAACCAACACCTACGACAATGCCTAATATGGTCAAACTGGATCGTAGCGGGTTACGTCTTAGACTGACAATACCTAAAATAATGCATTCTAATAGACTCATATTGATTCCCTCTTACTCAGTTCGTAATGCTTCTATTGGAGACAATGCAGACGCTTTTAAGGCTGGATAAAGTCCAAACGAAATACCGATCAATGCTGAGAATGAAACAGAAATTATAACCCATTCTAATGAGATTACTGAAGGCCAATCCGGTACAAGTTTAACTATCTTCACTGCAAGAAGTGCCATGCCTTCACCCGCAAGATAACCCAAACCTACACCAATTGCTCCCCCAATTAGACACATTGATATTGATTCTATAAGGAACTGAATCAATATATCAAAACTTTTTGCCCCAAGTGCTTTTCTTAAGCCGATCTCGCGTGTGCGTTCTGTAACGGCAACCAACATCATATTCATTATGCCAATACCACCAACAAGCAAAGAAAATCCTGCAATACTTCCAAGCGCGATTTTTATAACTCTACTAATTTTTTCTAACTGTGCCATACCTTCACGCATATCTCTCAGAGTAAAGAAGTCATCCTGATTGTTGTGTCTTTTTCTCAGTACTGCTTTCACTTCTTCTATTGCTTTTGGTACATCTTCAACAGTCTTGGCGTGTACTGAGAGCATGGTAATATAGTCATTTCCTGTAAAACGTTCTTGTGCAGTTGTAAGTGGTAAAAATATCATATCGTCAAGGTTCCAACCAAATCTTAGACTTCTACCCCTCGGATTCATTACACCTATCACAGTAAAACGTTCAGCAATTCGGGTCTGATCCCTTCTCCCCCATCGGTCATATCTGTCCCCACCCCGACCAATTTTGATTTCTTTATTTAATGGTGACTTATTCCCGAATAGGTTAAATGCAACCTCGGTGCCTAATACACAGACTTTTGCTTTGTACTCCATATCTTCATCGGATATAAAACGTCCTTCCTGAACACCCCAATCCATTGCATCTGAAAACGAAGCATTTACACCGTTATAACCGCTCCGAGCTTCTGAACCATCAGCAGTTTGTATGAGGACTCCCCGCCATTCTGGTATTCGAGGAACAGCGACCTTTACGGATGGACATTCCGCCTCTATCGCCAAAACGTCCTCGTATTCAAAGTGTTCGTTGCTTCTATTGGGCATCCAACGACTCCCAACACGTTTATAGCTGCTGCGAAACATCGTAAATTGGTTGACACCACCGAGTTTTTGTGCGTCTTGTAGCACAATTTCTTTTGCACCATCACCAATAGAAATCATAGCAAGTACGGATGCAACGCCTATGATTATACCCAGCATCGTTAACAATGACCGTAGTTTGTTACTACGGATGGCCGAAATACCGACGAATAACCCCTCAAATATACGCATTCCCTGTCTCCAAAAGTCGTAAAAAATCGTTATTATTTGCCTTGTAATTTAGACAGAAAAAAGCACAAAAAGTTCTAAAATATTTTGTAGAGAATAGTTGGCAATTTCATCTTTCTCTGTATTGCAAATTTTGACGTAAAATTGCTAATTGGGTTTATTGTATTTTATGTTAATCATAACAGATGCTCCATCATCTGAGATTCACTCTCACAGAATGCTTATAATGTCAAAAAGTTACCTAACAAACTCTTACCAGCGGTCGTTAAAATGGACTCTGGATGAAATTGTACACCCCAGATAGGTAAAGACTTATGTCGAATTCCCATTATTTCGTCTTGATCTGTCCATGCTATGATTTCAAGGCAATCTGGCAATGTCTCTCTTTTTACGATAAGAGAATGGTACCGTGTTGCTTCAAAAGGGTCTTCTAAATGTTCGAAAATCTCTGAACCGTTATGATATATCATTGAAGTTTTTCCATGCATTAACCGTTCGGCACGGACAACTTCTCCGCCAAACACATCACCGATACATTGATGCCCTAAACACACACCTAAGATTGGTACTTTACCAGCAAAGTGTTTTATCACATCGTTGGATATTCCTGCCTCTCGGGGTGTGCAAGGCCCTGGAGATATGACAACCCGTTGTGGTGCTAATGCATCCAATTCATCTATACCTATTTTACGACTCCGATGCACAACCAAATCCGCACCCAGTTCTCCAAAATATTGTACAAGATTATATGTAAATGAGTCGTAGTTATCAATTATCAGTAACATTTTTTTGCCTCCTAAAGCACCAGACCTTGTTGTGCTATTTCAATAGCAGTGAGTAATGCCCATGCCTTGCTGACGGTTTCATAGTATTCATTTTCAGGCACTGAATCAGCAACGACACCGCCACCTGCTTGCACGTAAGCAGTTCCATCTTTTATAACTGCTGTTCGTATCGTAATTGCTGTGTCCGCACTCCCAGAAAAACCGAAATAACCGACTGCACCACCGTATGTCCCGCGCCGAGTTGGTTCCAATTCGTCAATTATTTCCATTGCCCGAATTTTAGGGGCACCAGAGAGTGTGCCAGCAGGCAGGCAAGAACGGATAACATCAAATGCTGTAAGATTATCGCGTAATTGTCCAATTACATGCGACACAATGTGCATGACATGGGAGTAACGCTCAATTATCATTAGATCCGTCACCTTGACAGTGTGATATTCACAAACTCGTCCCAGGTCGTTTCTTCCTAAGTCAACCAGCATGACATGTTCGGCACGTTCCTTTGGATCGGCAAGGAGTTTCTGTTCAAACTCACGATCTTCAGCGTCAGTTTTACCACGCGGAAGTGTTCCCGCAATGGGTCGCGTCTGGACAAGTCCATCTTCCACACGGACCATCATTTCTGGTGACGCACCTACAATGTCAAAACTATCACACTTAAGAAAATACATATAAGGCGATGGATTTACTACACGCAATGCACGATAAATATCAAACGAGTCAACGGATACAGGACGGCTAAACCGCTGGGATGGCACAACCTGTATGATATCGCCTGCTGCGATGTATTCTTTGGCACGCCGAACCGCTTCTTCGTATTCTGACTTTGTGAAATTTGAGGGTGGATCAGGAACAGTCTCTGGATAACTATCTTTTTCAGCATTAGCAGTTTTTAATCTGTGTGCTTCAGAAGATGAAGTTAGTTTTTCAACCAGCGCGTCAATTTTCCCAACAGCATCCGTGTATGCTGCATCTATATCCCTGTCAATATGTGCATTTGCCACAACTTTAATCTGATGATTTACATGGTCAAATATCAGAATTGTTTCAGCAATCATGAACAAGCAGTCGGGAAGTTGCAGTTCATCTTCGGTGTCATCAGGCAATTCTTCTACAAAACGCACCATATCATAGCTCAAATAACCGACAGCCCCACCATGAAATTCTGGTAATCCATCTACGCTCACCGGTTTATAAGTCTGCATCACTTCTTCAAGGGCTGCCAATGGATCTTCGTAATCTTTTGATACTTTTTCACCTTTTGTCAAATACTCGATAGTTACCTGATGTCCTTTGCTTTGGAATAAAACGGATGGTTGACTTCCTAAGAACGAGTATCTGGCTACAATTTCTCCACCTTCAACACTCTCCAACAAGAATGCATATTTGTTGGGTAATAACTTATAGAAGGCAGATACAGGGGTCTCCATATCTGCTAAAATAGATCGATATACAGGTATGGTATTTCCTGTTTTTGCCTTTTCCTTGAATTCCTCTAAAGTTGGATAATACATTGAATAACTCCTTTACGTAAACTATAACATCAAAATTGTTGTCATGTTTCAATAATTCTGTAAGTAACAGACACTGTTTCTACGCTTATGCATATTAAAATTAACTGATCAAAAGAATTTGCTTTGATGCCAATATACAGTAATCAGGAAAATCAATGACTAATAAACCTCGTCAGCATCAAATATCTTTTGACCTACCACTCTTGTAGATTCACCTTCGGGGGAGACTTCACGAAAGAAACAGGAACGATAACCTGTATGACATGCTGCCACCTTTTGAGCAACTTTTATGAGTAGGGCATCCCCATCACAGTCAACTGCGATGGACTCAACGGTCTGTGTATGCCCCGAAGTCTCCCCCTTTATCCATAATTTTTGACGAGAACGACTCCAGAAGCAGACGCGGCCCGTTAACAATGTTTGTTTGATCGCCTCAGCATTCATATAACCGACCATCAACACTTCATTATTTGTTTTATCTTGAATGACTGCAGCGACTAAACCGTCGTTATCGAATTTTAGTTCTGATAGAAATTTCATGGTTTCTCCTTCCTTAATTAAAAACAAAAAACCTTATGCCACTGATGTTGGTGTGTGCATAAGGTTTACAAGTAAAAACAGAATAGATCCAATTTGGCTTAGCGCGCGCACCCCCAATTACTGGTATCGGAATGCCACCAATGCCAATCGGCAAAGAATCTATGTGAACTGGATTGTGTCTTAGAAGAATATTTCATTATATACGCCATTATTTTACAACATAGAGTTTCTATTTCCTGTTTAATAATACCATATTTAGACTCAATATGCAAATAAAAATCCTTGTTCCAGAGGCATTCAATTGTCACCCAGCATTATTGTTAGAGGGGTTTCTAACCCCGATTTCAGATACAGAACCCCCGATTTCAGATACAGAACTTGATAAATCGGGGTTAGAAACCCCTCTAACAATAATGCTGGGTGACAGCTGGGTGACAATTGAATGCCTCTGATCTTGGTTCAGACAGAAGCGCGAAATTCGCGATTCTGACAATATAAATACCAAAAACTTTACACATCCCTCATTTCAGAAAAATTTGCATAAATATCTGCAAGATGGTATAATTTGCACAGAATAAATAATTAAATAAATGAACGGTTCAGGTGCCGAAGTTCGGAGAATAGGGAAACGCGGTGAGAATCCGCCACGGCCCCGCCACTGTAAACGATTTATTCCTAATCAGGAATGTCCGCTGTAAAAGTCCACTGTCAATGGTTGATGGGAAGGCACTGCGGAGAGGTAGTACAATAAACGCTTGAGACTACCCAAATAATCGGAAGTCAGGAGACCTGCCTGGATCGTGTTTCACAAATCTGCTTTCGCGGGAGAGCGGTGGAACAAAGCACAACGTAGCCCTGACAATACAGAATAGAAATACTGATAAGATATTTCCGAATTAGTCAAAATATCAGGATCAGAGTTATACGAAGTGTCGCTTGTCCCCTGTTTTCAATGAAAGCAGGGGTTTCTTGTTTCATTACGGAGGTATTAATGAAGACAGGTTTTTTCTTTAGGCGATATTTCGGGTTTTACAAAACACATCAACTGCATCCACTGGTACTTATCAGTGCGCTCCTTTTCACATCTCTCTTAGGTTCCACACTTGCTCAATCAGATGTTCAAAACCTTGCAGTCGTTTCAAACTCACTTGATAGAGAAAATTGGAATATCACTTCAACGATTTCAATCATTGATTTGGATGAACCGAATTTACAGCGCGCTATTGACGATGAGATTATCACGATTGGGGATGTTCCAACTGACATTCTGGTTCATGGGCATCTTGCCTATATTTCTCGCTTTGACTGGTTATCAGGGGATTTAAGCGATACCATTGAAATTGTCAATCTTGAAAATAGAAAGTATGTGGGTAGAATTGCAATCCCATCTGGTGCTTTTCCACAGAACATGGCACTTGTCAATTCCACAAAGATGTATGTCACCTGTGATAATGTTCATCAAGTGCTGGTAGTTAACATTGGTACACGCAAAGTGACGAAAGTTATCACCGATCCAGCCATGAATAAAACTACTGGACTCACACTTTTGAATGGAAAAGCGTATGTGACTAATCCTGCATGGGAGTGGGATGCGGCAGCTGGTAAATCCATATATCACCAAAGCAGCGTTACAGTGATTGATACACGAACTGATACTGTGCTAAAATCTATTCCAATGCCCATCAATGCGACAGGAATAGTAAACGATGGTGAATCCACTGTGATAGTAAAAACAACAGGGGATTACAATCTGGTTGCAGGGAGACTTGTACTTATTGACACGACAACCGATGAAATTATTAAAGAGGTTAACACAAAGACGACACCAGGTGCAATCGCAATCAATTCGGAGAAACAACTGTTTATCCAAGGTGGGTGGCAGCATCCTGGGCTGCTTATCTATGATGTCCCTTCCCAAAAATGGATACGCGATCGAAACAACACACTCAGTGAGTTTGCTCGCGGATCAGGCATGGTTTTTGGCCAAGATGGTAATCTCTATATAACAAAACCTGATTGGACACAGAGCGGATTGTCAACAATGCTTGTGATGGGACCTGATGAGACACTTCTGAAAACTTATGAACTTGGATACGGTAGTGATAATGTTGCCATTGTTCAAATTTATCCAAGAAATGAAGATGTTAACGATGATGGGTTTGTGAACATAAAAGACTTAGTATTAGTCGGTCAAGCTTTCGGTCAAAGAGGACCTGGCATAACAGGTGATGTTAACACTGATGGAGAGGTGAACATCCTTGATTTAGTCCTTGTGGCAAGGCATTTCTAACTGGTATTCTTTATGAACAAGTGGGGAATTTTACCTTTTCTATTGATACTTTTCTTCGCTTGTACTCAAAAAACACCTGAGAGAGAATTATCATGGCAGGTATCCTTTTTCGACCTTGGTGCTAAAGTCCATTTTACCGATAGGTTACCGATTCAACAGGTATCTGCCTATAATTCCGATGGCACAAGGGTCGCACAAATCAGTTTTCCAAGTGCACCAAGAACGATAGAAACACTTTACTTTGAATGGGAGGAAGGTGAAATTTATAGATTTGAAGTGATTTTGTCATCGGGACAAGTCAAAGTAAAAACAGTTGAAGCACATAAGACTTATTCACGTGGAAACTTAGACATCGCTATACCTTATGGGACCGCAAATAGTTTAACGCTAACAGACGCAAACCAAAATCAACAGAAAAAACTCATTCCCATTGGAAGCGATATGACTGCAACCATTGTGATTACCAATGGAAATGCACCATCCTCCTTTTCATTAGAGCTTTGCATACCTACAACATTTCAGGTATCTCGGATTCCAGAAGATTGGAAAAAAATAACTAAAGATGAGCAGATATGTTTTTCAACTACAGGATCGTTTAATGTTGCTTCTGAAGTTTGGTTTCATGAAGTTGTACTAACAGCACCTGATGTTTTAAATGGTTCACCGAATTATAAAGATACGGATGATATAACGGGTATCATTCAATTTACAACATCAGATGGTGAGACATGGGAACAGCGAACAATTGTACAGGTAAGGATAGTACCTATCTCTGAGATTGTTAAGCAACTATCCGTTACATCTATTGATATGTCGACAGATTCGGATGGTAAAACAGACCAACGGCAACGTAAAGATACAATATATCATCCGCGTCCATTGTTTAGCTGGCTTGGTAAAGAACAAGTAGATCCGTTTGAACCAATAACATTACAAACTGTTAGATTGATGAATCATGGTGATGAGACAATACATGTGGTTGTGTCTTCTATCAATCGTGATATGAAAACTGGTGAAGCAGTCCCCTTTCTTGCACCACCGGATGCAGTAAATGCCGGAACTGATCGCAGTATTAGTTTCGCAAGTTTAGCGGGTGGAGAACTTTCTTCTATTTCATTGCCAATTTACTTCCAACCGCATTCTGTTATTGCAGGTGAATACGAACGAGAGATTACTGTGAAACTATGGGGAAGTGATACTACGATCATAAAAGAAAAAAGACCTTTTCACATCATTGTTCCAAACAGACACGCACTATTTATAAGTGGTATTGCTATCATTTTAAGTTGCATTGGACTATTAGTTTTACTTCGATTTCACAGACAATTTTTTGTCCGCTTCACGACTAAGCAACTTATTGTCATTGCAATATTTGGTACAACGATTTTCGTTACTGTCGTCGTGCCATCAACACTCTTTTTGCATCTTATTACTGCGTTCCTCGGTCCATTTTCTGTCATTCTAACAGGTCTGGTCAATGAAACAGTCTACTATGCATTACTTACAGCATTACTGTTTTATATATACGGTGCACCAAGAAGGAAGTCATCAAAAGAGTTTGGTAATACACAAGAGACAACAAAGGGTGGAGTTATTCTCCTTGTCTCTGCAGTTCGTCTGCTACTCGGTGCTGTTACCTTTGGACTATTCACACCGATGACAATTATCTATACTGGTACAAGTGTTTTGCTCTTGGAGACAGGTTTTATGCTTGTACGTAAACGGGGATTGTTTGCGTGGGCTCTCGTTCTCGGCATCTGTGATGCAATTGCTGTTTATGTAGATTTTCAACTCTCTATCATGTTTTACCGCCTCTTTTTTGCCGACTGGTACATCTTGCTGAGGATATTTCTTGAAGGTTTTATGTATACCTTCATTGGTGTGCTGCTGGGAGCGCAATTAGGTCGTGGATTGTGGAAAGTGACAGAGTAGTTGTTAGGTATCAAATAATATTAAAAAACATTTCACACTTACTTACACTGGAGACATAAGATGAAAAATTTGCGAATTATCGTATTGCAATTATTGTTGATTATCCTACCTATTGGAGTCGTGTTTGCAGAACTGAATGTAGTTTGGGTTCGGACTGGAGTCGTTCTGGAAACTGAAACGAAAATAGAACCTAATACAGTTTTTAAGGTCGCAGAAGGACAACAAAGTTCAACCTATGATACCGTTACCTTTGAAAAAATTGATGAGAAACGTGTCCGTTTAAATATCACATGGCAACCTAATAAAAAATATAAGTTTCTTATCAATAAAGTCATTACAGAAGTAAGCTCTCCATTAAAACCTTCACCTTTCCTAATACGAACGGTTGATTTAGATGGACTATTGTCGCTTATGGAGAACCTACGTCAACCTGCTAAACCGACAGCGGTTGCATTCGGGCATGGAAATGATAATCAAAAACTGGCAATCGCAACGGATAGAGGACATTTGACTATTTTAAATCCAATATCAGGAAAGAGCGTATGGAAGACACGCATTTCGGAAGGGTATGTTAAACACATCGCATTTAGTGCTGACAACTCAATGCTATACATCGGTGAACAGGCAGCGGATGGATTCATTTACTGTTATGATTTGACGACTGACAAACCAGAACTTCGTTGGAAATACAGAACTGCAGATGATATTGAAACCTCAACACCAAGTAATCCTGAAAGCGTCTATGCATGGGTGAGTTATCCCGGTACGTCGTGCATGCAGGTATTACCAAACGGTGACTTATTGGTTGCAGGTGTGCATTCTGGGTCAAAAAATGAGATTCCACAAAGAAGGTCAATGCTTTATCGCTTTGATGCTAATGGAGATGTTGTATGGAAGTATCCCCAGGATGGTGCTATGCAAAAGATTATCCGTTGGTTTGATGTTAGTGACGATGGAAAAACGCTTACTTTTGTTGCTGATGAGAGTGGAAAAGGGAACGGGACATTGACTGTTCTTGATGTAGAATCCGGTTCAGATAAATGGCAATCAGAATTCAAAGCACTGTCCCCTTACTTTAAGGGTGTAACTTTTTGGCGGGGTGTCAGCATGTCACCTGATGGGAAGTTTGTCAATGTTACAACCGATGACGGTCGCGCATTCATTTTTGATACAAACCAATCAGAACCGATATGGAAACAGAATTTGGCAACTCCCCTTGAGGTAAGCGGCGTGCCAATTATCGCTACAACTGGCACCATTGGTGCAACTGACAATATCGCTCTATTTGTTACAGGGGATACCTATATCCCTTATCATTTGCAAAAAGGCGCGCAACGTCCATCAGCACTCCACCCAAACGGGATGACACTATTTGCTTATGCTTGGACTGGTGAAAAAGTGTGGCAGTGGAAACTTGAAAATATGCCACAAGGGTTACGAATTGATAGCGAAAGTCAATATGCAGTATTAGCAGTATCCAAGAGAAGCAAAAACCCAAACCAAAGTCTTCATGGTATCTCTGTGTTTGATCTCACAGCAAAAGGTAGTGGATTGCAGAAATATCTCTATACCTACCGAACTGAAGGGCAACTCCCTTACGATACACTTGCAATTAGTGATGATGGCTCGTTAATCGCTATCGTTGAGATGCCGATTGTGATGCCCGATGAGACCTTACGCGGTAAAAACCGGGTGCATGTGCTGTATTGAATGCCTCTGATAAAGATTCAGAAGCATTCAATTGTCAAGTTTTGCTCTTGTTGGAGGGGTTTCTAACCCCGATTGAATACCTCTGATAAAGATTAACCTTGACGATCCTACCATCCGTAGGTATACTGTGTTTATCAATGGTGTGGATAATACCATTGATGATATATAATATCTCTTTTTTGTAGCACAAACTTCCAGTTTGTGTACTGAAGAATGACCACCATAACAAGGGTGTGTAAATGAGACAATAATTTATAGAAATGGTATAATATTAACACGTCTTGTATTCCACACCCTAATTCTACATTGAATCCAATATAATTACACTTACAGAATTGAGTAATATCCTATGGCAACATACATTGCACACGGTGGAAAAGACACCACCATTACAACCGAGCAGAAACGCGCTTTACTACACGAAGCACTATTCAAGTTGGGAGGAATACCAAAAAGGATTTTGGTCGTTCCACCTGATATAACCAGATTACACTCAAACGCTGGTGAACTTACGCGTCTCCTATATGAACTTTGGGAAACTGCAAACGGCACAACCTTTGATATTCTACCTGCAATCGGAACACATTCCCCGATGACTGAAGTACAGATCACTGAGATGTATGGTACTCTTCCAAAAGCACAATACCACATCCATCACTGGAGAACAGGCTTGTACCACTTTGGTGAAGTTCCATCCGAGTTTATCCGTGAGGTGTCTGGCGGAAAACTCAACTATAGTATTCCTGTAACAGTCAACAAACGGCTTGTTGAAGGAAACTACGACCTGATTATCTCTGTCGGACAGGTAATACCACATGAAGTTGTCGGAATAGCAAATGGATTCAAGAACATCCTTGTAGGGACTGGTGGCGTTGAGATGATAAACAAAACACATTTTCTCGGTGCTGTTGATGGAATGGAACGGTTGATGGGACGAACAGATACATCTGTTCGACGAGTGTTGAATTATGCACACACACATTTTCTAAAACAACTCGGGATTGTATATGTGATGAGCGTTATGGATGTTGATATAAACGGCAACCGTGTGATGCGTGGATTATATATCGGTGATGATGCCCAAACTTTTGAAGATGCAGCAGAATTGAGTAGAAGGGTCAATATGACATTCTTAGACAAACCTTTGTCAAAAACTTTTGTCTACTTGGATCCAAAGGAGTTTAAAAGCACATGGCTCGGAAATAAGGCGATATATCGTACGCGGATGGCAATGAAGGACAAAGGAGAATTGATTATTATCGCACCAGGGTTAAGGGAATTTGGAGAGGACGCTGAAATCGATAGACTCATCAGAAAATACGGCTACCACGGCACACCTACGACACTCAATTCCGTTGAAGAGAATGCTGAACTCCAAGAAAACCTTTCTGCCGCTGCACACTTGATTCATGGAAGTACTGAGGGGCGTTTCAAGGTTGTCTATGCAACAGAACATCTATCCAAAGAAGAGATAGAATCGGTTGGCTATGAATGGGCACCGATTGATGCAATACTTACAAAATACAACCCAGAAACACTTGTTGATGGATATAACGATGATGACCTGTTCTATATTAGCGAACCCGGTCAAGGATTATGGACATTACGCGAACAGTTTCCTGAGTGAACATCATAAATTAATCATATTGAATCAGCAGTTACACTTTAACCAATTGAGGTAACTATGGATAATTTTGTTAAATTGCCAACTAACTTTTCAGACTATTTACAGATTGAAAATGCTGAATTGCGTTTTGCTGAAGCAACCGAAGTCGCAACACATATCACGGATGCAGACATCCAAATCTATCCGAACATGGATCACGCGGCAATTTTTTGCGATCCCCCGCATCTTGTCGCAGGTGGACTAAAACAGCTCGGTTATGTGAATGGATGGGATGCGCGGTGTTATCCATCACCTGTTGATGGATGCGACTATATCAACGTCTCTGCTCAGTTGTCAGCGGATAGCGCAGCACACAATGACGGATGGTTTGACTACGTCGCCGTTGTACATCCTGTTGACAAAGCAGCACTTGAACACATGCTTGGACAAGGTTATGGCAATCCATTTATCCACCACTTGACATGGGGAATTGTGCCCCTCAAACGAAACGCCGCAGATGATTTTGAGTATGCGAGTCGTGTTATACCGTTCATGGTGGAAAAACGGTATGTCATTGGCGATGCTATCGGCGATGAACCTGGCACGCTTATCATCGCATTACCAGAGAACGTCATGACACACCCAAAATATGAAGACGCACTACCCGAATGGATTGGTGACCTTGATACCGAGGAATATCAAATAGAATCCATGCAAGGTGGTGGTTTTCTCATCCAGTTTTTTGTGTTGACCGGTGGTAGAATTGAAGTTGCATTGCGTGTAGACACAACCCAGACGTTCAATCCCAAAAGCGTCCACAAAATCTCTGAAGATGAAATTAGTGCTGTGCAGGGGGAATAGAAGAAGTTAATATCTGTTCCGTTTCACTTGAGATAAGAAACTTTGCATGATACACTTAACATAACTTTAGTCTGTTGGAACGTTGGAAAAAATTTGACACAGAGGAGGTGCGGTCATAATGGCTTATAGCAATTTCACCTTAGAGTCAGTACGCACAGAATTTCAACTGGAAATCGTTGAATCCGCGGGTGTCTTTTCTGAAACAGAGACGGTTGCCCCAAGAGAACATTTCATAGCGGATTTACAGGAAAAAGTGCAATTAGCCATCTCTATAGGTACCGAGAAAGCACGATCAGAACTGATTGTAACTGGTGTTTTGTTTGAACTCCGTGAGTACTTAGATCGCCGCATCAGCTTCTTTTCAGGAACTGAATTCAACGTTGATGCTGAAAAAGGATTAACAGGCGTTTGCGATTTTTTAGTGAGCTTATCACCGATATTGTCTTTCTTAGAGGCACCTATCATCATCATTGTTGAGGCGAAAAAAGAAAACCTGACTCTCGGTTTCGGACAATGTGCCGCCGAAATGCTGGCCGCACAACGATTTAATACCGAAAAAAAAAATAACATTCCTTGCGTCTATGGGGCTACAACCTCCGGAACAGATTGGCGGTTCCTCAAATTAGAGGAACAACGCCTTCATATTGATAGATCGCTCTATTCAATTGGGCAGTGCGATAAAATCCTTGGTATCCTCTCCAGCATGGTAAACCAAAAGGCGTGAATCATTTTTGTTACAGGAGACTATTGCATAATGTCTTATAGCAGCTTTACTTTAGATAGCGTGAAAACTGAATTTCAACTTGAAATCGATGTCCCCACTAACCTTTTTTGTGATGTAGCACCTGTGGCACCGAGCGCACATCTGAAAACAGAATTGGAACGCAATGTGCCAGTCGCACTTGCTATTGGAACAGAAAAAGCAAAATCAGAGATGATTGTTGGCGATGTTCTCCTGGAGCTGCGGGAACACTTCAATCGACAGATTAGCCTCTTTTCGGGTATTGACTTTAACGTTGATGCTGAAAAAGGTCTAACTGGGGTGTGTGACTTTCTGGTGAGTCTGTCACCTGTGTCATTTGTCCTGGAGGCACCTATTATCGTTCTTGTTGAGGCAAAAAAGGATGATTTATTAGAGGGACTCGGGCAATGTGTCGCTGAGATGATCGCCGCACAGCAATTTAATGCCAAAAGATCAAACAGTATCCCATACATTTATGGGGCTAGCACGACAGGGGCGGATTGGCGATTTCTCAAATTAGATGGGCAAATACTCCATATTGATACAGAATTCTACTCAATCCACGCATGTGACAAAATCCTCGGCATCCTCTCCAGCATGGTAAACCAAAAGGCGTGAAGTATTCCAGCCCCTGAAAATCTAATTTGGAGGTGGATTGTTGAACAGATTGCGACGGGTTAATCATTGTGCGTAGATAAATTAGACACATTAAGGTATAACCTGTTATACTATTCTTTAGGAGGGTTAACGCAATGGCGTATAGCAATTTTACCTTAGCAACGGTGCGAGAAAAGTTCAAACTGGAAACATTCCGATCTGTGGGCAGCTTTTCCGAAATAGAACCAGTAACCCCGAGTGCAGAACTCACAAAAGTGTTGCCCAGAAAAGTGGCGTTAGCTGCTGCTATAGGTACTGAGAAAGCGCGGTCGGAACTAATTGTTGCCGATGTCATGTTTGAACTCTATGAGCACTTCAACGAGCGCATTAGTCTGTTTTCAGGAGTTGAGTTCAACATTGATGTTGAACAGGACTTGACTGGAGTTTGCGATTTTATCGTAAGTCTGTCTCCAGAGCAATTTTATATAGAGGCACCTGTAATTGTCTTGGTGGAGGTGAAAAAAGAAGACCCTGTGCAAGGTTTCGGTCAGTGTGTCGCTGAGATGATCGCTGCACAACGTTTTAACGCTGAAAAAGGGAATGACATCGCGTGTGTTTATGGCGTTGCCACAACAGGAACAGAATGGAAATTTCTCAAATTAGAGGGTAACCAGTTGCAGCTTGATATGGCAATTTACTCAATTGCACAATGTGACAAAATCCTCGGCATCCTCTCCAGCATGGTAAAGCAAAAGGCATAGCAGGAGGTTCAACGACATGGCTTACAGCAATTTCACCTTAGAAACAGTACGCACGGAGTTTCAACTGGAAATCGTTGAATCCGCTGGTATCTTTTCTAATTTAGAACCGGTGACACCAAGCGTAGAACTAACAGCGGACTTAGAAAAAAAAGTACCGGTAGCTGCCGCCATAAATACAGAGAAAGCACGCTCGGAACTAATTGTCGCCAACGTTTTGTTTGAACTCCGAGAGCAATTTGACCGCGCTATCAGCTTCTTTTCAGGTATCGACTTCAACGTTGATCCCGAAAACGGCCTCACTGGTGTGTGCGATTTTTTAGTGAGCCTGTCACCGATGCAATCTATTTTACAGGCACCGGTCATCGTCCTTGTTGAAGCAAAGAAAGAAGACCCAGCCCCTGGCCTCGGTCAGTGTGTTGCCGAGATGCTCGCCGCACAACGTTTTAACGCTGAAAAAGGAAATGACATTCCCCACATTTATGGTGCTGCCACTACAGGAACAGAGTGGAAGTTTCTTAAACTGCAGGAAAAACGATTGCATCTTGACATTACAATCTACCCAATTGCACAATGTGACAAAATACTCGGCATCCTCTCAAGCATGGTAGAGCAAAAAGCATAGCAGGAGGTTCTACGACATGGCTTATAGCAATTTCACCTTAGAAACAGTCCGTAAAAACTTTCAGTTAGAGACAGTTCAGTCCATAGGTATTTTTGGAAACATAGAACCAGTGAGTCCGCGCGACCCTTTTATGTTAGACCTTGCAAAAAAGGTATCAGTCGCCTCTGCCGTAAACACAGAAAAAGCAAGATCAGAGCTGATCGTCGCAGATGTTTTGTTTGAGCTTCTGGAGCATTTTAACCAACGTATCAGTCTCTTTTCAGGAATTGAGTTCAACGTTGATGTTGAAGCAGGTTTGACTGGCATCTGTGATTTTCTGATAAGCAAATCACCGGACCAACTCTCTCTGGAAGCACCTGTAATTATTCTTGTTGAAGCAAAGAAGGAAGATTTAACTGCTGGACTTGGGCAGTGTGTCGCTGAGATGCTCGCCGCACAACGTTTTAACGCAGAAAAAGGCAACGACATTCCCCGTATTTACGGAACTACCACCTCAGGGACAGATTGGCGATTTCTTAAATTGGAGGGACTCAAACTGCACATTGATACCGCAGCCTACCAAATCGTACAGTGCGACAAAATCCTCGGCATCCTCGTGAGTATGGTAGAGCAACAGGTGTAAGGTATTGCAGTGGGTTGTTGAACGTATTGCGGCAAGGTAGTCATTAAATGGAAAACAAAGAAAAAATGGAATGCAGCATAATGGATAAAGTTCGCGAAATGCGGCAGAAAATCTCTGCAGAATTTGGAAATGATTTTAACCGATTGGTTGCATATTACCAAGAGGTAGAGAATGAAATGCGGAAGTCGGGGAAATATAAGTTTGCAGATTTGCCAAGTGAGAAACCCAAATCCGAAAAAGATGCCTTTACCAGTTCGTTCCCGTTCAGTTAAAACCCAAAGAATTAGAGATCGTTGAAACACTTGCCAAGTCGCGTGGCATATCACCTGAAAATCTAATTCGGGAATGGGTTGTTGAACGTATTGCAGCAAGGTAGTACGGTGTGTAGGAATAAATCTCATGAAACATATTAATTTTCTCATTTCAACATTATTTCTTGTCACTGTCTTGTTCCTTGCCAATGGTTTCGCGCAAGATTACGTACACTATGCAACTCTCACTGGACATACAGATCATATCTTCAGTATCGCGTTCAGTCCTGATGGGCAAACACTTGCGAGTGGAGGTGCAGATACTACTATTCGTTTATGGGATGTGTCTATAGGGAAGCATAAAAAAACGCTCACAGAACATACCAATTGGATCAGGAGTGTATCGTTCAGTCCTGATGGTCGGACACTCATTAGTGGAGGTTCGGACACTATTCGTTTGTGGGATATAGCCACGCAGAAATGGATATTCATAGGAAATACACTATTACGTAGAAAATTTACATTCAGTCCTGATGGGAAAATGATCGCCTGCAGTAATCCAGATAACACCATTCGACTGTATGATGCCACGACTCTTATATATAAGAAAACACTTATAGGACATACAAGAGATATCTTTAGTTTATCGTTTAGTTCTGATGGGAAAATGATCGCGAGTTCATGTTGGAACGAACAAATCCGCTTGTGGGATGTAGCCACAGGAAAACACAAAAAACTATAGATGGAGTTAGGGAATTTGCATTTAGTCCGGATGGGCAAACACTTGTTGGTAAAGGTGGCACAGGTGAGGGTGGCCACGGTAATAAAATTTGCTTATGGGATGCAGGCACAGGAAAACACAAAAAAACTCTTACAGGACATACGAGTTATATCACGAGTATATTGTTTATCCCTGAAGGTTCGACGGTGGTAAGTGGTGGAGGTTATGATAATACAATTCGTTTGTGGGATGTAGCCACTGGGAGGCGTAAAAAAACACTTAATGTCCCTGGTGGAGTAGATCACTTAAGTTTGAGTCCTGATGGTAAGACGTTAGCATGTTCAAGTATTAAAACAATCCACTTATGGAAAGCAACAGACACGGATACAGATACGATAGACCTTGCTAAATTGTTAGATTCTTCAGTACGACCAAAACTTACCGCAAACCAAATCTACAACAACGCCATCCGTTCAGTCATGTGGATAGTCAACCCAGGTACAGGCGAAGGCAGCGGCGTGCTATTGGATAAAAAACACAAACTTGCAGTCACCAACGCACACGTCACAGGCAAACAGAACACAATAGACGTATATTTCCCCGCACCAGACGAAAAAGGCGAACTCATAAAAGATCGGAACTTCTACCTGAAAAGTAGTGGCGTGCTAAAACGACTCGGTTATTACACCAAAGGACACGTTATTGCCAAGAATGAGAAAACAGATTTAGCCATCATCAGACTTGACGGATTACCCGAAACCGCCCGCGAAATTGACTGGAAACTCATGCCACCCACAGCAAAAGCAGGCGAATTAGTCTATATCCTCGGCAATCCAGCGAAACAGGAGTTGTGGCGTTGGACATTGGGAGAATTCCTAAACGATCACGGAGATTTCTTACATATCCAGTCCGATGTGTTCGGTGGCAACAGCGGCGGACCGGTGCTTAACAAACAGGGCATCCTACTTGGTATCGTAGCACGCAGCGATCAACTCATGAATGTTGCAGCCATCCCCGTAAGGAACATCAAAAAATTACTCTCTGAATCAAAGGTGAAACACTCACGAATGCGTAGATAATTGAGGGGTGTGGCTAAATTATTCAATGTTGAATATAGACTTAGTTAATCTTCATTCAAGGGGGAATGCGTAAGTCCTGTTAGTTTTAAGTTTTTCTCACGATTTTTTCTTGACATATTTAAAAAGTTTTGTGTATAATAGAATATATAATAAAACTTGTAGGAATGATTTTTTCTGCAAGTAAACAACTACTTTTGTCTTTTTTGGACAATCGTTTGATTGGTACAAATATTCAAACATCACGAAGGATGGCGAAAATGCAAGAGGCTTATAGCAAACGCAATGTTGAAAAGACGACTCTCAATTGTCTAAGCTACCCCTACGTTTTTTCTATTCTTGAACTTTCTGTGCTTTTACCGATTACCCGTTTTATTAACTACCGGTTTACCCCCCCCCTCACAAAAATTAACGACTGTAACAACATATCAGTTAACGAACAAGCGAATATCGCTGATGTTCATCAACTTTTTATTGTGCCTGTCTGCTCTCTATTCATGTGGATAGTTTGCTGCGGGCTATTTTGTTTGCAGAAGGTAAGTGGGTATTTTAACCATTACTCATGAATAAAAAATTAGAGTTTCAAATTTTACTTTAGGAACTCTAAGTGTAAACCTAATAAGGGTTAAGTAATATAGTGAAATATGGAAATAATTATACACCTTGCTTGTAGAAGCGTTCTCCTATGTCTGTGAGTTTTATTTCATGGGTGTATTTTGAAAATAATTCTTTGATAGCGTTTCTGTATTCTTTACTAACAATATCAAATAAGTCTATACCAAAAGGAATTTAAAATGAAAACTTGTATAGTTATAGGCACTTTACTATTATCCGTAGGGTTAATGGTATATCCAGTGTTTTCTCAAGATCTCGAAGAGGGACTTGTAGCATATTGGGATTTCAACAATGTAGATGGGGAGACTGTTAGCGATGTCAGTGGAAACGAACACCATGGCATGTTAATCGGTGACCCAGAATGGATAACGGATGGTAAGTATGGTGGAGGCATTGAATTCGACGGAAACGGAGATGAGATATTCGTCGAGTACCATGCAGACCTAAACCCAGAAGTTTTCACAATTTGTGCTTGGGCAAATGTTGCAGTGGGGAGTACGGGGCACCGTGCTGTTGTTTCTTCTCGTGCCGATTTTCCACAACGCGGGTACATTTTTTATGCAGAACCAAATGGTAATATATGGGAGTTTTGGATTGGTGCTGGAGCAGACAGTTGGAAACCAGTTCGAGGTCCTGCTGCCAATCTTGGAGAATGGGACCATGTACTTGGGACCTATGCTGATGGGAATCACAAATTCTACGTCAATGGAGAATTTGTAGGTGAAGAGAACTTTGAAATTTCCGTTAATCCGAATGAGGAATTTCTTATTGGGGCAGGAGCCAATGAAACCGCTGCTCATAATTACCGTTTTGTCGGTATAATTGATGAGGTGAGACTCTATAACCGTGTCCTTGACGAAAGAGAAATCTCAGCGGTGATGAAGAGCGATTCTTTGGCAGTTGAAGCTTCTGGTAAAATCGCTGTCACCTGGGGAAAGCTTAAAGTAGAGTAAAGGTATTAATGCATGTTCCTATAATGAATGATTCTATCTAAATCACATTACAAACCATAAAGTGATGTAATTGTTCAAATCTGTTGGCACGCCGATAATCAAATTTGTCTGTGTGCCGCAGCAAACATTATTATTGAACATAACTGTTCTAATCAACAACTATTAACACAACAAAGGGAAAAAAATGAAATTATTAACAATAACGTTTACACTAACACTTCTCGTCGGTTTCTCGGTAATTCCTGCCTCTGCACAGATCGTTGACGGTCTTGTAGCATATTGGGCATTTGATGAAGGATCGGGGGACACCGTAAATGACTCAAGCGGCAATGGGCACAACGGAACGTTGGTGGGAGACCCACAATGGACAGATGGACGACTCGGTGGTGGACTTCATTTTGATCAAACTGAAGATGAAGTCATGGTGCCTTTTCATGAAAATCTTAATCATGAGGCTTTCACTATCTGTGCTTGGGCAAACGCAGAAACTGGTGGAACAGGACATCGTGCCGTGATTTCCTCCCGTGATGACTTTCCTCAGCGAGGATATATTTTTTATGCGGATCCCAATAACGTATGGCAGTTTTGGACTGGAGTCGGTAGTGGTTGGAATCCTATCAATGGACCTGCTGCGAATAATATTGATGGTTGGGACCACTTAGCTGGAGTCTATGCTGACAACAGCCAGAAATTCTACGTCAATGGCGAAATGGTAGGAGAAAGTGCTGCTGTCCTCAGTGTCAATACTGCTCAAGAACTCCTCATAGGTGCGGGGGCAAATGAAACTTCTTCACATAATTACTTTTTCAGAGGCATTATTGATGAGGTCTGTATTTTTAGCCATGCTTTGAGTGCGGACGAAATCATGGGCTTAATGAATACAAACCCAACCCCAGTTGAAGCAGCTGGTAAGATCGCTATTACCTGGGGACAGCTTAAAGCTAAGTAGAAGTGATTGTATACTATCATTTTTATTAATCCTAATTTTCAAATGAAGGGTAAGGTATAAATGCTTTACCCTTCTTTTATAGGTTAACACCAATTTAAAACAATCACTAATAGTTTATGTACATTCTGATATAACTTTGACACACCTGCACATCCATGCTATAATAAGATATTCATAAAACGAAAAACGGGGTTACAACCCCATGCACAGAAGGAGCCAAAACTTATAATGGCAGATATTATCAAAGGTGCTGTACTCGGGTATGGGGCGGCATTCAATATGGGTAGAGCACACGCAAATATGATGCAAAACACAGACGGCATCACATGTGTGGCTGTGTGCGACATTGATCCAGAACGGACAAAAGCAGCGAAAAACGATTTTCCCGACATCCGAACTTACAATTCAGTTGAGGATCTGGTAGCAGACGATGAGGTTGATCTCGTTGCGAACGTCCTACCTCACAGTCTACACTGCGGTCCAACCGTGGCAGCCCACAATGCTGGCAAACACGTTGTCGTTGAAAAACCGATGTGCGTTACAATCGCAGAAGCTACCGAAATGATTACCGCGGCAAAAGAAAATGATGTGATGTTATCAGTTCACCACAACCGCAGATGGGATGCAGATTTTTGGACACTCCGCGAAATTGTTCATTCCGGTGTCGTTGGGAAGGTCTATTGTGCTGAAATGTGGAGCGGCGGTTACGGTAGACCCAACCCGAATTGGTGGCGGAGTGTCAAAGCCATCTCCGGCGGGCAATTCTACGACTGGGGGGCACACTTCCTCGACTGGCTACTTAACATCCTTGAAGCACCAATGATTAACGTCACCGGTTTTTTTCAACCGAACCTCGTTTGGAAAGATATTACCAACGAAGACCACGTGCAAGCGGTAATTCGATTCGCAGAGGGCGAATTTGTCGCGGATGGTGCGTCAGCAAACATCCAGATGTCTAACATTGCGAAGGTCGGCGGACCAAAATGGAAAATGCTCGGTTCACACGGATCCATTGTTTCTGAAGGCGGACAATATCATGTCTTATCCGAAGTTGAAGGCCATCCGAAAGAACAGAAAGTCGGACATCACGGCAGGCCCGGACCTCGCTACTATGAAAATATCGTTGCGCACCTAAACGATGGCACGCCATTGCTTGTGACACCTGAGTCCGCTCGTCGCGTTATTGCTGTCATGGATCTGGCAGAAAAGTCATCAAAAACACATCAAGCAGAAACGGTACCTTACGAGTTTGAGTAATGCCTACCTACTGACAACTATAGCAAGAGCGGAGCTTGCACTTCGTTCTTGCAACTGCCTCCCTAATCTAACTAACCTTCATGAAAGCCATCGTTTTTGAAAAAATCCAGCAGCTAAGCGTCCAAGATAAACCGATTCCCACACTCAATGATGGGGATGTACTTATCCAGATGCTGTTGTGCGGTATCTGCGCATCTGACCTTGCTGCACTTCGCGGGGACATATCAGACTATACCCCTCCTGTCGTCATGGGGCATGAACTTGCAGGTGTCATCGTCGAGAGTCAACACCCAGACATTAAAATAGGCGAAAGAGTTACCGTCAATCCGATGCTTTCATGTGGAGCCTGTATTCACTGTCAAAATGACCAGGACAAATACTGCAGGACAATCGAAGGTATCGGACACGACATAGATGGTGGCTACGCCCAATACATGCGGATGCCGAAACACGGCGTTGATACAGGCAAACTCATCCGAGTGCCAGATACGATTCCACCAGAAGAATTGCTTTTCCTTGAACCGTTAGGGTGCTGTTTATATGCAATGCAGGAAACCATTTTCCAAAACTCCGTTGCAATCCTTGGTGCCGGTCCCATCGGCTTAATGTTCACCCAATTGACGAAACGGGCAGGCTTAGCAACCTATGTCTTTGACCCCCTACCTCACCGTAGAACTATTGCAGAAACTGTCGGAGCCGATGCTACTTTCAACATTTCTCCTGACAATGTTGCACATCTACATGAAATCACACACGGCGGCGTTGATACCGTCATCTCCGCAACAACAAATAACAAATCAGCAATCAACCTTTCGTATCAGATAGTCCGAAAAGGAGGTTGTATCAACTTCTTCGGACTTGCACCTGAAGGAGAGGAACTCTGTATCAACTTGGAACAATTTCATTATGATGGGTACAAGTTGATGGCATCGTGGGCATTTACACGTGCAAGTCTTGAAGAATCCCGCCAACTCATACTGCAAAACGCAATCAACTTCAAACCTTTATTAACCCACCAATTTCCGATTATACAAGGCTTAAAAGCATTTGATAATGCTATTGCACAGCACGGGATAAAAACTGCTTTACACCCCTAAATTGAAGCAAGTTCCGTCGTATTTCTTTTAGATAGCCCCTTACAACTATATGTAAATTGATGAAGTGCTTTAAACAAACAGCAAATTCGACAAAAGTAATTCCAATTAAAACCTGACATTTGCTTCGGGTAGTGTAACCTACTACCTATAATTAACGTGTTAATTTGCGAGGTTACATTATAGTTATTAACCCAATCCATTTTTCTACAACAGTTGTTCCAAAAGAAACATTAAGTCTAAAACAAACAGTAAAGGGAATGCAATTATTGTTGAATTATATGTTCAATAATTATGCAAATAAAGTATGGTTCTCGGTGCACACGTTTCCACAGCAGGTGGAATCCATAACGCCATCAAAAATGGTGATAAACTCCAAGGTGATGCAATCCAAATTTTTCTTGCGAACCCAAACCGTTGGGAATCAAAACCGCCTACCACTGATGTACTTGAGAAATTTTGTGAAGCATGGACAGAATCCCCTATTCGGAGTATAATTGTTCACGATATTCATCTCAGCAATCTGGCATCACCCAAACAAGATGTGTTAGAAAAGTCACGTGTTGTGTTTAAAAATCAAATGGAATTATCGCATAAAACTGGAATACCACACATCGTTACACATTTAGGCGCACATCTTGGTGAAGGTGAAACCTTTGGGTTAAAATTGCTAAGCGAAAGTTTTGATTTACTATTGGAAACCACAGACGCACCGAATGTTAAAGTCCTGCTTGAAACGACTGCTGGACAAGGAACAAACCTTGGCTACTGCTTTGAGCATTTACGAGATGTTATCGGTATGTCAAAATATCCAGACCGCTTTGGTGTCTGTTTAGATACTTGCCACGTTTTCGCTGCTGGTTATGATATACGAACCAAAGCAGATTGTGACAATACATTTGAAAAATTTAACAAAATTATCGGTTTGGAACGGCTAAATGCATTTCATATCAATGACGCAAAATCGGAATTTCAAAGCCGAGTAGATAGACACGAACATATAGGGGAAGGAAATATCGGAACAACAGCATTTGAATATATCCTTAATGATCCACGTTTTGAAGAAACGCCGCTCATTATTGAAACACCACAAATGAACACAATGCATAGAAAAAACCTTACAACACTTCGTAGTTTAGTAAAAAAATAATAAGTCACTACTGCTTTACTTATCGTTTTAAGGACACAAATGCAGATTGGTGTAGGAGAAGTTCTATTTCTCATCCTCATTTTTTTGGGAATAATACTAATATCTCGGATAATCACACATTTACAGGTGAAGCGCGTCTGTCCTGATTGTGGCTTAGCAATGCATAAGTATGCATCAAGTTGCCCTTCATGTGGGCGTAATTTAACGCCAAAGGGTAAAGGAAAGTCTGAATCATCAAACCTATTCTTTTTTTGAAGGAATTGGAATTTTAGAAACATTATCTATGCTCTATTTGGAAATACTTAAAGAAAATTTGTAGCAATATAAAGAAATTTGTCAGTTAGAAAGTATCATTTATGAATACACACGTCTATTTCTGAATAGACGCAGCCTCAAACAAAAGGAGAAACCATCATGGCAAAAATCAAGTTAGGAAACAAGGAAACGTCCCGCCAGCAAGGTACTAAAATATTCGCTGATACGCTGCCAGATCTTAAAGGCATCAAATGTTTGAAATTTCTCACCCCATTTCTAATTTTACTTTCCACCGTAATCGGATGTTCCGAGAAACCTTACACCGGTCCAATGCTTACAGTGGATAATGTAGGTAGGTATCTCAGATCTACGGGTGAGGATAAAATCTGTCTACAAGACGGATTTGATACGATTTGCCTAAAATATACGGAGGTTAAAGCTGACGTTCAGGGAGATGGTGCGGCCTTTGTCCACGTACATCCAGCAAGTTTAGCTTACGTCTTCTATTTTGAAGACCTGCCAATTTTGCTGGCAGAGAAGGCAATGGACACCACAGATATTGTACAAGAATTAAGAGATTCCGGAAGAGTTCAACTGCCCCCAAATAGTTTTACGCCAAATACTGGGACTAACGAAATTAACGAAGGTTGGACTCTCCAGATATACTATCCACCGTCATTCCCAGAGGCAGATCGTGGCAGAACACCTCAAACCAGCGGACTTGACATCAGGATTGCAGAAGGAATGAAGCTCAGAATTTATTCATGGGAACAACTTCAAATCAAAAACTTTACACAAATCAGCGGAACTGACGGCACCCGCGGCGTTCAATTCTTTCTTGACACCCAGAATTCCGAGATAACAGTTCATGTGGATGGCTTAATCCCAGGTTATACAGCAAAGTTCTACGTCAACGCCAACGATGTGAGTGCCGATGAGGACAGGAGTCTTTTCCAATTGGAACCTTTACCGTAGAACCTACAAGGAGTGGTATCATGCAGAAAATCCAATTTTTACCGCTAAAATTAATGTATACTATAGTAATTATACTTGCCTGCATAACCGGTGGATGTTCCGACACGCCTCATATTGGTTCTACAAATTCAATGTTGACCGCTGATGACATAGATGATTATCTTGTTTCACCTGACGATGAAACGCTGTGCCTTCGGAGCAAGTCCGATTCAATTTGCCTAACACTTTATCCGAAAGGAAAAGATCTCACCTCGCCGATAGTCCACATTTATCCATCACGGCTCAGATACGTTTTCTCCTACGAAGGTAAAACTATCTTGCAAGCAGAAAAAATAAGAGATAATACCGATATAATAAACGATCTACCGCCTACCGGTGGCACTTCACCGC
>JAAXHO010000115.1:72866-102189 GCA_012270795.1 Candidatus Poribacteria bacterium
CCGCCTACCGGTGGCACTTCACCGCCCACAGGGGGGACTTCACCTAATGGTGATGATAATCCACCTAATGGTGATGATAATCCACCTAATGGTGATGATAGTCCACCAAATACTGTTGTTTCGCACTACGTTTTTAGTAATCCCCCGAATAACTTACGCGGAGACGAATGGATAGTGTGGATATACTACCCAGATGATTATAGTGGACCGCGGGGTTTGCCAAATTCGCCCGAGGGATACGGGTTTACTATTGCTGTAAATAGTGGTGAAACAACAGAGTTCGCACAAGTTACTGGAGGTGAACGCGGCTCCGGCGTTAGACTCGTCATTCGAACATTTCAGCCAGAAACATATATCACCGTAACATGGAATCCACCCTATACTGATCGTTCGGCAACATTCACCCTTAAAAGTGATGTTAACCTTGAGGATTATGACTCACGATCAGACTAACTAATACCATTTCTAAATAATACAGGTATTCTATGTTGATGACTTTACTTAGCGTATACTTCGTAGGTGGGGAATGCCTAAATAGCATTCATACCGTTGATTTCGGGTAGAGTTTTAGCGATGCCAGTCCTACGCGTCAAATTCATGGATGTTATAACTGTTTGCCAATAAACCGTAAACTATGGTGAATTGTTGGAATAATTATACATATCTTCTGTAGGAGCGACCTCCCGGTGGCGACCTTGCGGGCTCTTCTGTAGGAGCGACCTTTGGTCGCTCCTACAACTCAAAATTTAGAATTAATTGTATAATCTACCATAAATAACCCCGGAACCTTAGGATGGAGTTTCATCATGCATAAATACATAGTAAATATCATTAGGATGCTATATCAATATACGGTCAACACTATGACCGGTTTTTTTGCCGTTATAATTGGTACTTTAAGTATCATTCTATTATAATTGGTACTTTAAGTATCATTCTATTTTGCATCTCAGGTTGTTCTGACAATCCGTATACAGGTTCAATGATGCGACCTGAAGATATAGATCAATATCTTGACTACTCCAAAGAAGGATATGTTTGCATTGATAATGGATATGAGACAGCATGTCTCACCCTTGTCCCCAAACAAAGTATAAGCGGTTTACCAACAATTCATATATACGTTTCACGTATTGTTTATGTCTTTTATTACAAAGGAGAAGTCATTATGCAAGCGGAAAGAAATATGGACACTTCTGACCTTAGAGACCAAATTACAAACGGAGGGAACACAGGTAACGGAGGAAATAACGAGAATACCAATGGAGGAAGCAACGGAAATAACGGAAACACTGGAAATAATGGAAACAACGGAAACAACGAGAACACTGGAAATAATGGAAACAGCGAGAACACTGAAAACAACGGAAATAATGGGAACAACGGAAACACTAAGAACAGCGAAAACAACGGAAATACTGGGAATAACGGAAACACTGGAAACAACGGAAAAAATAATGATGGAGTTCCCTCTCCCAACAACCCAAACCCCAGTGGCCACAATCCTCCAGACAATGTGTTGTCACATCTTGTTTATGGTCATGCTGATGACGATCCACCTGATCCCAAAATGGTAGATGGATGGATAATTTGGATATACTATCCCCACAACTACGTAAAAGACGACAACGGCGATGGTTTGGAAGATAATCCGCGTGGATTAGGTATTGGTCCAATCCACCCACAGACGGGTCCACGTTCAGTTGATGATCCGATTACAGCAGAAAGAGATGATTACGGATTTACGTTCAGTGTGACTGGTGGTGAGGTAAAAAGTTTTTCCCAAAGCAGTGGTCCCTGTACTGATGAACGTATCGGCCTTTCACCTCCCCTTGATACTGAAGACACCCGTGAGTTGGGTCAAGACAACCGTGATGACTATAATAACGTACCCTGCAATGCAGAAAAAAGTGATTATAGCGTGCAGTTCTTCGTCAAAACAAGTTCGGAAAAAATAACAATTACTATTGTCTGGAATGCTGGGATGTACTCGGGGCAGACGCAAAAATTCAACATTATGAAAGAAATTAGCATGAAAAATTGGGATGAGGAAGGCTACGATCCAGACCATAACAGTCAACACAGATGGGATTAGTCGTAAAAAAAGTAAATGTGAATTTTGCTCACTGAAGTGTGACATGTATGGATACCGCAAGAATTCAAATCATAGCTGGCAACGGCGGAAATGGCTGTATCAGTTTTCGCCGTGAGAAATATGTACCTCGCGGTGGTCCCGATGGTGGTGATGGAGGAAATGGAGGTAACGTTGTTCTCATTGCTACTTTAGGGATGAGTACTTTGATTGATTTACGTCATAACCCACGTCAAGTCGCTGGAAACGGAAAACACGGTGCAGGTAAACAACGGGACGGAGCCGATGGTGATGATCGAATCATAAAAGTACCAGTCGGTACTATAGTTAAAGATAACAACACAGATGAATTACTCGCTGATTTGACAAAACCCGAGCAGACAGTTATAGCAGCACGCGGTGGTATTGGTGGCAAAGGCAACTCTCGCTTTAAGAGTAGCACTTTTCAAGTCCCTCGCGTTGCAGAATTAGGTGAACCAGGAGAAGAACGGGAGATAAGTCTTGAAGTCAAACTCATCGCTGATGTGGGTTTAGTTGGCTATCCCAATGCTGGAAAATCCACACTCCTTGCACGCACCTCTGCTGCAACACCAAAAATCGCATCCTACCCATTTACAACCCTTATCCCAAATTTAGGTGTCGTCCGTATTGACCAAGACCATAATTTTGTGCTTGCGGACATCCCAGGATTGATCGAAGGAGCACATAAAGGCGCAGGTTTAGGACACCAATTTTTACGACACATTGAGCGCACTAAGATGCTCATTCATGTCATTGACCTCAGTGCCACAGATGGTCGGGACCCCATCAAAGACTATGAGCAATTAAACCTTGAACTCAAGCACTATAACCAAATATTGACTGACCTACCCCAACTAATCGCGCTCAACAAAATAGATACGCCAGAAGCAGAAGCAAATTTAGGACGAGTCCAGTCCTATTTTGGCAAGCGAAAGGTCTTTCCTATCTCTGCAATTACTGGTCAAGGCGTTGACGCATTAATGCAACAAACAAACCGTTCTTTACTCTACCTTGAAGCAAAAGTACGAAAAGAAGCAGAAACAACCATAACTTATGAAGATATACTTCCACCAGAACCGCGGATTCGTTTTGAACTTGAGAAAACCCCAGACGGGTTTATCATCAGTGGATCTGAACCAAAACGCTCTGTCGTGATGACTGACATGGAAAATGAACAAGCACTGATTCTACTGTTTAGAAAATTAAAAAAGATGGGAGTCATAAACGCATTAATCCGTGCAGGCGTCAAAGAAGGTGATACAATACGGATAGATGAATTTGAATTCACTTATAACCCAAGAATAATCAAGTGAAGTAAAACAGAATGAATAATACAGAAGAGATTTTCACGCAAACTCACACACCTGTACAAGTCAGTAATACAGGTTCTAATAGAAAGTTTCACACCCGTGAATGTCTTTCCAATGTCAAACGAATTGTCGTAAAAGTCGGTAGTAGCACAATTTCAGATAACCTTCGCATCAATGAAGTCGCACTTGATGGGCTCGTCCACGATTTAGCCACAGTCAAACAGAAGGGAATTGAAGTCATTCTCGTTACATCTGGGGCAATTGCAGCGGGTTGGCCCTATCTGGGTCTTAACACAAAACCACAGACATTACCAGAGTTGCAGGCATCTGCTGCTGTTGGTCAGATACGATTAATGGCCGCTTATGAAGAACGTTTCCGTAAATATCATCAAGTGTGTAGTACGCATTTACTCACCCAAGATGACTTTTCCGACAGGAAACGTTACACCCGTATGAACGATGCGATACAGAAATTACTTCAACTCGGTGCAATCCCTATTATCAACGAAAATGACAGTGTTGCAGTTGACGAAATAAAGGTCGGGGATAACGACACGCTTTCTGCCTATGTAACAAACCTTGCCCAAGCTGACCTACTCATCATCCTATCCGATCAACAAGGTCTCTTTACTGCAGATCCAAGACACAATCCTGATGTGGAATTAATCCATACAGTTGACACTATATCGGATGAGATTTGGCAAGCTGCTGGAAATGCTGGGACTGCAAGTGGTACGGGTGGCATGGTAACAAAACTACGAGCAGCTGAAATCGTTACTGCCTCTGGAGAAATGGTGTTAATCGCTTATGGACGAGAACCTATGGTTGTTACACGTATTCTATCAAGTGAGCTAATTGGTACTCTATTCCTTCCCAATACACGTATCTCCGGTCGTAAACGATGGATCGCCTATTCGCGTCCACCCCAAGGTTACCTTGTGCTTGATAGCGGAGCGCGTAATGCTCTCGTTCAAGGAGGAAAAAGTCTTTTACCCGCTGGTGTTCGGCGCGTAGAGGGACATTTTAATTATAGCGATACAGTCTCATGTTTCACAGAGGATGGCGTAGAAATCGCACGAGGTTTGATAAATTATAACTCAACTGATACTTCAAAACTTGCAGGAAAACAAACGCATGACATAGAAAAAATACTCGGATACCACGATTACGATGAAATCATACACCGAGATAATCTGGTGCTACTTAACTGAGTTCAATCAGATTTGTTTGAACTCAGTTAAGTAGGGTGTCACATTCTCATTCACACACTTCTGCTGTGTCAACACCTAACTTGTAGGTCGGGTAGAGGCACGAAACCCGACTTTACCAATAATAATGTATGCGTGTCGGGTTTCGTGCCTCTACCCGACCTACAATTGAACTATCAAATAGGTATTGACTAAGCACTTCATAGGAAAAAGCGATATGAACGATAGCATCCAGAAAATGATCAGTTCAAAAGCAAAAAAAGCAAAAACAGCAATGCGTATTTTGTCGCGTAGTTCTGCCGATATTCGTAACAATACGTTATTAGCAATGTCTGAGAACATCCTTAAGGCAAAAGAAGAAATACAGGAAGTAAACCGATCTGATCTTGAAAACGGTAAGAATACAGGGCTTGCTGCACCACTCATGCAGCGACTGTTGTTAGACGATAAAAAAATTGAAAGAATGGCGGATAACCTCCGGCAAGTTGCCGCGCTTCCTGACCCTATCGGTGAAGTCATTAGTATGAGGGAACGTCCCAACGGTCTCAAAATCGGTACTGTGCGTGTTCCCATCGGTGTTGTCGGTGTCGTGTATGAGTCACGCCCCGACGTAACCGTTGAGGTATCGGCACTCTGCATCAAATCAGGAAACGGAGTTATCCTTCGTGGCGGTTCCGAAGCAATTCATTCCAACACAATTCTGGCAAGAATTCTCAGCGATACTGCTGAAGCAGAAGGTGTACCTGATGCAATCCAGTTTGTTGAAATTATTGACCGACAAGTTGTCTACGAACTGATTCGGCTACCAGAATATATTGATCTTGTCATTCCACGTGGTAGTAACGAATTTGTCCAGTTCTTGATGAGAGAATCTGACATACCGGTACTTGGGCATGCAGACGGCATCTGTCATATATACGTAGATGCAGCTGCTGACCTTGACATGGCAACGAATATCTGCACGAATGCAAAGGTAGGATACAAGGTTGCTGTCTGTAATGCATTAGAGACACTCCTTGTGCATACCGATGTTGCTAAGGAATTCCTTCCCGGCTTCTGTGCAATCATGAATGAAGCGAAAGTTGATATCCGGGGGTGCGATAGAACCCAGAAGATTGTTCCTGATGCAAAACCCGCAACCGATGATGACTGGCGGACTGAATATCTCGATTATATCCTCTCCATTCGTGTCGTGGACGACATAGACACTGCAATAGACCATATTGAAACTTACGGCTCACACCATTCTGATGCCATCATTACCGAGAGCTACTCAGCATCACAACGTTTTCTGAAAGAGGTAGATTCTGCTGCGGTCTATGTCAATGCCAGCACTGTTTTCACCGATGGCTATGAATTCGGGTTAGGTGCAGAGGTCGGTATCAGCACACAGAAACTCCACTCTCGCGGACCTATGGGACTTGAAGGTTTGACGAGTTATAAATATATTATCTATGGAGACGGTCAAGTGCGTGAGTAGACGAGTAAAATAGTTATATACACTTTTTTGCAACCTTGTTTTTTAAGGTTGTTTCATTTTTTAATTTAGGAACAATGTTGTACTTGACTCATAACCTAAAATCTGCTATACTGCTAAAAAAATTATGTAAAATATGGATAGGGAGTATCAATAAGTGAATTCGTCAATGAGACCTAATCAAGATGCCCTTTATAAAGCACTTAATATCTATCGTGATGCTATGCGTTCTTTTATCTTCAAAAACATGAAAGCAGTTTCAGGTCTGCTTGAAGAAGAAAATATTCAGAATGAAACAGATATTGATATAAACGATTTTCCACATTTATTCAGAAGACATTGGAACTTAGCTTTTGAACAACGTTTTGATCCAGATAGAGAAGTCCGCAGTGCTGTAGGTGTCATAACAGAGGCACGAAATATGGTTTCACATCCTGGTGCTGAGGATCTGCCTTCGGGCTACGCCAGTGGTAGACTCTATGAAATCGCTGATATGCTTGGGCAAATCAATGCTCCTAAACAGAAGCGGGAAGTTGAAGCCATCCGAGAAAAAATGTTAAGTAACGTTTCAGCAACAGTAGAAACTGAACCGAAACTACCACGTAGAAAAACATCAGATCTTACTCCTTGGCGTGATGTCATACTCCCTAACAACGATGTCATTGAAGGAACCTTCCATAAATCAGAATTCGCAGCAGACCTCCAAGAGGTATATGAAGGTAGAGCAAAAACAGCAGAATATGGAGAAACGGAGATATTCTATAATCAGACATATATTACACCCGGACTCCGCCAATTGTTAGTCAATACATTAAAACGCCTTGCAGGTAAAGGTGGTGACCCTGTCATCCAACTCAAAACCGGTTTTGGCGGCGGAAAAACACATAGTCTTATTGCTCTCTACCACTTAATTACCGGAGCGAATATTCTGAGAGAACTGTCGACAGATGGCAAATACGCACGGCTCCGTCAAGAAATCGACGAAATTATGGAGGAGGCGGAATGGGAGCCTAACACTCTTATCAATGCTAACGTTTCTGTGCTTGTTGGGACATATCTCTCAACAACCGACTCGGATAAAACAAAACGTGGAGATCCACTTAATACACTATGGGGCAGAATGGCAGAACAACTTGGTGGACAGGATGCTTACGCTTTTATACGTGATGCAGCAACTAAAGGAATTTCCCCTGGTGGAAAACAATTAGATGAACTCTTTGAGTATGTCGGTCCCTCGGTTATTTTAATTGATGAACTCGTTGCTTATGTACGCAACGTCCAAGAGGTGACTCAAGAGAGTATCTATACTTTTTTTCAGACACTGACAGAATCAGTAAAAAGATCTGACAACGTGCCCCTTGTTGCGACGTTGCCAGAAGGAAAGGTACAAGCTGGTGGAGAAGGTGGTATAAGCGGCCTTGAAGAACTTGAATCTATTCTTGAAAGAGTTGATGCGGTCTCAATCCCATTAGAAGTTGATAATTCATTTGAGGTAGTACGCAGACGATTATTTGGTCCCGTAATTGATGAAACAGAGCGCGACCAAACTTGTGAAGCTTTCAGAAAAATGTACCAAAACTCGCGCAGTGAATACCCGGACGGTGTAAACGATCAACAGTATCTACAACGTATGAAGGACTGTTATCCAATCCACCCAGAGATATTTGATAGACTTTTTCAAGATTGGTCTGTCATCCCCGGATTTCAGAAGACCCGCGGTGTGCTGCGTATCATGGCAACCTGCATTTCCCGCCTTTATCAAAAGCAAGATCAATCCTTGTTGATAATGCCCGCGAATCTGACCCTTGATGATTCTTCACTCTCAGTTGAATTCACAAGGCTTCTTGCAAAGGCGGGGGGAAATTGGGATCCAGTTGTAATAGAGGTAGACAGTAACGGTTCCCGTACCGATCAAATTGACATGAAATCCACAGTATTTGCTAATGTTGGTGGAGCTGCACGTCGGATTGCACGGGCAATTTTTTTCGGGAGCGCAACAGGTGGTTCATTTAAAGGTATAACGACTCGGCAGATCCACCTTGGGGTTGTTGAACCAGGTCAGAGTGTATCTATTTACAATGATGCACTCGGCAGAATGACTGGTAATTTATACTATCTTTATAATTTAGACGATAGATACTATTTCCATACCCAGGAAAACCTTAATAAGCTTTCTATAGACCGCGCTGAGCAATATAACGAAGAAGATCTTTATAATGAAATTGTTTCACGATTAGAAGGAGAATTCGCACGCGAACCAACCGTGCAAGTCTGTCCCACATCTCCAAGTCTCGTAAAAGATTCTGAGGATATTCAGTACGTCATCCTCCCACCACAAGTTTCCCTACCGAGCCGCGAAAAGGAAGATGACACAGCGCACTCTACAGCACTCAATATTCTTCTATATAGTGCGGATGATGAAACGCATCGCATTTTCAGGAATACGCTTCTTTTCATCGCAGCAAAGCGTGACGATGTCCGAGATCTCAAAAATCTTGTAAAAAATTTTCTTGCGTGGAACTCCATTATGAACGGTGATGTCCTACACAGTCCAATTAGTAACCTTGAAGGCACACGGTTAGATCAGACGAAAGGAAACCTTGAAGCCGCTGAAGACGCAGCAGCTACAGCACTCTACAAAGCATACCGATGGGGCCTCGTTCCAACACAGCATGATCCGCAGAAAAGCGATTACGATTTTTCTGATGTTGCTACAAAAACGGATAATCCCAAAATTCTATCTCGCATCCGAGAACAATTTATTGCCGATGATACTGTCATTAAAGAGATAGCACCCTCTGTATTCGCCGAAAAGCTTCAGCAATATATCTGGAGCAACAATGCCTACAAAGATCGTATTGAAATAGACGCGCTCTGGGAACTTATGGCGCAAAACGTTTACATGCCACGACTAATGGATCGGGATGTTCTATCAAAATGTATCAAAGGTGGCGTATTAGCAGGTACATTTGGATTTGCCCACGCTTATACAGATGACAATTACGTCAACTTTCGGTTTGAAGAAAATGTTGGGGCACTCCGAATAGATAAAGACACAACCGCAATTCTGATTAACCCTGAATCAGCGAAAATAATAAAGGAAGATAAAGAAAAACAAAAATCGATTGAACCTCCTGAACCTGACCCAGATAAAGAGAAAGGACAGGAAGACGAATCAACTGGGACTATTTCGGACCCACCACAACCCAAGGGTCCTACGCATGTTATCGTTACCAAAACTTTGCAGCTAAAATCACCTTTTGCTGAAGAAATTGAAATAATCCAAGACGAAATTGTCCAAACTTTACAAACTGATGGCGGAAATGTAAAAATTGAAATTGTTGTTACTGCTGATAAATCTGAGGGGTTTTCTGAAAATGCCGCTCGTTCTGTAAAATTAAATAGCGAACATCTTAATGCCGAATTCAAAAGCAGTTAGAACGTTACAGTTCCGAAACCGTTCTGCTTGACTTTCTTGACACACTACTATACAATATCTCTATGCCACAAGACTACGATAATATGGCAAAAATTCTGTTGACAGATTATGCCACCGACATATCACAGTTTGTCCTCGGTGCGAAAGATGTTGAGGTACTCGAAAACATTGACACGGAACAACAGACTATTATAGGACAACGTACCGACAGCACAAAACGTATTCGCGTTGATAATAGTGAAGCAATACTACACATTGAATTGCAACTGCGCGATAGTACTCACAAACCGATGTGGGCACGAAACGCAGCGTATCACGGATACCTCGTTGGTGCACACGAATTGCCTGTTTACTCAAATGTTATCTATTTTCATCCAAATGCTGGAACAAACGACACGGGGAGATACGAGTATAGTTGGCGTGGTTACAAATACACACTACACTATAAGGTGATACGACTCATTCAGATGGATGGGCAAGCGGTTTTGGAGATGCAGACACCAGGTATCTTGCCCTTCACACCACTTATGAAACCGCCCACAGGGATGGACATTGAACAGTGGGCACAAGAATGTGTTAACGCAACCCGGGCTGCACCCGTCGATCAGCGGGCACAATCAGATTTGCTTTACGCACTCCACCTCTTTGGTGGGATAGTGTACGACTCTGAGTTGTTTGAACGACTTATACCGGAGGAACTTATGCAAGAATCAAAGACTTATCAACGCCAACGTGAAAAAATTCTCAGAGAGAATACTATTAAGCACATTTCAACAGTGCTTAAAGCAAAATTCTCTGCAGATATTGTGAATGCCTTAACACCTATAATTCAGAACATTACCGATTTGCAACGACTCGAAGAATTGCATACTGCCGCTGCAAAAGTGCAAGACATTGAAACGTTTACGCAAATGTTGAGCGAGTAACGTAAGTATGCCCGATTACCGAAAAAAACTTATTGAGGTAAATATACCACTACAAGCCATCAACAAAGAGTCTGCAAAGGATGCTTCTTTAACACATGGGCATCCCTCAACGTTGCACCGCTATTGGGCACGTCGCCCCCTCGCAGCATGCCGTGCCATCATCTTTGCAAGTATGATAGACGACCCATCCGAATGTAGTGACGAATTTCCGACTGAATCCGATCAGAATGCAGAACGCAATCGCCTCCACGAGATCATTAAACGCCTTATTATCTGGAAAAACAGCAATGATGAGAATATATTGGCAGAAGCACGTTACGAAATCGCATACTCTGTTGCACGCAATAACGGGGAGAATTTAAGTGCCTTTCGTGAAAGACATGAAAACGATCCGAAGGCAGTACTATCATACCTCAACGACCACTGCCCTGCTCTCTATGACCCATTTTGTGGTGGCGGATCCATTCCGCTTGAAGCACAACGCTTAGGATTACGCGCACGTGGCAGTGATCTCAATCCGCTCCCCGTTCTGCTTACTAAAGCAATGATTGAATTGCCACCGAAATTCCACAATTACCCCCCTATCAATCCTGATGCTGATCCTACAGGCATATCTGCTGACATGCCGTGGAAAGGTGCTGCGGGTTTAGCAGACGATATCCGTTACTACGGCGCGTGGATGCGCGAGGAAGCATATAAACGCATTGGACATCTCTACCCGAAAGTACAATTGTCGGATGGCAACGCTGCGACTGTAGTAGCCTATCTATGGGCACGTACGGTGCCGTGTGCCAATCCTGCTTGCGGTATTCACATGCCACTGATGAAAACCTTTCAGTTGGCAAAAAAGAGAGGGAATCAACATTGGGTTAAGCCCGTTGTAGACAGAGAAACTAACACAATTTCATGGATGGTACAAACCAATGATGAAGAAGTCCCGAAATCTACTGTCAACCGTACAGGTGCATATTGTTGTGGATGTAGAACAGCTGTTCAGTTGGCTTATGTCCGAGAACAGGCAAGAGTTGGTAAGATGGGAGAGGTAATGACTGCAATAGTCGCTGAAGGCGATCGCAGGAAACTGTACTTGCCTCCTACCGAATCGGACATTGAAGTTGCTCTCAATGCTAAGTCTACTTGGAAACCAAGAGGGAAACTGCCAAATCAAGCTACGAATTTGACTGTTCGAAGTTATGGGGTTACTGATTGGCATGAACTTTTCACAGATCGTCAAATCACAGCACTATCAACCTTTAGTGACCTATTGGCAGAAGTTCATCATCAAATAACACATGATGGAGGCAAAATTGAATATGTTGATGCCATATATACCTGCCTTGCCCTCGCTATCGGTAGAATTGCTGAAACTAATTGCAGAGCCTCATGGTGGCAAAACATTAACCCTTATCTCGCTCCAGTTTTTACACGCCAAGCTCTTCCTATGACGTGGAAATTTGCGGAAGCGAATCCATTTTCCGAGAATTGGATGAAACAAGTACAGTTAGTTGCAAAGGTTATTGAGAAACTACCTGTTTCCGCAAATAGTGGCGAGGTGTATCAAACGGATGCAGCTGTTACAATTCATGCCGCCGATAATCCGATCATTGTTACAGATCCTCCTTACTATGATAACATTGGATATGCAGATTTATCCGATTTCTTTTATGTTTGGTTGAGACCCATGCTTCGTAATACCTATCCTGAACTGTTTGGAGGCATGATGACTCCTAAAGATGAAGAAATGATTGTAAATAAGAATAGGTTTGAAAATTCTCATACTCGATTTGAGACATTGATGCAAAAAGCACTAGTAAAAGTACGGCAATACTGTTCCGATAAATTCCCTACTTCTATCTTTTATGCCTACAAACAGCAGAAAGAGGATGGCGAAGGTATTACCTCTACCGGATGGGAGACAATGCTCAGTGCAGTTGTTAACGCAGGTTTTCAAATTGTTTGTACATGGCCACTGCGTACCGAGCATTCTAGAGGTCTAAAGAATCAAATTAGCGCTCTAGCATCTTCTATTGTCCTTGTTTGCCGCCCGCGTTCTGAAGATGCCCCTACTATAACCCGCAACGAATTTCTACAAGAATTGAAAAAGGAGATGTCACCTGCCCTTGAAAAGATTACGCGTATTGCGAACATTAGACCTGTTGATGTGGCACAAGCCGCTATCGGACCTGGCATGGAGATCTACTCCCGTTACAGCAAGGTAATACGGGTTAGTGGTGAGATTGTACCGATACGCGAGGTATTGATGCATATCAACAGCGAAATTGCTGCCTACCTCGAAAAAGAGACAGGCGAACTTGATCCCGAAAGTCAGTTTTGCTTGACGTGGTTATATCAGCACGGCTACACGGAGGGTAATTTCGGAGATGCAGAAACGCTCTCAAAAGCGAAAGATGTGAACATTGCCACTATGAACGACAAAGTCCTCGTCGCTGGTCGTGGTAAGGTTCGGTTATTGAAAGCGGAAGAATACGCCGAGCGCGAAAATAGTGAAGATATGACAGCGTGGGAGGGGTGTCTACGGATGGTGTGGCATCTCTCTGGTGCAGAGGGTAGCGGCGGCATTTCGGGATGTGCTGCAGTCGCGCGTGCAATGCAAGATTTTGAATCTGCCAAACGTCTCGCGCGTGTGTTATATGATTACTATGAGAAACGTGGTGATGCGGAAAGTGCATCAGACTATAATAATCTTGTAACCGAATGGCAGTATATATCCGAAACAATGGGTTCACCACAACCAGAACTTCCGACACTGTTTGAAAATTTGTAGGCATACGTCGTCTGCCATCAACTATCTAATGGAATTTGGCTCATGCGTGATACTATTACCCCTTATGTTTTACAGTATCAACTAAAACGCAACTTACGTCCATTTACGCGCGCAGAAATTCAGAAACTACCGACTGAACAAAGCGGTGTGTATGTCTTGTGGCGAAAAACTGGGACTGAGGGGCGAAATGAGTGTGTCTACGTTGGGGAGTCAACGACGTGTGTGCGGCGGCGTTTGTTACAGCATTTTGATGGCGCGACGAATCCTGAACTTCATACGCAACTTAGGCTATTTGGAGGGATCGTCCAATTTTCAGTGGAATTTACAAAGGATGTGGAGGAAACGTTGTTATTAGAAACAGAACTCATCCGCGAATGGCAACCGAAAGCGAATAAAAATAAGTTAGGATAGATTACCGTCTCCGTCTCCGTTTTTGTGGTCGCGATGGGAAGTTTTCAGGTTCAGGAATAGGCACTTCAGTTGCTTCCACTACCCTTGGCCGTTGATATATCCAATAAATAAACCCGATACCAAAACAGAACAGGATAATACTTACGAGTTGTGGTGATGTCAACCACGACAGTGTATGGTCAGCAGGAAATACACGCGGGGTTAATCGCCAAAATTCTGCAATAAACCTTTCAACAGCAAGCATAACAAGACTTATACCAAAAAGTAGTCCAGGGATTTCAATAGTTTTTTTCCTTTGTGACCAGAGGATACCGAAGAAAAGAACTGACATTGAGGTTTCATAGATAGGTGTTGGATGAACAGGTACATCTGTCGGAACAGTGCCATTTGGGAATGCCATTGCCCACGGTACGTCGGAAGGTGGCCCGTAATCGCCATCGCCTGCAAGCAAACACCCGATACGGCCGATACCATACCCAAGCAACAAAAGTGGTCCGATAATATCAGCGGTTGGTAGAAATGGATTAGGAGAACGGTAAGCGACCCAACTAACAGCAACACTTCCACCGATCAATCCACCATACCATACTAACCCCGTAGGACTAAAGAGTTCGTGAATTGAAAACTCTGATGCAACAAAAAGGACATAATATATCTTTGCTCCAACAATCCCGCCAATTGCACCAGCAACAACATAAGTCGTGGCGACATCTCCTTGGAAACCACGGCGATTCAATTCGCGCTGCAAAAGCACACTACATGTAATAAATGCAGTCGCTAACATAACTCCATAACTATGTATGCCTATAGGTATAGAAAAGATTTCCCAGGGTCCAAGTAGTGTTGGATACATCTACATTATTCTCCGAGGTAAGCTTGTCGCACCCGCTCATCTGCCAAAAGGTCAACGGAAGGTCCCTCAATGGTAATTTCCCCTGTCTCCATCACATACCCTCTATCTGTTACATTCAAAGCAATTTGAGCGTTCTGTTCAACCAAAAGGATGGTTGTCCCCTCTTCATTTATCTGTTGTATAATTTCAAAGATCTGTTTGACTATCAAGGGGGCAAGTCCTAAAGAGGGTTCGTCAAGTAGGAGGAGTCTTGGATTTGACATGAGAGCGCGTCCGATCGCTAACATCTGTTGTTCACCACCACTGAGACTGCCGCCGCGTTGTTTACGCCGCTTCGCAAGAATAGGAAAATAGCCATATATTTTGTCAAGGTCGGAACGTATTTCTGTTGTGTCTTTTCGGATGTAAGCTCCGAGTTCAAGGTTCTCAAGTACTGTCATATCAGGGAAAATAAGACGGCCTTCAGGTACTTGGGATATGCCGAGTGTGACACGTTGTTCTGCTGAAATTGTCGTAATATCCTCACCTTCAAAATAGATATTTCCTTCAACAGGTTTATGAACGCCTGAAATCGTCATCAATGTTGTAGATTTACCAGCACCGTTTGCGCCAATCATGCAAACTTTTTCACCAGCGTTTACCTTAACAGTAATACCCCGTACAGCCCGGATATTTCCATAGTATGTGTGGATATCTCTAAGTTCAAGCATCTTCGGATGTTCCTAAATAAGCTTCTATGACACGTTCATCGTTTTGCACATCTGCGGGTTGCCCCTCACTGATTTTCTCACCATGGTCTAATACAGTCACCCAGTCAGATATCTGCATAACAACTTTCATATCGTGTTCGATCAACAGCACTGAAATGCCTTGATCACGTATAGTATAGATGAGTGAAATAAGTTCTTGTGTTTCTTGTGGATTCATACCTGCTGCGGGTTCATCAAGGAGAAGGAGCAAAGGTTTTGTTGCAAGTGCTCTTGCGATTTCAACTCTGCGTTGATCACCATAAGAAAGATTTCCTGCAGTCTGATGACTAACGTCTGATAACCCAACAAATTTCAGCATCTCCTCGGAATATTCGGTAATTTTCATTTCTTCTTTTTGTTGTTTTCTTGTTCGGAAAACTGAGCCGATAAAAGTGCTGGTGGTACGTGCATGTCTCCCAATTTTGACGTTGTCCAGCACCGTCAAATCTGAAAAAAGACGTATGTTTTGAAATGTCCTTGCGATCCCCAGTTTTGTTACTTCGTCCGGCCGCAACCCGTGAATCGGTTTTCCCAGAAAAAAGACATGTCCTATCGTAGGAGAATCTAATCCAGTTACACAGTTGAACAGAGTTGTCTTTCCAGCACCGTTAGGACCTATCAAGCTTGAGATTTGTCCTGGGTGGATTTGTAATGTAACTTTAGACAATGCAATTACACCGCCATAATGTCGACTTAATGTACGTGTTTCAAGGATATTTATAGATGTGTCTGACATTTTCATCTCCCAATCTATTTTACTCTTTATATAGGATACCTTAAGAATAAGATATTGTCAACATTTTTGAACAGGGTTATTTAGTTTTAGGTTTTTTGGATGTTTTCTATCACACATGTTAATTGTTAGTTTTACTTAGTTTGAGGCATTGACTCATTCTTGTCTGAACCAGGATTTTCAGGATTTACAGATTACCAGGATTACCCATCAAGGATTTTTGATGTATTTTGATGTCAACTTTGGGCATAGAACCTGTTGAGGTAATCCTGAAAATCTGGTAATCCTGAAAATCCTGGTTCAGACAAGTAACCAAAACTTTACACACCCCTTGTACAAACTATACTTGATTGTCTATGAAAAACATGATATACTACCAATATAAAACACTATAAACCGCAGCAACAAAAAAGTTAACCTGAAAGTCCATGTGTAAAATCTACTCCTTCTTTATCTCAATAATACTGTTATTTTCACTTGTATGTCCGGTATATGCGGCTCCACTGCAAACATTGTCTATAGAATTCACGCGTGAAATAGTTGAAAATAAAAAATCGGACAAAACAGAAGGGATACTCCATTACGATGCAAAAAATGCAAAAGTTGTCATTGAAGTTACAAAACCATTGAAGCAGGTAATGGTAGCGAAGGAGAATATATTACAGATATACTATCCAGTAGAGAAACAGGCATTTCGTTTTATCTCAAAAGGTCCAGTACCACTACCACTCGTTGAATCTATCATACAAACAACACAAGCCGAATTTGGATTAACCACATTAGGATATACCCTTGATAAGCATGAAATTGTAGATAAGGTTCTGTATACATATTGGAAACCACATGAAAAGGTGAAAGAACATCTCGGTATTGCTATCTTAGGTATGCGTGATGATAAACTTATCTCTGCGGAGGTTAAAAACCCAAAAGGGCAACTGATCGCAAGGACATTCTATCAAAATCATCACAAAACAGGAACGAATTTTATTCCAATGAAGGTTACAGCAACTGTTTACAATGAAGAAGCCAATGTAATAAGGTTTGAAAAGATAACCTATCGTAAACCAAAAGTGAATTTGAAAATGGAAAACCCCATGCTAAATTTCACCATTCCCACGTCTGTTGAGGTAAAAGAAATCAAATGGTAAAATATACATCTTTTCGCCTGTCTGTTTTATTCTGTATATGCTACTTGTTCTTTGTTTTCAATGTGATGCCAACTGTAGCAGATGAAAACGCTGATCTTGCGTTTATTCTTGATGCTAATCCGATCTCAACACCGAATCCCAATGAAGAAATTAACTTTAATCCCAAAGAGACATCAGAGCTGAAGTTTGCAGCGACTGGTTTGATTCGATTGTATCAAAAATTCGTCTCCAGTCAAGATAGTCCATCTTGTAATTTTACACCTTCTTGTTCCCGATTCGGAATGGGATGTATACAGGAATACGGCGTATTACGTGGTATCCTTCTTGCCGCAGATAGGCTACTCCGTTGTAACGGATCCCAATCACCACACTATCATTTAGACCTAAAAACAAACAAGTACGCTGATCCAATTACAGATTATGCAAATAAATAAGTTCTTGGGATTGTTGCTTCTCCTCCTAATCAATGCAGTATTTCTGTGTGATTTAATTGCAGAGGAGTCGATTGATTACTACAGTCCTGAAAATGTCCTCAAATTCGCTGATTACCTATTTGCACAAGGAGACTACCTTCGTGCTGTTGGTGAATACCAACGATATATGTTTATACAACCCAAAGATAATGAGATGATTCAATATAGAATAGCAGTTTGCTACCGTTTAGGTGGAAAAACTGAACAGGCAATCCTGACATTTAGGAAGTTGTTAAATGAAACGTCAGACAGCAAAACGGTAAGTGCTGTCTATTATCAGATAGGGGTTTCTTATTTCTTAATGCAACAATTTCGTGAATCCATCAAGTTTCTGGACACATCTTTACCGCTTATGTCTGACGATCAATTTCGGATTGAATCCCAACAACTCATTGGGCTGTCATATCTGATGAACCGTGATTGGCGTTCCGCAGAGAAAATCTTTAACGAACTGAAAGAAACGGATATTTTAGAAGCAAGACAAAAAGCGATTGTCTATAGCGAATATGCAAATAAAGGGGCAAATCTTCCAAATCGCAGCCCAATTTTAGCTGGATTTCTATCAACAATTGTGCCTGGTGCAGGCAGATTGTATACGGGACGTTTCGGTGACGCGGTGACATCTATTATCACAGTGGGGATAACAGGTTGGCAGGCTTATGATGGGTTCAATAAGGATGGCCTTTCATCTGCAAAAGGTTGGACTCTTGGGACTTTGTGCGGTATTTTCTATGCTGGAAACATCTACGGGTCTGTCATTTCAGCAAGGGTATACAACCGTCATGTTGCAGATGAGTTTTTGACCACACTGTCAATTGAATTTCCATATTAGACATTATAATGATTTAATCAATTCTGTAGGTCGGGTTGAGGAACGAAACCCGACATGCGTTGCTTTATCATTGGTAAAAGTCGGGTTTCGCTTCGTTCTACCCATAAGTGTCAATTCAGCGTTGATTTAAAAGTAGCAGGCACGCTCCGCGTGCCGTCCGCCACACATTCTTTAGGGATATATATATACGGCACACGGCGTGTGCCTACTACTTTGCATATCGATTTAAAGGAGCTAAGACATGTATAAGAAAATGAAATGGGGGATCGCGACCCTCATTCTTATCCTGCTTGGTATGGGTGTGTTTTTCATCACAAGCGAGCTGGATTTCGCGAAATTCAAGGAAAAGATGGGGATAGACGGTGCCAAGGAGACAGAGTCCGCTGAGCACCGCGACACAGTTGAGGCGGAGAGTGGGGAAGAACCGTCTCTCCTGGATCCTGTTGACGCGGGATCTCCCTCTGAAAACGTTCCCAACGCAGAGACGCAAACGGAATATGCGACAGAAGTGGAGGGGTACGAGAAGGATGGTGTTGAAGGAATGTATGTTACACATATTCCCCGCGATCCGTCCCGTTTTGCGCACCTGCCACCGCCACCGCTGCCCCCTTCTGCGGTGCCAGCGGACTGTCCCGAACATCTCAGACTCCCACCAGAATGGATTGATGGCGTGTATCGGAATATAGAACCGAACCCGCCAAATGATCAATTGACACCTGAAATTGGGGAAAAAATAGGTGAAATTGTCCAAGAGATTGTTCGTGAACATAACCCGAAGCGTCCCTATGTAGAGATATGGGATCAGTTCATTGAATATGAAAAGATGTATCTCGCGTATGCGGAATGGGAACTCGGCTATACACCGAGTACTGGGGTGCCAGGAGCTAACCGAGTGGACTGGATGTATGAACAAACTTGGGCATTTCCCGAATTGATAGCATTGGGACTGCCAGGGGCACCGTCTCCGCCGCTTGGCGAAGAGCATCGTTTCATCGTATCCCGTGAGATTGCCTTGGGGTTTATAGAGCCGGGTTGGAACAAGTTCACGTTAGAAGATGGTCGCGATTTTTTCGTAAAAGGGAAGACGCGTTATGAGTTTGCGTATTCGGGTGTCACCGAGGATGGCAGTGAGTGGCGGCGTGTCACGGGTTTTAGCCGTGTGCGTCTGACAGACAGCACACCTGTTGTTCGTATTGATGTGTCTAACACGTCAGATGAAGAACTGCAGACTTTGATGGGATGGGATTACACGATCAACCCGCTAACTATGCAGCCATTGGTGCACGATAGTTCTCATGTCACCATATATCCTCGTATGATAGGGGTAGATTAAATCTATATTTATTTTCAAGGAGTGTAAAATGACTTATTTCAAATCGTGGGTAGGTCTCTTTATTTTATTTTTCTGTGTTGTTTTTCAAGTCTGTGACGTTTTTGGTGAGTGGAAACGTATCAAGCATCATCCTGTTGAAGCAGAGAATGACTCCAGTGCAGAAGCGGGCTTAGGTGGTGTTGCTGGGGTGAACAAAGAGAAGCGTTTTGGAGACATAACCGTGCAGGTTTATTACAGTATTTTCGATAACAGAAGTGGTAGCATGGCTCAATCCACGTTGGACAGAGTTTTTACTTAGACTTGAGTAGTTATGTCACCGGCAGTCCGACGAGCACACGCAACAGCGGGTGGATCCCCGCTGGATTATCGATAAGTGGAAGTGTTATCAGTGGCACGGTCACACGTAGCGAAACGCGGAGTATTCAATTTACTGCAACAAACGCAGCAGGCACAGCCTACAGCGAATGGATCCAGATCAGCGTGGCACCAGAGGGAAGCTAAGTCCCCGGATAGTCCGTTCGTGTAAATGCTGACAGGCTCTGTTCTTATGTGGCGTGATATAGTTGACAGGCAGGTATCCTTATGGGTATCTACCTCTCTTTTTTGTGTGTGATGGTGTGTGTCTTATTCGCTTTGTCTCCAGCATTGCGAAGCACACACACCGCTTTTGTGTGTGGGGTATTTGACCGCCAATCTGAACATTTTTTTACGTCACTTACGTTCCCGTTTGTCTCTTTTTCTCTTTTTAGGATAGAAAAGTCGTGATGCACTGTTCGCAGCTTGACATCCAATTCAGCGGCGATCTGGGGGGCGGTTTAGTCTTGTGCTTTGAGGGTTTTCACTTTCTCGCGCCGCGCGGAGGCTTTGGCGCGGCGTTTCGCAAGACCGCGCGCGTGTAGTTCTTTCACAGTTATATCTATTGATTATGCTTAAAAATAAGAAACCTATCTTGAAAGGTTCTTCTTAAGTTTTCCCCATGTTGTTGATAACCTATCTTGGGGTGTAACTGAGAGAACAGCATCAATTCCGTGGTTCATCAACTGCTGTATTTCTTGTTGAGAACGTGCAATGTTAGATACACGGACCTCGTCTAATCTACCATCAAGGAAAGGTGTACCCCCTCGTCCAAGCCAAATTGCTTCATCACTTGCAATTATATCACCACTAAAATTATTCTCACTATCTACTTCACCGTTTATATAAAGTCTGGCCTGACCAGATGCTGCATCATAAGTTGCAGCAATATGTATCCATTTGAGTAGTGATAAATCGGTTTCGGATGTTATATTCGCACTACCCCATGCATTCGTGGAAGTCGCCATCCGCAGTTCAGCCTTTAGATTGTTCCGTGGACCTACCTTATATGTGGCAGATTTTGTTAAACCGACACCGCCTGCTGTGGAATCAGAATTAAGATAAACCCACATCTCAATAGTAAGTCCTTGAGCTAAATCAACGGTGTCATTATCAGGAATTTCAACGAAATCCCCTTGTGCGTTTCCACCAAAAATTAGTCCTTTGTTAATCTTACCCACACCCCACTCAGCACCCACAACTAAACCATCGTTTCCCTTGTCAGACAAGTCTGTGACCATATCGTTACTAATATCTTCAAATGTATATAGCAGCACAGTATTGCTATCTTGAGCAAAAGCATGTATATTAATAACACTTGTAATGAGAACCAATAATATTAGTTGATTTTTTAAAGTTGTTAAATTATACATGAACAATTCTCCTTAAATGAAATTGAGTTATAATTTTTGAAACGTGCTTATTATATCAGAAATAGAAAAATTCTTATACAAAAAATGTATATTTCACAGCGGCATTCACGCGAATTTCGAGGAGACCGCTGAGTGTGTGCGGAATCGCGGAATACGCGAAAAACACGGAAAACACGGAAAAGACCGCTGCCACGGATCGTCTTGCTGAGTTATGGGTTATTCTTTGCAATAAATGTTCATGGGGTGTCTTTTCCGCGTATTCCGTGTACTCCGCGCATTCCGCGATTCTGCACACAAAGGAAATATGAAATTCCTAAATTGACACTTATAGTGACAAAAACTTTACACATCCAATTGAATGCCGCTGGTATATCTCAAAATAGGTAGTTTTAAAGCATAAAAAATGTGTTTTCTATGAACAATTTTAGTCCTAATTTGCCTAATCTAATACAAATAGTTTTATACAATTCCTGACATTTATCAGTAATGCAAAATAAGGAAGGTACTATGAGCAATAAAAATAAATTACCGATTATCTCTATTATAATGGTACTCTCTATAATGATAGTTCATAATTTTGTGTTTGTTCATGATATTTTGACACAAGATAAACTCTCAGACAACGAGAAAAGGTTTGACATAGATGGAAACGGAGAGCTTAACGCCTCAGAAAAAGATCTGATGGAAAGAGTTGAAAAAACAGAAAAAGAAAGAGGCATACAATTCAGTACTCGTCAGATTCGCGATATGAGCAATTTACAAAACAATCGCCCTCGTGGTGGCAGAACAGGCAGATCACGCGGATCCAGAACACCCACAGGTCCACGATTGAATCCAGAACAGGTCCCATTCAAGGATGGCACTGCTACAATCCCCGACCGTGAAACCTTTAAGAAACTCTCATATCAAGGCACAGATGTACGCATTGATACGCAGTTAACAGGTATTGAGTTTGTCAAGATACAGATAGAGAACATGCACACGGATAAACCCCATCTTTATTTTATGAATACGAAGACGCATCGTTCTCATGGTAGTTTCATGCGGGCTGCTGGATTGGCAAGAGGTCAAGGACAGATGCGAGGTGTGTTGAGTTACCGTCCGCTGTTCACATCCCCAAACGGGGAACCCGGTGTTTATACATTTGAGTTTAATCCGAATGATGCATTCCCGTATAAAGAAATAAAACGTGTTCATGATTTGCTTGTGTCAAAAATGCCTATATTAGAAGGTCGTCTCGGTTATTGTCCGCTTTGGGGGGCAATTGATCTCTATAGACGGGAAAAGACTTTATATGATGCAGCAGAATTTCCCGTATATTTTGAAGACGATCTTTATGCTAATGTTGGATACCTTCCTTTAAATACTGGAGAATCGTTTGGTCGTTTACGAATATTAGAAGCTAATGAACGTCCAACTCCGCGCGATATCGTTATATGCAAGACATTGCCTAATGAGATGTCCCGTGTCGCTGGCATTATTACAGGTGTTCGCCAAACGCCACTTTCCCATGTCAATCTTCGTGCAATTCAGGACAAAGTACCAAACGCATTCATTACAAATGCGACTGAGAACAACTTGATCGTACCACTGGTAGGAAAATATGTCTATTACCAGGTCAACGCAGATGGTTTTGAAATTAGAGAGGCAACCCAGAAAGAGGTAAATGCACATTTCGCAGATTTACGTCCAGCCACTGTTCAAAAACCTAAACGCAACCTATCCATAAAGAAGGTCTTGCCATTAGATGAGATTGCTTTCACCAATTCCGATAGTTTTGGTGTCAAAACAGCAAACATTGCGACATTACGGACGTTTGGTTTTCCAGATGACACAGTGCCTGATGGGGTTGGTGTTCCATTCTACTTTTATGACGAATTTATGAAACACAACGGTTTTTATGAAAAGGTAAAAACCTTGTTCAATGATTCGGAATTCCAAAATTCACATGATAATAAGGAAGCAGCACTCAAAAAGTTTCGAGATGAGATCAAAAAGGCAAAAATGCCTGCTTGGATGATGACGACCCTTACGAAACTGCAGGATACATTTCCAAAGGGAACTCCGCTCCGATGTCGTTCCAGTACAAACAACGAGGATTTACCGGGATTTAGTGGTGCGGGGTTATATGATTCCTTTACCCATAATTCAGATGAAGGGCATTTATCAAAATCTATAAAACAGGTTTATGCAAGCTTATGGAATTACCGTGCTTTTGATGCACGTGAGTTCTATCGAATTGATCATTTGACGACTGCGATGGGTGTGCTAATTCATCCAAATTACGCTGATGAATTGGCAAACGGCGTTGCGGTAACGAATGATGTTGTTTATCAGACAATTGACAATTACTACCTTAATATACAGATTGGCGAAGACCTTGTAACTAACCCAAATGAACAGTCCCGACCAGAAGAAATACTGTTGGATATGCGTGATGGTAATGTTTATAGAGTAGTTTCAATGTCAAATCAAACGAGTGATGGAAAACAGTTGCTAACAGGTAGTCATCTGCGTGAGCTGCATCTATATCTTGGTACTATTCATAATAGATTCAGACGACTTTACGGTTCAAGTGGCGCGGGTTTTGCAATGGAAATTGAATTCAAAGTGACTAAAAATGGCAATATAGCAATCAAACAAGCACGTCCATGGGTACAATAACCCCAGGGTTATTCAGTTTTAAGAATTATCAGTTAATGAGTGTTACTATCTGTTTATATCGTAGGTCGGGTAGAGCGTATGCGAAACCCGACAGGAACGAAACGTGTCGGGTTTCGCTACGCTCTACCCGACCTACAGATGGTCATATTGAAGTGTGAAAAATAAAGCAGAAAAACCGAAAACTGAATAACCCAGGGTTATCTTGAAAAAACGCAGTAATCGTGTTATAATTCTGTTAAATATATGCAGTAAAAAAACAAAAAAACGAAAATTAAATGAAGAAATAATAATTGCAATTCAACTAAATCAGTAACATCTGCGCAAGGCGGACTTTATATGATTCCAGATGATGTTTATGTGTACAAAACAGTCGAAGGTGATGTTGAGGCGTTCAACGAATTAGTGAACCGCCACCACACCAAAATATATGGGTTAGCATACCGAATGCTGGGCAATTCTGAGGATGCAGAAGATGCTACGCAAGAAACTTTTTTAGAGGCTTACAAGTCAATAAAATCGTTTCGATTCCAATCACAATTCGGAACCTGGCTGTACAGTATCGGCTTAAATACTTGTAATCAGTACATCCGAAAAGCCAAGTCTCGCAATAGAATGTTGGAAGCGTACACCGAAGAAACAGCAACACGCGGCATGGTTGAAGAACGGAATGTTCCAGAACGGGTAGCGATAAAGACTGAACAGAGTCAAGTGATTCAAGCTGCGATTGACCGCTTACCACCGAAACAACGTGAAGTTATAACGTTATATTATATGCAACATCTCAAATACAAAGAGATTGCCGAAGTATTAAACATTTCTCTCGGTACCGTTGCCTCAAGATTAAATAAAGCAACCCAAAACCTAAAAACGAAATTGGAAAAATACTATTTGTAAGCAATTTTGTGTGTAACATGTATATATTATTACCTTATGAAAGCGAGGATTGTCAAAATGAATTGTGAACAGACTCGTGAAAACCTGGTTTTACATCGTCAAGGTAACATGTTAACTGGGACAGAACGGAAGAACTTTTTGCAACATCTGCGGGGCTGCAAGGCATGTCAAGTGGAATATGAAGGATTATTGCACACTGCTTCGTTGCTCGGAAGTCTTGAAGCACCAGTACCGCCACCCGATTTACTTGGAAAAATACAAAACCAAATTCGGGATGTTCATAAGCAATCGCAAACCGCCCTCTTTGCAAACCCAATCTCATGGCTATTACAGAAGTTCAAAATAGAACTTCGTTCACAGTTTGTGAACAGTGTTGCATTGCTTTGCTACTTGGCTGCGTCTGTCTTTTTAGTGAAGATAGCATTTTTCACCGAGAAACCGACAGAAGATTACGTTTTGACAGCGTTTGAAGTGACGCGTGCAAAATATGCCCGTGTTTCACCATCACCGTGGGGCACGTTAAAACATCAATACACGAAAATAGATAGTCCGCAGTCGTCAAACCTTCTCATCGAGAAAAGTATTCGCATGCCGAACCAATTCGTTGGTATTGAAACACCAGAGATTTGGTATCCCCACGCAATTAATACTAACACCGAAACCATTGAAGCTCACATACCAAACATTACAAACCAGAAACTTACACTATTTTGGAGCGACATCAAAACGAATCTATAAGGGGGAATTTCTTTGTCATAATGTTCAAATATAGGCACTCGGAAAAATCCTAATCACATTTGTTTAGCAAGAGTAAGAGGTACAATAAGTTGTGCCTCTTTTTTATTTTGCCTGAACCAGGATTCTCAGGATTGTGTGGAGAATAGCACACAGGTTCTTGCACTCACCGACCACGGCAAATATGTTCGGGGCATGGGAATTTTATACCGAAGCACAAAAGACAGGGGGCAATCCTATTGTCGGTTGTGCGGTGTATACCGCCTCAGGTGAATCGCAGAAAAGACACACCGTGTATCTGAAATCGGGGTTAGAAACCCCTCCAACAATAATGAAACTCGACAATTGAATGCCTTTGATGTGCCTAATACTTGTACTTGACTCTTATCATGCGGTATGTTAGAATTTCTGCAAAATCTGCATGGAGATGATATATGACACTGATTACATTGTTTGATCAAGCAGTTCAAGAATACGGGGACAAACCCGCATTAGCACATAAACCAAAAGGTGGTACATATCAAGATATTACTTACACAGAATTTGGCGAATCTGTTGATGCTTTCAGTAAGGGATTGCAGACTTTAGGTGTAGAAAAAGGAGATAGAGTAGCTATTTTATCGGAGAATCGTCCTGAGTGGGCAATATCGGACTTCGGTATTCTCAAAGCAGGAGCAGTCAATGTTCCAATGTTTTCAACACTGACTTCAGCACAAGTAGGTTTTATACTCAAAGATTCTGGAGCGAAAATCATCTGTGTCTCTACAAATGAACAGTTGCAGAAAGTAAACGCTATCACAGATGAATTACCATCTTTGGATAGGATTATAATCTACAATGAGGTGGAAGAAGAAATACCTGAGGGGGTAAGTCAGTTTGTTGATGTTTGTCAACTGGGTAAGGATTCTGACATCCAATTAGACAGTGTTTCTGATGAAGAAGAAATTGCAACTATAATCTATACTTCAGGAACTACTGGAAATCCTAAAGGGGTAATGCTAACGCATGCCAATTTCATTTCTAACTATAACGCTGCAAAAACACTTGTTGATGTCAGTAAAACTGATGTCTTATTATCCTTCCTACCTTTATCCCATGTGTTTGAAAGGCTTGGTGGACATTATGTCCCCATATTCTCAGGTGCAAAGGTTGCTTATGCTGAGAGTACATTTACTGTCGCACAGAACATGCAAGAGGTTTCACCGACTGTAATGCTCAGCGTCCCCCGCTTATATGAAACAATGCATGATAGAGTTTTGCATGCTGTGCAAGCAGGATCATCGTTGAAACAGAAGATATTTCATTGGGGTGTATCAGTCGGTTCAAAAGTTAGTTCTGCAATTCAGCAAGGGAAGAGACCATCTGCGATGTTACAATTGAAACAGAACATTGCAGATAAATTAGTATTTGCCAAATTGAAAACTGCAACAGGTGGGAATCTGCGATTTTTTATTTCAGGTGGTGCAGCGTTGCCCCAGTCTATTGCTGAGTTTTTTCATGCAGCAGGTATTTTGATTTTAGAAGGATACGGTCTAACAGAAACCTCACCGGTCATCAGTCTAAACTATCCAGAAAAATGGAAATTTGGGACTGTCGGGCCACCTATTCCTGGAATTGAAGTCCAGATTGCTGAAGATGGTGAAATTCTAACTCGCGGTCCACATATTATGAAAGGCTATTTCAACAACGATTCCGCTACGGCAGAAGTAATTGATGGTGAGGGGTGGTTTCACACTGGAGACATAGGCATCATTGATGAAGACGGTTTTCTCAAGATTACTGATAGGAAAAAGAACATCATTGTCCTGTCAAATGGTAAGAATGTTGCCCCGCAACCTATCGAAAGCCAACTAGTGCAAAGTCCCTATGTAAATCAGATCATGTTGTTAGGTAATGAACGTAAAAATATTGCAGCACTCATCGTTCCAAATATTGATGCGCTTAAATCTTGGGCAGCAGACAATGATGTAGACAGTAGTGACATATCTGATCTGTTAAAGAAACGGGAAGTGGAACAACTGATCCAGAAAGAGATCCGGGAACGTCTCTCAGATTTTGCTGATTTTGAGCAGGTTAGACGGTTTGCACTGCTTGAAAAGGAATTCTCACAAGAAGAGGATGAGATGACACCTACATTGAAGTTGAAACGGAATGTTATCATTGAAAAATATGCTGATGTCATTCAGGAAATGTATCCAGATGAATCGTAGTTATTGGACATACTGTTACTCAGGGTTATTTAGTTTTCGCCTTTTTTGTTGTATTTTTCACATTTCAATATAACCATCTGTAGGTCCAAATCAACGGTATGAATGCTATAGAGCATTCCCCGGGTAGAGCTTGCGAAACCCGACAGGAAGGAAACATGTCGGGTTTCGCAAGCTCTACCCGACCTACGATTAACGACTATCGCGGTACAAGTACTTTTAGTCCGTTTTTCACAATCTCAATTGAAGCAGGCGTTTCACACATCGGTTCTCCATCTGCATATAGCATAACAGGCGGGTCAGTTTGTATCGTTAGTTTACGCGTTTGATGTATTTCCACAGCAGGATGTGAGACGTGTCCTCCCCAAAAAAGCGTTACCATCAACCTTAGTATTGTAAACGCTGGGAGGGCATGGATTATACAGACATCAAAAATGCCATCATCCATTTGTGCTGATGGTACGATCTTAAATCCGCCACCGTAACTTTTTGTATTTCCTGTTGCTGCCAGTAAAATCTTATCTTCATAAATGCCAAAGTCACCTTCAATCCGTGCATGGGGACATCTGAAATCTGATAATGTGGCGATTGCAGCGTAAAGGTAGGAAGCAGTTCCAGAAAATGGTGTCTCCCGTGATGCAGCCCGTTTACTGACCTCTGTATCGTAACCACAAGTGGTGATTGTCGTAAAATAATGTTTACTGCCCTTTTCCGAATAAACTACTCCCAAATCAATATCTTTCGTATTGCCAGCGAGTAAGATTTGAATGGCATTGTGCGTCTTCTTGGGTATACCTATAGCAGTAGCTAAATCGTTACCACGTCCGCATGGAACTATACCTAAAGTAACATCAGATATACCCACAATACCGTTGACAACTTCGTGCAGTGTACCATCACCCCCACAGACAATCACGCGCTTAATTCCAGTTGATACAGCCTGTTTTGCAAAACGTTTTGCATCACCTGTACCTGTCGTCAGTTTTAGCTCACCAATTTGCTTTTCGGCTTTTAGTGTAGATTGTACCTGTTCTGCAACAGTTTTTGCTTTGCCTTTACCAGAAATCGGATTTGCTATTAGGACATAATCTTCCATAATTGAATTACTATAGTTCAGATAGTTTTTGAGTTTTTGAGTGGTAAAAAGGCGAAAAAGTAGTATCCGTTCAGAATACAAAAAGTTACTTCTTTGAAAATATATTACAACGGATTCTCTCTTTCACATAAAGCACATGTTATCAGAATTTCAACATCTCTTCAAGTAAAACATTTTTTATGATCAGGGTGTGTAAAGTTTTTGTACATT